>JANOCA010000312.1:0-21979 GCA_031411915.1 Opitutaceae bacterium
GGCGGCGTGTACACCATGCCGCGCCACCTCGCGCTGTGGGGCGCGTTCCTGCTGTTGGTCGGGCTTTACGCCCGAAACACATGCGGATGTTGTCGGGCTTAAAGCCCGACCTAAATGAACACTTCTGCCGCCACCCTTCGCCGCCTCGAGAAAGCCGCCCGCGCCGCTGCGAAAAGATCCTACTCACCCTACTCGAAATTTCCCGTGGGTGCCGCAATTCTCGCCGGCTCGGGAAAGATCTACGCCGGCTGCAACGTTGAGAATGCCTCCTACGGCCTGTGCAACTGCGCGGAGCGCACCGCGATTTTTTCCGCGGTGGCGGCGGGCGAGAAAACGCTGCGCGCGGTGGCGGTCTTCACGCCCACCGCGGAGCCCACCATGCCGTGCGGCGCTTGCCGCCAAGTGATCAATGAATTTGGGCCGCACGCGCAGATCGTGAGCGTGTGCGCTTCAAAGCAGCGGATCACCACGACGCTCGGCGCGCTGCTGCCAGCAGCGTTTGGGCCGGAGGATTTGCGGTGAAGCGCACCCGTTGCTGAGAGGACTCGAAAACGTAGGGACGGCTCGAGGAACCGTCCCTACCTCAACCGCTTTCTGTGACGTCCGCCGAGACTTATCCGGCGGTGAAAAGATCCCGCACGTGCGCCGCGACCTGTGCACGCGGAACTTCGTGCTCCGACCGATCCGTGAGGTCGCGGATTTTCACCACGCCCTTGGCCAGCTCATCGCCGCCATAGATGAGCGCGAGCTTCGCGCCCGACTCCGCGGCGGCCTTGAACTGTTTGCCGAAGGCCACCTCCTTCATCGGATAATCCACGCGAAAGCCCGCCGCGCGCAGCGCATGGATGTCGGCAAAGGCCGCGAGCCGCTCCGCCTCGCCGCCGATCACGCAATACACGTCGGGCGCCGACACCATCGTCGGCATCAGGCCGCGTTGCTCGAGCAGGAGCGCGAACGTCATGTCGCCGATCGCGAAGCCGACGGCGGGGAACGCAGGGCCGCCGAGTTTTTGCACGAGGTCATCGTAGCGCCCGCCGCCGGCGAGCGCGCGCAGCTCGCCCTTTCGGTCGAAGGCTTCGAAGACAAAGCCCGTGTAATACGCGAGTCCACGCACCACCCCGAGATCGACCTCGACGAAACGCGCGAGGCCCATCGCCTCGATCGCGCCCAGCAGCTTTTTCCAATCTGCGAGACGGGCGGCGAGTTTTTCCCCGCCGAGCGCCGCGAGGGTCTGCTCGAGCGCGGCGATCGACTTCACCTGCAGGAAGGAGAGAATTTTTTCCCTCAGCTCGGGCGCGAGCGGACCGTGCGCCTCGGTGTAGGCCTTGAAGGCCTCGTCGCCGTATTTCTCGAATTTGTCGACTGCGCCGAGCACAGAGCGCGCCCGCGTGTCATCGAGTCCGAGCGCTTCCAAGTAATAGAACCACAGGTTCCGGTCACTGAGGCGCACATAGAAATCCTCCGCCGTCAGGCCAAACGCGCAGAGGCACTGCACGAGCAGGCCGATGAGCTCGATTTCAGCTTCGGGGCCGGGCTCGCCGAAGATATCGGCGTTGAATTGGAAGAAGCAGCGGCCGCGGCCTTTCTGCATCCGTTCGTAGCGATAGAATTCCGCGATGCTGAACCACTTGATCGGGCGCTTGAGCGCGTTGGCCTTGGCGCCGACGAGGCGGCACACGGTCGGCGTCATCTCGGGGCGCAGCGCGACTTCGCGCCCGCCTTTGTCGGTGAAGCTGAAGAGCTGCGTCTCGATCTCGTCGCCCGACTTGGCCTTGTAAAGTTCGAGCGGCTCAAGCACGGGCGCGTCGTATTCCGCGAAGCCGAAACTGGCGGCGGTCTGCCGCCAGAGGCGGAAGATGTGGTTCCTCCGCGCCAAGTCCTCGGGATAGAACTCGCGGAAGCCGGGAAGGGTCTGAAACGAAGCCATGAAGGCCCGAGCGTGGCAAAGCGCTCCGCCTCACGGCGACACCAAAAATTCCGCGCGCTCCCGGGAGCCACCTCGGACTGAGCTCGCCAACCCGGAGCCGCGCCCAGCGCCCGGCCCACTCTCCGTCACTCAGGTTTCCTCGCTCTCGTCGCCCTCGGCGTGGGCCGAGGCGGTGCTCGGCGTCAGCTTCGCGAGGTCGATCTTCTTGAGCTGCTGCTTGAGAATCTTGCCGGATTTGAACTTCACCACGGCGCGCCGCGGGATCACGACCTCAGCCTCGGGCTTGTTGGGGTTGCGGCCGATGCGCTGTTTGCGCACCTGCACCTCAAGCACACCGAAGTTGCGCAGCTCCACGTTGCGGCCGTTGGCGAGCGCTTTCTGGATGATGTCGAGGGTCTGTTGCACCGTGTCGACGATCTGTTTCTGCGGGAAGCCGGACTTCCGATAGATTTCCAAGACGATCTCGCGCTTGGTCAGGTTGGACAGGTTGGACATGGGGGATTCCTTTGGGAATGAGGCCGTGGGTTGGGTAGGCTTAAATTACTTGCGCCCTTCTGCTTGCGTCAACCCTTATGACTGGCCGCCATTCGTGCGGTTCCGCCGCCTTCACCATGCACGATCCCGTCGCCGTCCAGTCCATGTTTGGGCGCATCGCCTCACGCTACGACGTGGCGAACCACGTCCTGTGCGGAGGCATCGACATCTGGTGGCGGCGTCGCCTCGTCGCGACCGTGAAACGGGGCGCGCCGCGCAGCGTGCTCGACCTCGCGACGGGCAGCGGCGACGTGGCGTTTGCCCTCGGGCGGGGCCTCCCGGCTGAAACCACGATCCTAGGCATGGACTTCTGCCAGCCCATGCTGGATCAGGCGGAGACGAAGAAGGCCGCCGCGGCGGCGCGCTACCCCAACCTCACATTCGTCCAAGGCGATGGCCTGGCCTTGCCGTTGGCCGACGGGAGCTTCGACGCCGTCACGATTTCTTTCGGGCTGCGCAATCTCGCGGACCGCGCCCTCGGCTTGCGGGAGATGCTCCGGGTGCTGCGGCCGGGCGGCCAGCTCGTCGTGCTCGAGTTCTCGCAACCCTATGCTTGGTTTCGTCCCCTTTACTTCTTCTATCTGCGCCGCGTGTTGCCGCGAGTCGCGGGCTGGGTGACCGGCGACCGCGCCGCCTACGAATACCTGAACAACACCATCGCGCAGTTTCCTGGTCGCGCCGCGCTCGCAGTGGAAATCGCGGCGGCTGGGTTCACGGATATCCAAGCCGAGCCGCTCACGCTCGGCACGGTCGCGTTGCACTCGGGCAGGAAACCAGCGCGTTAAAATCGCGCGGCCACGGTCAACTGAACGATTTCCCGCAACCACAGGTGCTCTGGGCCTGGGGGTTGCGAAACTCGAAACCCTTCCCGTGCAACCCATCGTCAAAATCGATCGCGACATCCGCCAGGTAGGCAAGACTCGCCGCGTCGATGACGAACTCGACGCCTTCGCTCTCCAAGTGCGTGTCATCGGTCTTCGGCTCGTCGAATGTCATGCCGTATTGGAAGCCGGAGCACCCGCCCGATTCCACGAGCACCCGCAGGCGCTTGGCGGGCTCGTTGAGCTCGGCGTGCATCGTCCGCACCTGCTTCGCGGCGCGCGGCGTCAAAGTGATCATGATGCGCGAGGCTAGGCTCGCTTTGGCATCTGTCAAATTACTGCTAGCAAATTCCGCGCCGTTTTCCGAATGCGCTCTTGCCACCCGCAGTCACGGCACCTTTTCTCGCCGTCCAGTGGCGTCGATCAAACACATCTTCAGCGAGCTCCACTATGAGATGACGCGGAAGATCGCCGAAGGCGGGATGGGCCTCGTCTACGAGGCGGTCCAGAAGGGCGCGGGGAATTTCCGCAAGGTCGTGGCCGTGAAGCTTATTCGCGAGGAGTATTCCGCCATCGAGGAGTTCCAGAACAACTTCATCGGCGAGGCCCGCCTGGTCGCCGATCTCATCCACACCAACATCGTCCAGACTTACCACTTGGGGCAGACGGGCGGGCAGTATTTCATGGTGATGGAATTTGTGCGCGGCGTGAACCTCGAGCAGTTCCTCGAGCAACACCGCAAGCTCGGCCGCCCCATCCCCGTCGATCTCGCGGCGTTCATCATCTCGCGCATCGCGCGCGGCCTCGCCTACGCCCATTCCAAATGCGACCGCGATGATCGCCACCTCAACATCGTCCACCGCGACATCGGCCCCAAGAACGTCATGCTCGCCTACGAGGGCGACGTGAAGCTCACGGACTTCGGCATCGCGAAGGCCCTCGACCTGATGTATAACGAGGAGGGCAAGGTCATCGCGGGCAAGGACGAGTATCTCTCGCCCGAACAGGCCAGCTACGCGATCACCGATGCGCGCGCGGACCTCTTCCCGCTCGGCATCGTCCTCACCGAGCTTCTCCTCGGCAAAAACCTCTTCCGCGCCGCCGATCGCGCGCAGTCGCGCCGCAATATCCTCACGATGCCGATCCCGCAGTTCGCCACGCTGCGCCCGGAGATCGAGCCCCGCCTCGAGGCCATCATCCAGCGCGCCCTCACCCGCGACCG
The DNA here is from genome assembly GCA_031411915.1 of Opitutaceae bacterium. GTDB lineage: Bacteria > Verrucomicrobiota > Verrucomicrobiia > Opitutales > Opitutaceae > ER46. The sequence goes on from JANOCA010000312.1 coordinate 4,505, forward strand.
CGATCGGCGCTACCAGTCGGCCAATGAGATGCTCACCGATCTTGAGCTCTATCTCTACAGCGACCGTTACGGCCCGACGAACGAGAAGCTCGGCGTCTATCTCAAGGACCTTTTTGGCGTCCGCGATCCTGTGGTGCCGGCGCCGGCATCGCGCCCCCCGCTTTGAAATAGAATGCGCTCCTCTTCGACGATATGAGCGGACCCGGTTTCAGCCAGGATCTCCGCCAGCGCCAGACCCAATCGCTGGTCCTCGCGCCCCAGCTGCGGCACTCCCTCAAGATTCTTCAGGTCGCCGCGCTCGATCTCCGCTCCGTCATCCAGGAGGAACTCCAAAGCAACCCGACGCTCGAGGAGCTGCCGATGGAGGATGTCAGCCTCGAGAAACCGGAGGCCGACGCCGCCGGGGAATCCGGCACCGAGGGCGACGGCGGCACGCCCAGCGAAACGGCTCCCGATAGCGGCGGCGACGAACCCCGGCGCGACGAGATGGATTTCTCCCCGGACAAGGAGTTCGAGATTCTCGGGAAACTCGATCAGGACTGGCGCGACCACATGGCCAGCGTCGGCGGCACCCAGACGCACACCGCGGAGGATGCCGAGCGTCGCGAGCACTTCTTCGACTCGCTCGTGAGCGAGACCTCGCTCCAGCAGCACCTGATGCAGCAGGCCGAGGTGAACGACCTCTCTCCTGTCGCGCTCGACGCGCTCCGGCACCTCGTCGGCGGACTCGACGATCGGGGCTTTCTCACGCAATCAGCCGCCGACGTCGCGCTCCAAGCCGGCCTCGATCTCGCGGCCGTGCAGGAAGCGCTCAAGCTCCTCCGCTCCTTCGAGCCCGCCGGCATCGGCGCCACCGACCTCGCCGACTGCCTGCTCATCCAGCTCATCGCCAAAGGCCGCGGCCAGTGCCTCGCCGCGCGCATCATCCGCGATCACTTCGAGTTGCTCACGCGCCGCCGCATCCCCGACCTCGCGCGCAAGCTTAACGCCGACCCCGACGAGATCCAGTCCGCCATCGAGGAGATTGGAAAACTCGACCCCGCGCCCGGCCGCCGCTTCGCCGATGACAACAACCGCGTCGTCGTGCCCGATGTCACCGTCGAGAAGGACGGCGACGAGTGGAAGATCGATCTCAACGGCGACTACATCCCGCGTCTCCGGATCTCCAGCACCTACCGCGACATGATCGCGCGCGGCACGCTCTCGAAGCAGGAGCGCGACTACCTCCGCGAACGAATCCGCTCCGGCAAGTTCCTCATCGATTCCATCGAGCAGCGCCAGCGCACCATCGAGCGCATCACCCGCGAGATCATCAACGCCCAGCGCGATTTTTTCGACAACGGCGTCAACAGCCTGAAACCCCTCACGATGAACCAAGTCGCCGAGGTCGTGGGCGTGCACGAGACGACCGTGAGCCGCGCCATCGCCAACAAGTTCATCCGCACGCCGCACGGCATCTTCGACTTCAAGTATTTCTTCACCCCCGGCTACCAGTCCGAGACCGGCGCCTCCGTCTCCAATACCAGCGTGAAGGAAATGATCGCCGACCTGATCAACATGGAGGACACGTCGAAGCCCCTCAGCGATCAGGAACTCGTCGCCAAGCTCCTAGAAAAAGGCATCACCATCGCCCGCCGCACCGTCGCCAAATACCGCGAGGAGCTCGGGCTGCTGCCGAGCAACTTGAGGCGGGATTACAAGTAGTTCGCTTGTCCCAAAAATTGCCGGCGCAAACGATGCCTGTCCGTATGCGAGTTGAGTGGGTCTCTCATGACGTTGGCCACCGTTACGTCTTAGCCCGGCTTCTTGAAAACGCGGATTTCGAACTCGCGAGCAGATCACCACTCGGTGAATTTCCTATCTAGCCGTCTGTTTCACAGCCTCGCAAAACCAAGGAAGACGGGCACCCGGATTTCGACGTCTTCGCCTTCGTGCTGAAAAATACCTCCGACCATTCGAAGCTGAGCATCGGACAGGAACTCCTGCTCGATCCGTAGGCAATGGAGACGAAGTCCGCTACGCCAGCTCCGCGCTCGGCTCCACGCTCAGGGCCATTCCACCAGCGAACTCTGCGTCCGCGGTGTCCACCCACGCCGCGAAGGCGATCATGCCGGCGTTGTCACCAGTGTGTTTCGGCTGGGCGGCGAAGAAAGGTATGCTCACGCGCTTGGCTTCGGTTTCGAGCGCTGCGCGGAGTGCGCGGTTGTTGGCTACGCCGCCGGAGAGACCGAGACTTTTGAAACCGCCGCGCTCCAGCGCGAGTCGCGTCTTGCGTGTCAGCGCGTCGATCACGGCTTGCTGGTAGCTGGCGCAAAGATCGGCGCGGCGCGCCGCGATTTCGGCGGCGGGCATTTTTTCGAGCAGGTAGCGCAGGCTCGTCTTCAGGCCGGAAAAGCTGAAGTCCAGTTCATCGCGCCGGCCGATGCCGCGCGGAAAATCAAACGCGTCGGCGCGCCCGCCGGCGGCGAGTTTCTCGATGATCGGGCCGCCGGGGTAGCCGAGGCCGAGGAGCTTGGCGCCCTTGTCGAGCGCCTCGCCCGCGGCGTCGTCGCGCGTCGTGGAGAGCACGGCGAGCCGCCGTGACTCGTCGAGGGTGAAGAGGATCGTGTTGCCGCCGGAGACGATGAGGCCGAGGTGCGGCAGCAGCGCCGCGAGCCGCGCGTCGAATTGCGTCGGCGCCTCCGCGTGCAACGCAATGAAGGGCGACCACACATGGCCGCGCAGGTGGTTCACGCCCGCGACCGGCACCCGCAGCGCGAGCGCGAGCGACTTCGCCGCCGCCACGCCGATGGCGAGGCACGCGGCGAGGCCGGGGCCGTTCGTCACCGCGACCTGCGTGACCTTCTCAAAACCGATCTCGTTCTTCGCCCGCGCCAGCAACGGCCCGAAGGTCCGCAGATGCTCGCGCGTCGCGAGGTCGGGCACCACGCCGCCGTGTTTCTCGTGCAACGCGATCTGGCTGTGGATCCACTCGCCGGCCATCCCGCGCGCAGGATCGAACATCGCGACGGCCGTCTCGTCGCACGAACTCTCGAGCGCGAGGATCATGGGCGCGGGAGAGCGGGCTGGAACAATCGGATCGGTAGCCCGCTTCGTGAGAAGCGGGATGGTCGAGAGCCGCAACAGCCGTCGGTCCCGCCTCTCACGAGGCGGGCTACCACAGATCTGATCACAACGTCCGTCATCTCACTGCGCCGGGCGCGGTGCGCCCGCGCCGAGCAGACGCACGCCCTTGAGCATCGCGACCGCGGTCTCGAGCTGCCGATCGGCGATGGGCTCGAAGCCAAAGCGCTCCTTGAACTGCGCCGGATCCGTGATGTCGGGCCGGGCGCGCTGGCGCGCGAGCTTCGCATCCTCCTCCGGCGTCATCACCACCTCGACGTGCGGGGTGATGCCCTTCTCATGGATCGTCGCGCCGCTCGGCGTGTAGTAGCGCGCGGTCGTGAGCCGCAGCCCCTCGCCGTTGTCGAGCTTGAAGACGGACTGCACCGAGCCCTTGCCAAAGGATCGCTCACCCACGACGACGGCGCGGCTCGTGTCCTTGAGTGCGCCGGTGACGATCTCCGCGGCGCTCGCGCTGCCGGCGTTGATCAAGATGGCCAGCGGCAGATTGAGCGGAATCACCGCGCCCTCGCCTTTGAAGTCCTCCCGGTCCGACGGCTTGCGCCCCTGCGTGTAGGCGATGAGCTCGCCCTTCTTGAAGAATGGCTCGGCCACATCGACCGCGGCTTCGAGCAGCCCGCCCGGATTGTTGCGCAGATCGAGGATGAGGCTGGTCGCTCCGTCCTTCAGCAGCGCGTCAACCGCGTGGAGAAATTGCCGGCCGGTGTGATCGGAGAATTCCGTGAGCTGCACATAGCCGATGCCATCGTCGAGCAGCCGCGCGCCGCGCACGCTCTCGATCTTGATGATCTCGCGGACGAGCGTGACGTTGAACTTGTCCTGCGACGCGGGGCGGAAAAGGCCCACGCGCACACTCGTCCGTGGCTTGCCGCGCAGGCGGCTCACGACCCCGTCGATCCCGTTGCCCGGCTCCACGGGCTTGCCGTCGATGCTCACGATTTCGTCGCCGCGGCGCAGGCCCGCGCGCTCGCTCGGCGTGCCGGCCATCGGCGTGATGATGACCACGCGGCCCGCGCGCGTCTCCACCTGGAGGCCCACGCCGCCAAACTCGCCGGTGATATCCTCCTCGAATTCCTCGCGATGTTTTTTCTCCAGGAACTCCGAGTGCGGATCGAGCGCCTCGACCATTCCGTGCAACGCGCCGCGCGCGAGATCGTCATAGGCGACGGCTTTCGCATCGACGTAGTTCTCGTTCACCAGCCGCATGACATCCTTCACGTAGCCGGAGGCGCGGGAAAGATCGCGGTTGGGCCAGATGTTCCACGCCGCGGCCACGCGCAGACCGGCCGTGGCGAGCACGAGGCCCAGAGCCACCCCGGCAGCCACCGTGAGAATGCGTTTGAACATGCGCGCCACTGTGGGCATCGGCTTCGCTTTGTAAATGGGTTCGTCGCCAGACTCACCGACCGCCGCCTCGCCGGAGTTCCTCGCCATCTTCCGCGAGCACGCGGACGCGGACGGGGAGATGCCCTTCGCCCGTTTCATGGAGCTGGCCCTCTACCACCCGGAGGTCGGGTATTATCGGAAACATAAAAAACGCGTGGGCTACGCCGCTGGCACGGATTTCTTCACGTCGAGCACGAGCGGCGCGATCTTCGGGGAACTCGTGGCCGCGGCGTGCGCCAAGCTCCTGCGTGCCGCCGGCCGGGATCCGGCGAGCCACACCTTTATCGAGATCGGAGCCGAACCCTTCGGCTCCGCTCAGGACAATCCGGGGGGCGGAGTGCTGGCGGGTGTCGCGCACCCCTTTGCCGGCACCCGCACGATTGGCGTCGGGGGCGCAATCGAATTGGAGGGCGAGTGCGTGGTGGTTTCCAACGAGCTGTTCGATGCCCAGCCGTTCACGCCCACGGTCTTTCGCGGGGGCTGCTGGCACGAAGTCGGAGTGCGCCTCGACGACGACCGGATGGTGGAGACGCTGCGGCCTTGCACGCGTGGTCATGTCGCGAGCGAAGGCTATCGCTTCGACGAACCCTGGGCGGCCGCCGCTCTCGCCGAACGCATGGCACGGCAACCGTGGAAGGGACTGTTCCTGGCGCTCGACTACGGCCGCCTGCTCGCCGAATTGCTCGAGTCCATGCCCGCCGGCACGGGACGCGCCTACTATCGCCACACCCAGTCCAACAATCTGCTCGCGCGGCCCGGCGAGCAGGATCTCACGTGCCACATCTGCTGGGACTGGATTGGCGATGCGCTGCGCGCCGGGGGTTTTGCCCCGGCCGTGCTGGAGTCGCAGGAGGCCTTTTTCGTGCGCCATGCGGGCGAGTTCATCGCGCCCACCATCGCGGCGGAGGCGGCGCGCATGAGCCCGCGCAAGCTCGCGCTCATTCAGCTGCTACATCCCTCCCATCTCGGTCAGAAGTTCCAAGCCATGCACGCCTTGCGCTGACCGCGCTTGAGGCGAAAGAAGCGTCAATTTAGCGACGCGGGTCGCCCTCCTCGGCCGGGCTGGTGGGAGATGTCACCTCTGAGTCGCCCATATTGCCTTAAGTCACGGGTCAGACCGGCCGTTGAATTCCACATTGCCATGTCCAGCCACCCTGAAACATTCCGGTTAATTCGGCGTCACTTCCTCGCCCATGGCTAACCAACGCTTCCAACATCAACGCTTCGAGTTGAAGTATTTGGTCACAGAGGAGCGTGCCCTTGCGATCCGGCGTTTTGTCAGCTGCCACCTGAAGCCCGACGATTTCGCGGCCTCGCGTCCGGAATACTCCTACCCCGTCCACTCGCTCTACCTCGATTCGCCCGACCTGACGACCTATCAGGCGGTGCAATCCGGCGAGAAGAACCGCTTCAAGCTCCGCCTCCGTCACTACACGGCGGACGACACGGCCATCCATTTCGAAGTCAAGCGCCGGACCAACGAGATCATCTCCAAGCTCCGCGCCACGGTGCATCGCGCGTCCGTGCAACCGCTGCTCGCCGGCCGTCCGCCGCAGCTCGCCGATCTGGTCAAGCCCGACGGCAGGGAGCTGGCCGCGCTGCAGGAGTTCTGCCGCCTCATGCACACGCTGCGCGCCACGCCGCGCTCGCACGTCGCCTACCAACGTGAGGCGTGGATGAGCCCGATTGGCAATTCGCTCCGCGTCACCTTCGACCGCGATGTGCTTTGCGAGCCGGAGTTCGGCACGGCGCTCAACGGCCAGTTCGGCCAGCCCGTGCGCGTCTTTCCCCGACAGGTCGTCTTCGAGCTCAAGTTCACCGACCGCCTCCCCTCGTGGTGCGGCGAGATGATACGGCTCTTCAACCTCGTCCGCGGCGGCGCGCCGAAATACGCGCAGGGCGTCCTGCTCCTCGGCGAGCACCGCGTCTCCAACCACGGCGTCGGGCTCAAGGTTGATGCGCCCGCCTCCGCGGCCGCGGCGGCCCCGCGCGCCCGGGCTAAATTAGCCGCTCGCGCACCCGTGTTTGCCGCCTGAGCGCGGCACGCGCTTTTTTGTCCCACGCATGGATGCGATCCTAAAAGGCGATTTCGGCAGCGCGCCGACGAGTTTCCAGACCGTGCTGCTCGCCATGCTGCTGGCCTTCCTCATGGGCCAGCTCATCGCGTGGGTCTACATGCTCACGCACTCGGGCATCTCCTACTCCCGGTCGTTCGTGGTCTCGCTCATTGTGATGCCCGTGATTGTGGCGCTGGTGCTCATGGTGCTGTCGAACAACATGGTCACCGCCTTCGGACTCATGGCCGTGTTCGCGATTGTGCGGTTCCGCAACATCCTCCGCGATACGCTCGACACCTCCTATGTCCTTGCCGCCATCGTGCTCGGCATGGCCTGCGGCACGCAGAAATTCTCCACGGCGATCATCGGCGCCGGCGTGATCATCGCGGTCATGCTCTACCTCTGGCTCACCGCCTTCGGCTCGCGCCACCGCTTCGACCTCGTGCTGAACCTGCATTGGAGCCGCGCCGTGGCCGAGCTGCCTGCGCTCGACCGCTTGCTCCGCCGCCACAGCTTCCGGGCGCAGTGCGCCAACCAGCATTTCAACTCCTCCGCCACCGGCACCGATCTTTCCTACCGGCTGCTGCTCCGCGATCCCGGCCGCGTGCCTGATCTCATCCGCGAGCTCACGCAGCTTCCCGGCGTCGATCAGGTCACGAGCATGAAGGCCGAGGACGAGTCGGAGGTCTGAACCGATGGACGACGCCCTGCCCCCGATTCCCACGCCCGCCGCGCACGGCTGGCGCCGCGTGCGCCAGCAGTTCTTGCCAGGCCTCGTGTTTGCCGCGGGCACCGTCGCCGCGGCCTTCATCTGGTCGAATGCGGTCGCTCCCACCACGATGGTCGGCGAGGCCGAGACCGTCCGTGCCGAGGTGCGCAGCGCGCAGGCCGGCACGCTCACCCAAGTGGTCGCGAAACTTTTCCAGCCCGTCCGGGCCGGCGACACGCTCGCGCACGTGGTCGTGGCCGATCCGCAGGTGCTCGAGGCCTCCCTTGGCGTCATCCGCGCCGAGATCGAGGTCATGCGGCAGACCTCGGAGCTGCGCACCCTGCTCGACTACGAGCGCCTGATGCTCGATCTGATGAGCGAGCGCGTGAAGCTCACCACGCTCAAGTCGCAGCTCCACCAGGCTGAGAGCAACTTAGCCCGCGCCAAGGCGCTCCACACCGGCAAGCTCCTGACCGACGAACGCTTCGAGGAAGCGCAGAACACCCGCGACTCGCTGCTCGCGCAGGTTACGGTGCAAGCCGAGCTTGTGGCCCGCATCGATCCCGAGCTCCAGCGGCTCACACCCGCGGTCGGCGCCCAACCGCTCCGCGCCTCGATCAAGCTGCAGGAGGAAAAGCTCCGCCTCACCGAGGCGCAGCTCCGGGCCGTCGCGCTCGTCGCCCCGCTTGACGGCATCGTGACGCTCGTCAGCCGCCGGCCCGGCGAGACCGTCGTGCCGGGCGAGCCCATTTTCCAAGTCACCGCCGCCGGCGCGCCCAGTGTCGTCGGTTTTATCCGCCCGCCCGTCGGCGCGCTGCCCGCGCCCGGCACAGCCGTCGAGGTGCGCACGCGCTCGCTGCCCCGCCGCACCGGCACGGCCACCATCACGCAAGTGGGCGCGCACCTCGAGCCCATCTCGCCCACGCTGCTCGCCGCGCTCCACCTGCCGGTCACCTCGGTGCCGACGGAGCTGGGCGTGCGCGTCCACGTGACCGTGCCCACGGACCTCGCGCTGTTGCCTGGCGAGCAAGTGGACCTTGTGCTGCGGGACTGAGCGAGTCTTGGACGAGGCGGCCGGTCTCGTGGATTTGAAAAGAAAAACGGCGGCACAAGGCCGCCGTTGAAAAATCAACTAAGGCGAGGCGCCTCAGCACCAGTCTGGCCCGGACTACACCAACTCGACCTGCCCCGGCACGGGGACGATCGGGAAGTGCCCCTTGCCCGCGGCGACGGTCTTCGGGAAGATGTCCAGCTTCGAACCTTCGAGCAGCCACTTCCACGAGAGCTCGCGGCCGGTGTAGGCCGACATGCGGCCGCCGATCGCGGTCAGCGTGCTATAGGCCACCATTTCGCCCTCGTTGAGCGGGGCATTTTTGCGAATGCTCGCGATGAGGTCGATGTGTTCGACGACATAGGGATTGGGCAGCGCACCGTCATATTTCCACTTCTGCTCGCCACTGTGCGACTTCACGAACGCCTCGCCTGACTGATCCGTGAAGGACCAGCCTTTGGTGCCGACGATCCGCTCGTTCACGCGCTGCGTTGATTTCGGCGCGTGGCGGCACTGGCTGGCGACACGGGCGCCGTTGGCATATTCGAACTCGACGGCAAAGCTGTCCCAGATGTTGCCGGGCTTGTCGCCGCGCGTCTGCCGCCCGCCCATGCCGTAGAATTTCACGGGCGGCCCGCCAAACGCCCAGTTCATCACGTCGATATTGTGGATGTGCTGCTCCACGATGTGGTCGCCGGAGATCCAGTCCCAGTGATACCAGTTCCAGCACTGCCACTCGAAGTCGCTCACCTTGGCGAGCCACGGCCACCTGAGCTGGCCGGTCTTGTCGTCCTTGTCGTTGCGTCCACGGAAAAACGGCTCGGTGCCATTCCAATAACACTGCCCCCCGGTCAGCTCGCCCAGCTCGCCGCCTTGGATGCGCTTGATCGTCTCGACATAGCTCGGCTGGTGGTGGCGTTGCAGACCGCAAACCACCGCGAGGTTCTTTTCCTTGGACTTCTTCACCGACGCCAGGAACTGCCTCACGCCGACTGGATCGACTGCGACGGGCTTTTCGCAGAAGATATGTTTGCCGGCATTCACCGACGCCTCGAAGTGCACCGGACGGAAGCCGGGGGGCGCCGCGAGGATCACCATGTCGACGCCGGCCGCGAGCACCTTCTGGTAGTTATCGAAGCCGGAAAATTTCTGCATCTTCTGCGCCGGAAGCTTCTTGTCGGTCGCAAACTTCTGGATCGCGGCTTCCGCGCTGTCGACCTGGGCCTGAAACAGATCGCCGATCGCGACAATCTCGATGCCGGGCGATGACTCGAGGCAGTTTTGCGCCGCCCCGCGACCGCGGCCGCCGGAACCAATCACACCGACGCGAATTTTATCGGAGCCGGATGTCGCGCCCATCGCGCGATTGGCGCCGAGGCCGGTGGCGACGGCGGCTCCGGTGGTGAGGGCCGAGAGTTTCACAAAATCACGGCGCGAAAGCGCCGGGGCGGAATCGGGGGAGGAAGCGTTCATGCGGGGGAGCGGGGAGGATTGCGTTTGTCGGCAAAACAGGATCGCCGGGCGGGGAAATGCAGCGTGGAGCAAATGCGCGCCGCTTGGCGACACTTCTCTCGATCACACTGGACGCACCGGGGGTGCCGCCGCACCACCCACGCGATTGGCAGGCCCACGCACAGCACGTGCGCCGCGAAAATCCACGCCCACGCCGGCGGCGGAAACGCCTTGGGCGGCGTGGTCGAGAGCGGGAGCACCACGAGGTTCATCACCAGCCACACCGCGACGCCGTAGACCGGCCCGGTGATCCACCAACCCTCGCTCAGAAAACGCAGCCGACGGCTCGCGACGTAGAACACCGCGGCCGCGCTCAGCGCGATCACGAAGTGCAACGCGAGGCCGAGCGTCGCGGTCCCCCAGCCACCGTCCGTCGCCGCGTCACGCCCGATGGCTCCCGCCGCGATGCCCTGCAGCACCCGCGGCGCGTTGAGCGGCGGATATTTGATCGCGAGGAACGCGAACAGGTAGGCGAGATCGAGCGCGCCCGCGAGCAGGCCGGCGGCGAGGATGGTTTTCATGCTGAATCCGCTGCCGTGCAGTAGGGCGCGGTCTGCGACCCGCCCTCGGTCCGAACACTCAGCGTGCAAAAGAGCGGGTCACAGACCCCGCCCTACTTTCAGGCCGCGCCGTCTTCACCGCTTCGCCTTCTCCGTCTCGTTCCAGTAGATGATCACGTTCTTCGTCGCGCGACCGGCGGCGATGATGTCGGGGCGACCGTCGCCGTTGAGGTCAGCGACCTTGAGATCCTCGACGGCCATCGACTTGTCGTCGACGAGCGCGAGGCGCGTCCACTTCTCGCCGGTGGCGTCGGTCGCGCCATAGACCGCGACGCCCATCGAGTCGCCGGGGCGGTTGTTGCCGCGCCAGCCAACGACGATCTGATCGCTGCCGCTGCCGAGGAGGTCCGCCGTGGCGAGCCCGTGACCCTGGACGAGCTTGCTGTCGAGCACGGTGCGGTGCGGTGTCCAGTCGGCACCGGCGGAGCCGGGGGTCGCCGGACCGCGGTAGACGACGAGCTCGTTGCCGTGCATCGGCTCGATGGTGGTGATGAAACGTCCGCCCCCCGGCAGCGCACCGCGGCGCACCTCACCGGCGGCGATTGTCGTCATCGTCACGGGCGTCATGCGGTTCGCCCCGGCCTCGACGGCGCGAACGCCTTCCTTGGTCGCGACGAGCAGCGTCTCCTCCGCCGCGCCTCCGCGCCCCCCGGAGCCGCCGACGAGATCGAAATTGTGCGTCGCGTGCAGCGGCGGCAGGTCGGACCAGAGCGGGACGGGCCGGCTCGTCTCGCGCCACGGCCACTCGTAGCCAAGAAGGCGCACGCCGGCGCCCGCGTTGTTCTTGTTGCCGAGCCCGTGCAACGGGAGCACCGCGAGCGAGAACGCGCGGTCCGCCCCGCGCACCCAGAGCATGCGATGCGTGGTGGGATCGTGCGGGAGCTTCTTCGGGGTCCAGCGCTGCGTGCGGTCGGCCGGCGCATCAAGAAGGAAAATCGCGCCGCTGCCCACGGTGTCGCCAGGATTCCACTCGGCGCCGACGGCAACCTCCGCCTTGCCGTCGCCATCGAGATCGCGGGCGGCGATGCACACGTTGTCCTTGGGCGTGAGGTTCTCGGCCATCACGAACTTCTCCCACTTGGGCGCGCGATACCACACGATCTGCTTTTGGTCGGCGAGGAGGACGTCGGCCAGCTTGTCGCCATCGACGTCGGCAATCGCGAGGCCGTAGCCAATCTGAATGGCGGGATCAATCACCTGAGCGCGGAAGCGGAGCGCGGGCGTGTCGGCGGCGAGGAGCGGCGCGGCGGAAAGGATGAACAGGGGAAGGGTCTTCATGGGGCGTGAACGCGAGCGAAGCAGGGATGCGGGAAAAGTCCGGCGAAAAACACCTCCCTCTCAAAGGCCAAGAAGTTGACCATTCATGCTGGGTGTTCCAAGACTGCGGCAAGTGAAGCTCATCTGTCTTTTCTTCATTTGCGCAGCACCAGCCATTGCCGCCATCGACGGTGCCGCGTTGATTCTCAATATTCGGCAAGAACAGGTTCAACAAAGCAAACTGAACGCGAAGACAAGCGATGGCCGCCGTGATCGGACAACGAACCGCGTGCGCGTCCTTCACATCGAAACTCGTGCGATGGGAAGCGGAGACGCCGAGAACGCGACGTTTCGATGGTTCTTCATCGGTCGCAGCCCAGTCGATGGTTCGTTCGATTACTATTCGCATGGAACAGCCGACAAGATCATCCCGCGCAGGCAGTCGCTAACATTCCAAATCGTTTCGGACCCGCTCCGGCAGGAACAATACGTCGAGCAGGAATTCTCAACGAGTGTAAAGGTGACGGCGGGTTCACTTCCCCAAGGCTGGGTCGTGTGGGTCTTGCAGAATGGCACGGTAATAAAGAAAACCGCGTCTGAACCCGGCCTTCTGGAGTGGATGGCCCGCAATCCTCCTCCTGTATTACCTCGAAAAAAATAGCGACGTTTCTGAAGGGTCGGTCCTATCGTTGGTCACTGGAAATCTCTTCGCGACGCCAATTCTGCCACGACCGCGGGCAACTGCCGCAGCGATTCGATCTGGAAAAATCGCCCCGGCGCCGCGGGCGTCCCCTCCGCGCGCTCGTGCGCCCAGAGTAGATGGTAGGGCACGTGCGCGCCCACGCCGCCGAGCGCGAGCACGGGGAGGATATCGGACTTCATGGAGTTGCCCACCATCAGGAAACGCTCCGGCGCGATCGCGTGGCGGCGGAAGATGGCGGCGTAGGTCGGCTGGTCTTTCTCGGAAACAATCTCGACGTGGCGGAAATGCCCAGCGAGGTCCGACTTCGCGAGTTTGCGCTCCTGGTCGCGGAGGTCGCCCTTGGTGATGACGAGCAGGCGATGCTGCGGCGCGAGGGCGGCGAGGATCTCGGCGGCACCATCGAGCAGCTCGACGGGGTGCGCGAGCATCTCGCGGCCGAGGTCGATGAGTTCCTGGATTTCCGCGGCGCTGATTTTCCCGGCGGTGAGGTGAATCGCCGTCTCGATCGCGGAGAGCGTGAACCCCTTCACGCCGTAGCCGTAGAGATCGAGATTCCGCATCTCGGTCGCGAAGAGCGTGCGGTCCACCGTCGCGGCGTCGTGGTGGCGGGCCAGCAACGCGCGGTAGCGCTCGTGCGAGCGCTCGAAGATGGTCTCGTTGTGCCAAAGGGTGTCATCGGCATCGAAGCCGATGACGAGTTCGCGTGCAGCCATGCCCGCGATTCAGGCGGCGGCGCTGGGCCGCGCAAGCGCGCAGGCTGTCACGAGGACGTCAGGTGCCAGTGCCCGCAGAGCGCACAGGGGTAGGCCTTGCGCCGGCGCTCCACGCCCGCGAGCAGCGCGGCGTCGAGCGCGTCGCCTTGCGAGCGGTAGCGACGCTTGCCGGTGCACATGCGGCGGCGCTCGTCCTGCGTGGGCTTTTTCACCGCTCCGCCTCTTCCCGCAGGATCTTCGCGTCGATCACGAACGGCCCCCCCGGCAGCACGCTCGCGACCAGCACGAGCGCCGTGCGTTTCCACGGCCAGTCGCGGTCGAGCGCCGTGTGAACCGCGACGACGAGGTAGAGCATGAACAGGACGCCGTGCGCCATCCCAACCACGCTCACGGCCAGCGGCATCCCCGCGAAATATTTCAGCGGCATCGCCACACCGAGCAGCAGGAGAAACGACCAGCCCTCCCACCACCCGATCACGCGGAGCCGGCCCAGCGAAGTTTTCAGCGAATGCATCGCGCGAACTCTCTCCATCTCCCCGGGCCAGCGCCAGAAAACCCGATCATTTTTTCACCGTCAGCTCCAAGACCCGCCCGGGCAGCCAGCCGATGCGGCTGCGGAGCTCGGTCTGGCGCGTGTATTCCAGCACGTAGAGTTTGCCGGGCGCGGCGATATGCACGTCGATCGGGCGGCCCAGGGGCGCGAGGAAGGTCGTCGTGCGCGCGGTCCATTGTCCGTCGGGGCGCTGGTCCATCTTCATCAGCAGCACATCGAAACCATGCTCCTCGCCCTCGGCGGGACCCGTGAGGAAACTGCCGAGGCGGCCCACAAGGAAACTGTCGCGCACCGACGCGGGCCATCCGGCCCCGAGCCACGTGAGGCCGGTGGGCGAAGTGTGCGCGTTGAAGGTGCTCGTCGGCTTCCCATACATGATGCCCGCCGGGCCGAGGTTCAGCACGGGCAGGACATACTTAGGGTTCACGGGCGGCGGCGGCACCATCGTGTGCTCATACCATTTGTGTGACGCGGGCGCGTCGCCCAGCTGGTAGGGGAAGCCGTGGTGCCGCGGCTGCTCGCCGCGTTTGGGCAGCACGATTGCATCCATCTCCTCGGGCGCGTGCGCATCCGGGCCGTTGGAGACGGTGAACAGGTTGCCCGCGCCGTCCCACGCGAAGCTGTAGGCGTTGCGGATCCCGCGCGCGATGATCTCGATTTTCGGGGACGAGGACTTGGGATCCATGCGCCACATCACGCCGGTGATCTCGGTCTCACCCATCTTGCCGAGGTGCGGCAGGCCGCCGGGCTCGCCCGCATCGGTGCGCGAGCCGCTGCTCACATAGAGCAGGCCGTCGGCGCCGAACCGGATGTCGGAGAGCCCGTGGTTGTAGGGGCCGATGCCCCAGGGATAGCTCGTGCGGAACCACGGCTGCGGCGCGATCGGATCGCCCTCGGCGTCGAAGGCGCTCGTCCGGTAGATCGCGCATTCGTTGAGCACGAGCGGCTGCGCCTCGACCCGCTGGTTGACCGTGATCCACAGCCGGCCCTGAGGGTCGCGCACAAAGCCGAGCGTCTGCAGCGGGCCGGGCTTCTGCGCCGCGAAATCCTGCGGCCAGATGATCTGCTTCAGGTTTCCGCTCGCGGGATCGAAGCGCCACACGCCGCCGGCCTGGCCGAGGATGTAGAACTTGCCGCCTTGGCCATCGCTCGCGAGCCGCACGCCGAAATCCGTCAGGCGCACCAGCTCGCGGATCTCGAAGCCCGCGGGCGCCGCCGGCAGCGGGCGGAAATCCGCCGCGGCCTTCAGCGACTCGAACGTCTTGAAATTCGCCGTCGCGCGCACCGCGGCGACGTTCTCCGCGATCACGCGGCCGCCGGTGTTGCCCCACGAGTTGACGACGTAAGTCATCACGTCGGCCGCCTGCGCGTCATCGAGCATGATGGGCGGCATCTGGCCGCGGAAAACTTTCCCGTTCACGGTGATCTCCTCGGCGAGCCCGTTCACGATCGCGCGAATCGCGCCCGAGCGGTGTGCGGCGAGCCAGTCGGATTTGGCGAGCGGCGGATAGGTGTTGGCCACGCCGTCACCCGTCGCGCCGTGGCAGATCGCGCAATGCGCGAGGTAGAGCGCCTGTCCCCGCGACATCGCCGCCGCGAAATCAGGGGCCGCTTCGGCGCCGCGCGACAGGGTCACCGCAGCGAGGCAAAACAGGGGCAGGGTTCCAAACCAACGGGGTGAAAGCATGGCCGGCGAAGCTAGGCTCGCACGGACGCGGGTCAATCCGCGCGGCGGACGGACTGAAGAACCTAGCCGCAATCCCGCGCACGCTGCGCTGCGCGCGCGTATGAGCGCCGGGCTCGATGCGCAGGTGAAGGCCACCGGGTTTCACATCCCGACTTCGCCGACAAGCCCGGCGACACCGCGGCCAAGGGGAATAACAAGAAGAAGCAGTAGCCGGCGTCTCGTAGCCGCGAGCGCGGGCGAGCGGACCACTCGAAGGCCTTCACTCGCAGACTTCCGCTTGCTCACGCTCGCGGGTGCGAACTGGGCCGCCTCTTTAACGCGGCTCGGTTGCGACTACTTGTTCGCCGCCGTTCTTGCATCGGCCGCCGCGGACGGTATCGAGATGCCTTGTGCGCGCTGTCCCGCGCGCACCGGCCATGCCCCGGAGATTCGCGCGCACCCGCACGCGCCGAGACGGGCCGCACGTCCAGCCCCAACCCCCCATGAAAATGCTCCGCCCCATCCTCGCGTCGCTTGCGACGCTTTTCCTCGCGTGCGCCCTGCACGCCGCCGATGCGAAGCCCATCGCCCGCGTCATGACGATCCTCGACGTCGAGACCGATGATCCGATCGGCTACGCCACGTGGCTCAAGGAATACAACGAAATCGCCAAGGCGAAGACCGGCGCCGACAACTTGCTGCGTGTCTTCCAGACCGTGTTCGACGGCCGGCGCACCGGCAACGTGCGCGTCTCCGTGAGCGCCTCCTCCGTGGCCGAGCTGACGAAGCTGACCTCCGCCCTCGAGGGCGATCCCGCCATCGCGCGCAACGTCGATCACCTGCGCGCCATCCGGAAAATGGGTCCGCGCGCACTTTACCAGGCTGTGCGCTTCGAGGGCCCGAGCCCGCGCGGCGCGCACAACTACGTGACCTTCGCCAATGTCACCGACGAGGCCGGCTACCTCGCGGCGCTGGACGAGCTGCGCCTCGTCTTTGACGCCGCGGGGCTCAAGGACGTGAAAATCGCCGCCTACCGGACGATCGCCGGCCGGCTCGATCACACGCACCGCGTCACGCTGAGCGCGCCCAACGGCGAGCGGCTGGCGGCGTTCATGGACGCGGCGGCCACGAATCCCAAGCTCCTCGACTGGCTCGCGCGCTCGGCAAAGTTCCGCACCGTCGTGGCCAACACGACCTCGCGCGAAATCACGAAGTATTGATCGCTCCGCGCAGCGGCGCCGATTTGCCAGTAGGGCGGGTCTGCGACCCGCCCTCCGAACCCGTAACTCGCGAAAGGGCGGGTCACAGACCCGCCCTACTCACGCCGCCGGCACTTCCCAGCCGGGGCGGTAGGCCCTCGTGAGCAACGCCTGCGCGGCAGGGTTGTTCGTGATGCGGAGATTTTCCGCGTCCCAGAGAAGCTGCGGGGGCTTGGCCACCGTATTGGTGCCGCGCTTGGGCACGACGGGCGGCGCCACCCGCAGCGCGACGTTGCCGAGCTGCACCGTCTCCGAGAGCGGCCCGGCGTAATGGAAACCCCCGCTCGTCCGTCCGCCCGCGAGAATCGCATCGATCCAGACGTGGTGGTGGTTGAGGCCCTTGAGATCCTTCGGGTAGGCGAAGTCCTTGAAGTTCTCGACCGGGTAGAGCCGCGGGCCGCCGACGTGCGGGAGGACCATGTTGCCCTTTTCGCCGATGAACAGCGAGCCGGCCGCGGGCAGCTCGAGGTCGCCGGAAAGCTGCGCCTGCTTGCGCGTCGGTTTCATCCCGCTGTCGGACCACGTGAGCGCGAGCGTGGGGCCGGCGGTGAACTCGGTGCCGGGAAACGTGTAGCGGACCGTGCTGCGCGTGGGCCAGATGTGGCGGTTGATGCCGCTGTGATCCGCGCTGATCGCGGTGGGCGCGGTGAGGCCGAGCGCCGTGAAGACCGGATCGAGGATATGCGCGCCGAAGTCGCCGAGGCCGCCGCCGCCGAAGTCCTGCCAGTCGCGCCACGCGAACGGATGGTAGACACCCGCATACGGCCGGTGCGGCGCGCCGCCGAGCCAGAGGTCCCAGTTGACACCCTTGGGCACGGGCTCGGGCGCCGGCGGCTCGAGCAGGCGCGTGCGCTCGTTGCCGGTGATGGAGAGCCACGAGTGGACTTCCTTCACCTTGCCGATCACGCCCTCGCGGATGAAGCGCG
>JANOCA010000313.1:0-3251 GCA_031411915.1 Opitutaceae bacterium
AGCAGCTCGGCCTTGGGCTGCGCGTGAAGGAGAGCGCCGCAAGCGCGGACCATCGGCATCGGATCGACGCCGGTATCGGCAATGCGGCCGGCGAAAACGGAGACGACGGCGGGCACGGCGGGGTTGAGCGCCTCGGCGACGCCGGCTACTTGGCGCAGCGTGAGCAGAGCGGTGACGTTGAGCTTCACGCCGGCTTGGCCGAGTTCCTTGATCAGCGGGAGGCAGGAATCGCCGCGCGCATTCGTGATCGGGATCTTGGTATAGACGTTCTTGCCCCAGCTGTTGATCTTCAGGGCTTGGCGCTTCATGTCCACGAGGTCGTCGGTGAAGACCTCGAGCGAAATGGGTTTGGCCGTTACAGACTGGAGAATGTCCTTGGCGAACGCCTCGTAGTCCTTGATGCCGGCCTTCTTCATCAGCGACGGGTTGGTCGTGAGGCCCTTGATGTAGGACTTGCCGTAGAGATCGAGGATGCCCGCCTTGTCGGCGCCATCGGCGTAGAGCTGGATCGTGAGATCGTTGAGGGATTTCATGGCAGGTGAGGGAGGGGAAAGCGCGCGAGGCGGTCAATGCTGCGCGAGGATTATTCCGGCCGCTTCCGGGAACGATGAGACGGTGAAATCCGGCGCCGCGCGCAGCTCCTCGGCGTAGCCAAAGTCGATGAACACGGTGCGCACGCCGGCGCGCCGGCCGCAGTCGATGTCGCGCCAACGATCGCCGATCATCCATGAGCGAGCGAGGTCGAGCCCGAGATCGCGGGCGGCGTCGAGCAGCATGCCGGGCTCGGGCTTGCGGCGGCGATCTTCCGGATGGGCGACGCCTTGGCCGGGGGCGTAGCAGACCTCGATGCGCGAGAGGGCCGGAACCAGCGACAGGAGTTGCGCGTGCATGGCCTCTACCACTGCCCGCGACTGCGTGCCGCGACCGACGTCGGGCTGGTTAGTCGCGACCACAAGTGTGTAGCCAGCCGCGGCGAGCTGCGCGCAGGCGTCGGACACGCCGGGGAAAAGCTCGAACTCGGCAGCGGCGGCCGGCGGGTATGGTTTTCCGTCGCGGATGACCTGACGGTTGAGCGTGCCGTCGCGATCGAGGAAGACGGCGGGGCGGGGCATGGAAAATTGGAAAGGTGGAAAATCGGGAAAGCGGAAAATAAATGCAGGCGTGCGAGAGGTTTTTCGCTTTCCCGCTTTCTCATTTTTCCACTTTTCCGACTACGCTTTCCCACTTCGTCTGGTTCATCTTCAGATCGGGGTGCGAGACGAAGAGGTGCCAGATGACGGCTTGGAAGGCTTCGCTGTGGGGCGTGATGTTGTTGGCGTTCACGACCGGGACGATCACGCAGGCGTCGGCGACCTTGGCGGTGTAGCCGCCGTCCTTGCCGACGATGCCGATGACGCGCGCGCCGATCTCCTTCGCGAGCTGGAGGGCGAGGACCAGATTGGGCGAGACGTTTTTCTCCAAGTTGCCGCCGCCAACGGAGAAAATCAGGAGCGCGTCCTCCTTGCGCAGCCGCGAACCGCGGAGCCACTCGGCGAAGACGCTGGGCCAGCCCTCGTCGTTGGTGCGCGCGGTGAGTTCGGAGACATTGTCGGTGGGCGCGTAGCACTCGAGGCCGCCGATCTTGCGGAAATCGTTCACGGCGTGCGAGGCGTTGGCCGCGCTGCCACCCACGCCGAGGATGAAGAGCCGGCCGCCGCGCGAGCGCACAGCGACGAGTTCGCGCACGCAGCGCTCGCAGTCGTCGGGGTTCAGTTTCGCGACGATCTCGGCGGTCTCGCGGAGGTGTTGGGCGGAATAGGACATGGATGGAAAATCGGGAAACTGGGGAAATTGGAAAGGTGGAAAACTCAGAGTCGGCCGGTGCGGAGCAAAGCGTCGAGTTCGTTGAGGCCCTCGTGCGAGCCGATTTCGTAGAAGCGCTGCTTCAGCTCGAAGCCGGCGAGCTGGCGGCGCGCGCAGAGCTGCGTCTGCACCGCCGCGAGATCGACGACGGCGTCGCGGGCGAAACCGTCGAAGGCGGCGGCGCTAAACACGCCGAGACCGTAGTCAATGTGCCGCATCGCGGGCGTGCGGTGCTTCTTGTCGTAGGTCTTGATTTCGCCGCCGGTGAACTCGACGTTGCTCGTGTCGTAGCGTCCTTGGTTTTCGTAGACCGTCATCAACCCGAGCTGGCCGCTCTTCAGGAAAAAATCACCGACTGCGCGGTAGTCGACCGGAAGGTAGCTGTCGCCGTAGAGCACGTAGAACGCATCGCCGAGCCTCGGCAGGGCGGCGATGAGCGCGCCGCCGGTGCCGAGGAGCTTCGGGCCGTCGAAAGCATAGTCGATCGAGACGCCCCACTTTGAGCCATCGCCGTATTGCTCGACGATCATTTCGCCGAGATAGCCGACGCAGAGGACAATCTTCGTGAGCCCATTTTTTTTCAGCAGACGAATCTGGTGCGAAAAGAAGGGTTCGCCCGCCACCTCGACGAGAAGCTTGGGGATTTTCTCCGTGATCGGGCGCAGGCGCGTGGCCATGCCACCGGCGAGCAACGCAACGGGAAAATCGGAAAACATGTGAAAGTGGAAAAGTGGGAAACGAAGGCTAGCGGCCTTTGGCCTTGCGATTGATGGTCGTGAGTATCGCGAGAAGTTCGCGGGCTTCGGCTGCAGGCGCGGCCACCGGTGTGGTGTCGCCAACGGGGGTTTGCCGGCAGATTTCCAGCCAGTAGTCCGTTTCGGCGGCCTCCTTCTGGGCGATGGCGGTCTTGTGGATGAAATCCTCGCGGGACTCGGCACGGTTCGCCTCGCGGTAGTTCGCGCCGATCGACGTTGCCGATCGCAAAAGCTGCCTTCCGACGACGGCCGAGACGTCGTTTCGGGGCAACCCCGAAACAAGCCGGACAACCGCCACGGAGAACGCCAGCGTCCGAGCCTCAAGATCGTTTTTGCCCGACAAGTCTTTCACTTTTCCGATTTCTCCCTTTTCCGATTTTCGCGTCTTAGTTCTGCGCGACGACCTTGGTGCCCTCGAAGTCGAAGCGGAAGCGCACCTCCTGGAGGCCTTTCTCGCGCATCGCCTGGCGGAGCTTCTTCTTGGCGCCGGCGTAGAACATCAGAAACCCGCCGCCGCCGGCGCCGATGAGCTTCCCGCCGAGCGCGCCGTTGGCCATCGCGTGATCATACCATTCGTTGATGTGCGCGTTGCTCATGCCGGAGCTGCGGGCCTTCTTGCGCTGCCAATGGACGTCCATCAGGCGCGCGAATTCC
>JANOCA010000314.1:0-9522 GCA_031411915.1 Opitutaceae bacterium
CGGGCGAGGCGGCGAGCCGCGGCAAAATCGCGTTCGGGTTCGTCCAGACGACGGGGGCCGGCGTGGGCATGCTCATGATCGGACCGCTGATGGCGCGGTTCGGCCGGCGGCGGACGTTTGCGGTCATGCACGTGGGCGCGCTCGTGATGACGCTCGTCGTGTGCTGGGTGCCGGGATATTTTTCGAGCTACACGGTGCTGCTCTGCCTGCTGCCGGTGTTTGGGTTTTTCGCGCAGGGCATCCACGCGGGTTATGCGGTGTATTTTCCCGAACTGTTTCCCACGCACCTGCGCGCGACGGGCGCGGGGTTTTGTTTCAACACCGGCCGCATCCTCGCCGCGCCCGTGCTCATCTGGCTCTCGGCGGGAATGAAGGCGGCGTTTCCGCTCCCGATTGCAATTTCCGCGCTCGGGGCATTTTTTCTCCTCGGGCTCGTCGTCCTGTTGTTTCTACCCGAGACCAAAGATAAAGATATGCCGGCGTAGTGTTTTGCTCACAGACCCCAAACCCCATGAAAATCTCCCCGCTCATCCTGGTGGTTTTGTCCGCGTCACCGGTCGCCGCCCAAGTCGCTCCCGCCGCCGTGCCGGCCGGGCGGGACGCGCAACCGGTGCAGCTTTCCGTCTTCGAGGTCACATCCGACAAGGACGTCGGCTACCAGGGAGGCAACACCACCTCCGGCTCGCGCCTCAACAGCAGCCTCAAGGACACCGCCGCCTCCGTGATGGTGTTCACGCCCGAGTTCCTCTCCGACTTCGGCGCCAACGGCCTCGCCGAGATGACCGCGTATTCGCCGAATCTCTCCGTGGACATGCTCGAGACCTCGTCGGACGCCAATCCCACGTTCATCGGCGGCAGCGATCTCACCGATACGCGCCTCGTCGTGCGCGGGCTCTCCGCGAGCGCGAGCATGGACTTCTTCGAGGCGGGCATCGCGATCGACAACTACAATTCCGAGCGCGTGGAACTGGCCAGCGGACCGAACTCCATCCTGTTCGGCTTCGGCTCGCCGGGCGGTCTCGTCAACGTCATGACCAAGCGCGCGCAGGTGAACCGCAACCGCACCGCGCTCCGCACGCAGTTCGGGGAGTGGGATTTTCAGCGCTTCGAGCTCGACCACAATCAGGTCATTCTCCCCGGCAAACTCGCCCTCCGTCTTAACGGACTCGACCAGCGCGCCGCGGGCTGGCGTCGCTGGGACCGCTCCGACTCCAGCCGCGGCGCCGCCGCGTTGCGCTTTGCGCCCACGCGCAAAACATCCTGGGTCGCCGGCTACGAGAGCGGCCAGCTCAGCGGCCACGTGGCGATCCCGATGACTGCCTTCGACGCCAACGCCCTCTGGCTCGCCTCCGGCCGCCGCACCGGCAACGACGCCACGTGGACGACCGCCGACCGCGCGCTCGGCATCAATCGCAACACCGCCGTGCGCAACCTCGTCGTCACCGACGGCGCCGGCTCCGCGCCCTACGTCCTCACCACGCGCAACGCCGCCAATTTCCGCATCCTCGAAAGCAGCTACGAAAATCTCAACCTGCCCGCCGCCCAGCGCGCCGGACTCACGATGGCGCCCTTCTCCGAGATCCCGCTCGATACGAGCGTGCTCGGCCCGACCTCCAAGCGCGACACGAACTTCGACCGCCTCACGTCCGCCCTCGAGCACCGGTTCACGCCGGACGTCACGCTCGAGCTCGCCTACCTCCACGAGCGCACCAAGCAGTGGGTCATCTCGCCGGTGAACAACCTCGTGGTCTACGGTGGCGATCCCAACACCGTCATCCCCAATCCCGACGGCAGCGCCGTGCCGATGGCGAATCCCCACGTGCGCCGCACCTACATCGATGCGCAGTGGAAAACCGACGACGGTCGCACCGGCAACGACGTGCTCCGCGCGTCGCTGGCCGTGAAACTCGAGCGTGGCCGTTTCGGCACGCACAACCTCGCCATCATGGCCGAGCACGGCGACCAGTTCGCCTGGCGGTATCCCGGCCGCGAGATTTTCGTCGACGGCCAGGGCGTGCCGCTCGCCAACGCCGACCTGCCCGAAAATGCCAACAACTTCATCACGCGCCGCCACTATGTCGTGCCCGGCAGCCCCGACACCTATGTCGCCGGCAGCGTCGATCAAGACGTGTCCCTCGTCCGCAACGGCCGCACCTACCGCCGCGCGTGGGTTTACCAGAGTGTGGCTGGCGGCCACATCCGCCGCACCATGGACAGCGCGATGGCCGTCACGCAGAGCGCGTTTTTCCAGAACCGTCTCATCGTGACCGGCGGCGTGCGTTGGGACAAATTTTCGTTCGACCAGCTCGGCAGCGCCCGGCTCGGCGCCGACCACCCGCTCGTCCGGTCCCGCCAACGCGTGCTCAACTCGCTCACGTTCACCGATGCCGTGATGAACACGCAAAGCTACCAGCCCGTCACGAGCACGCTCGGCGCGATGTGGCACGTCACGCCGGTGTTCTCCGTCTTCTACAATCAGGGCGACAACAACGCGCAGCCCAAGCTCAACACCGTGATTCTGCCCGACGAGACACTGCCGCCTCCGGCCGAGGGCAAGACGCAGGACTTCGGTCTCACGCTCTCGCTGCTCGGCGGAAAAATCTACGCGCGCGCCACCGCGTTCCAGACTTCGCAGAAGAAAGCCGCGGGCGGGAATTTCAACATCAACATCCGCGGCGGCGCCTTCGACCTCGCCACGCCCAGCTCGCGCATCCTTGCGACGCTGGCCGAGAACAACCGCATCACCGCCGCCGAGCAGCTCGTCCACACGATCGGCGACGAGTCGAACCTCGGCGCCACCTCCGATATCGTGAACCAAGGCTACGAATTCTCCGCGTGGCTCAATCTCGCCAAGAACCTCACCGGCGTCGT
This sequence comes from Opitutaceae bacterium, assembly GCA_031411915.1. GTDB lineage: Bacteria > Verrucomicrobiota > Verrucomicrobiia > Opitutales > Opitutaceae > ER46. The sequence goes on from JANOCA010000314.1 coordinate 2,872, forward strand.
GAATTTTTCCCACACCAAGACGGACCGCTCGAATGTGTTTCCCGAGTTCGAGGGTTGGTTCGCGCGCGAGCAGGCGTTCTGGACGCGCACGCCCGGCAGCGCCGCGCTCGTGAACGCGACCGCCGCGACCAGCGTCACGCAGGACATGGCGACGATCCAGCTCCTCACGCGCGAGCTGCGCGATTTCTACAATTTCGGCTTCGGCGAGCGCCCCTACAAGGCCAACGCCAGCGGCCGCTACACGTTTACCGAGGGCCGGCTCAAGGGCGCCTACCTCGGCGGTGGCGTGCGCTGGCAGGACCGCGCCAAGCTCGGCCGCGTGAACCTCGGCACCGCGCCCGACGGCTCGATCCTTTACGGCCGCATGCTCATCGGTCCGGAGGATTTCAAGATGGACGCCTTCGCCGGCTACCGTCGCCGCGCGCCGCTCTACGGGCGCAACGCCGAGATGACGTTCCAGGTCAACGTCTCCAATCTCACCGATGAGGACGTGTTCATGCCCATGCGCTACAATTCCCAGCAGTCGGGCTACCTGCGCATCCTCCTCCAGGATCCACGCCGCGTGCGCTTCACGTTCGGCCTTAATTTCTGAGGGCCCCTTGACGCCCCGCTCCGAATTCCCCTCCTCCAGCCGCAGTCGTCCCCTTCGCCATGTCCCGTCTTGTCCTCGCCTTCCTGCTCTCCGTCTCCGTCCTGGTTGCCGCTGCGGGGCCGCGGGCGCGGCCCAACATCCTCTTCATCCTCGCCGACGATCTCGGGTGGGGCGACCTGAGCTGCTACGGCAACACGTTCGTGCAGACCCCGCACCTCGATCGGCTCGCGCGCGGAGGCACGCTCTTCACGCACTTCTATGTCAACGGCTCGGTGTGCTCCCCGAGCCGCGCGGCGTTCTTCACCGGCCAGTATCCCGCGCGGCATCGCATCCACGGCCACTTCTCCACCCGGGAGCAGAACGACGCGCGCGGCATGGCCAGTTCGCTCGATCCGCAGGTGCCCAATGTCGCGCGCACCTTGCGCACGGCCGGCTACGCGACCGCGCACATCGGCAAATGGCACCTCGGCAACGACGCCGGCGGCCCCGCGATTTCCGACTACGGCTTCGACTTCGTCGGCACGGGCGAGGGCGGCGGAGCGGGGATCGCCAGGGCCGACCCGCACTACCGCGCTCGCTCGACCGCGCTCTTCGTGGACGAAAGCCTCCGGTTCATCGATGGCCGCGGCGCCAAGCCGTTCTACCTCCAGCTCTGGGCGCTGCTCCCGCACGCGACGCTCAACCCCACGCCCGCGCAGCTGGAGCCTTTCGCGCGCTTCAGCAACCCCGACCTCCCGCACAAAAGCGCCCGCACGATCTATTACGCAAGCCTCGCGGACCTCGACCGCGAGGTCGGACGGCTGCTCGACGAACTCGCCCGGCGTGGCCTCGCGGACAACACGCTTGTCGTCTTCTCCAGCGACAACGGCCCCGAGGACATCTTCATCACCAACGCCGGCCACAGCGGCGTGGGCTCGCCTGGGCCGTTCCGCGGCCGCAAGCGCAGCCTCTACGAGGGCGGCGTGCGCGTGCCTTTCCTCGCGCGTCTGCCCGGCCTGATCCCCGCCGGCCGCATCGACGACACCTCGGTGGTCGCGGGCGTGGATTTCCTGCCCACGGTGCTGAAGCTCGCCGGCGTGCCCGTCCCCGCCGGCCATGCGCTCGATGGTGAGGACGTGGGCGACATCCTGGCCGGCACGTCGCGCCCGCGCGCCCAGCCGCTGCACTGGGAATGGCGCTTCAACATCGCGGGCCACGTTTCCAGCCGCAGCCCGCAGCTCGCGATCCGCGACGGCAATTGGAAACTGCTCCTCAATCCTGACCGCACCCGCATCGAACTCTACGACATCGTGCGGGACCCGATGCAGGTGGACAATGTCGCCACGCAGCACGCCGAGGTTGCCACCCGCCTGGCCGAGCGTGCGATCGCGTGGCAACGGACGCTGCCCCCCGGGCCGCTCGATCCCGGTGCGGGAAGCAACGCCTATCCCTGGCCCGGCCAGGCGGCGGATCAACCCGCCGCCAAAAAAGGGAAAAAGGCGAAGTGATGCGCGGCCTCGCATCTTCGCCATCGCAACCTATCCTCGCAGCCATGAATCGCCCTGTTTCCCTCGCGCCCGCCCCGCGCCGGGCGTTTCTCCAGACCGCCGCGCTGGGTGCCGGCGCGCTCCTGTTGTCCCGCGCGTCGTCGCGCGCGGCCGCCTCCACCGCCGCCAACGCCCGGCTCCAACTCGCGATGATCGGTGTCGGCGGGCGCGGCAAGGCGGCCCTCTCCGCATTGCAAAACGAGCAGATCGTGGCGTTCTGCGACGTGGATTTCGCGCGCGGGCGCGACGAGGTCGCCAAGGATCGCAAATCCGCCGGCCTGCTCGCGCGCTTCCCGGACGCGAAGTGGTTCCACGACTGGCGCGTGATGTTCGAGCAGATGTCCGACCAGATCGATGGTGTCGTGATCACCGTGCCGGACCACATGCACTATGCCATCGGCATGGAGACGATCCGGCGGCGGAAGCACGTTTACATCGAGAAGCCGTTGTGCCGCTGCGTCACCGAAGTGCGCGCGCTGCAGGCCGCGGCGAGAACGGCGGGCGTCGTCACGCAGATGGGCAACCAAGGCCGGGCCGCCGAGGGCATCCGCCTCGCGCGCGAATGGGTGCAGGCCGGGCTGATCGGCGAGGTGCGCACGGTGCACGCCTGGACCAACCACGCGCACGCGCTCTACTCTCACGCGCCCTACGAGCCTGACCCCGAGGCCGACGCCGAGACGCCGCCCGCCACGCTCCACTACGATTTATGGCTGGGCGTCGCGCCCGTGCGTCCCTACCGCCGCAGCCGCAGCCACCAAGTCTGGCGCGGACACACGGACTACGGCTGCGGTGCGCTCGGCGACTGGGCCTGCCACCAGTTCGACGCCGCGCACTACGCGCTGGATCTCGGCGCGCCCACGAGCATCGAGGCGGCCGGGTCGGAGCTGAAGCGCGGGACTTACCCGACCTCCAACCTGCTCACCTATCGGTTTCCCGCCCGCGGCGCGCGCCCGCCCGTGGAGCTGAAGTGGTTTGATGGCGGCTTGTTTCCCCCGCAGCCCGTCCCGGGCTTCAAGTTCGACGCGGCCGGAGGCAGCATCCTTTACGGCGACAAGGGCATCCTCTGGGTCGGGTCGCACAGCTCGAGCGCACGCTTGCTGCCCGAGACGCGGATGCAGGAGTTGCGCGACGCGCTGCCGCCGAAATCGATTCCCCGCGTGGTCGGCGGCCCGCACCTCGAATGGGTCAACGCGATCCGCGCAGGCACACGCTGCGGCTCGGACTTTGGCTACGCTGCGCCGCTCGTGGAGACCGCGCTCCTCGGGGTCGCCGCCGTGCGCGCTCGCGCGCGGCTCGAGTGGGACGCCGCCGCGCGGCGCTTCACGAACCACGCCGGGGCCAACGAACTGCTCGGCCCCGGCTACGCCTACCGTCCCGGCTGGGGGGTGTAGGCGCCGGCGCGTCGGCTCACGCCGGGGTTGCCGCGGTCTCCTTCGGGGTGACAAATTTCGCGAGGACGAGGCCGATGACCACAAACATCAGGAAATCGTAGGTCGCGATCGCGAGCGTCCAGCCGAGTGCATGCTTCCACCAGATTACCTGGCCGAGATCGCAGAGCATGACAAGGAGGCCGATGCCCGCGCAGAATCTCACGCGGCAGGTCCAGCGCTTGAACACCCCGGCGAGGCCGCACAGCATGATTGAGAGCACGAGCGAGATGACGAACAAGTGCAGGAAACCAAACGCCATGGTTTTTCCCATGTCGGCGCCGGTGAACGGTTCCTTGCGGATGTGGACCTCGATCGACGGTCCGCGGGCGGCGAGAGCCTTCATTGTCTCCTCGCCGTCGAGCGGGCTCGGCAAGAGGTAGGCGCCGCTGGCCGGAAAGAGTTGCCCGATGGCAAGCGCACTCGCGGAGGGGTCCGGCACGGAGCCGAGGGTTTTGTAGGCGAGCTGGGGCGGCAGGCCCCACCAAATGAAGCCAAGGATGAAGGCGGCGAGGGCGGCGAGGAGGGGACCGAGGACGAATTTTTTCATGGCAGGGGCGGGGCTGGATTTTTCGGGGCAGGGAAAAGCTTCGGACGCCAGCCGGCGTCAGGGCGCGCGGACAGAAATCTTTTCCGCGGTGGGGAAATCCGCGGGGACCTTTTGCGTGACCTTGCCGGTGGCGGCCCACTCGGTGCCGCGCTGGAGCGTGACGACGAAGCCCGCGCAGGTGATGGAGGTGAACGGCGGCTGGTCGCGCGGCGCGACGTGGCCGAGCGTGGTGTGGAAGATGCGGCCCTTGCCGTAGCTGATCGTCATGAGCATCGGCTCGTGCTCGCCGGAGGAGTTCGGGTGCTTCGCCTTTTCGGCGTGCGCGGTGGCGAGGACGGTCACGTTCTTAGCCGGGCCGCGGAGATGGCTGTAGATTTCGTCGTTGGCGTGGAGCCAAGCCGCGGGCAGCCCGCGCATGATCGGATGATCGGGCGTGCGGGTGGTGACGACAAAGTCGCCGCGCGGCGGGTGGCTGGCGTTGCCGGGCGTCTCGGCATCAAGGGCCATCTTGCCGTCGCGCCAGCGGATCTTCGGTCCCCACGAGGCGTCGCGGGCGCCGATGGTGCCGTTGGCGCGGAAGCCCCAGCCGCCGACGGCGATCATCTCGTTGAATTCTTTCCAGTAGGGAAAGGCATTGTCGGAATCGTGGATGGTGACGAGGCCGCCCCCGTTTTTCATGTAGTCGACGAAGGCAGCCTTGGTGGCGTCGGGAAACTCCGCGCCCTCATAGACCATGACGACGGCGGCGTAGTTGGACCACTTCGGGGCGAAGCCGGACATGTCGGCGCCCTTGGGCGGCGTGGTCACGACGTCGACGGCGAAGAGGCCGGTCTGCTCCAGCTGCGACTTCACAAGCGGCGCGCTCTTGGACCAGTCGTGGTATTGGTTCGACTGGCCGGTGAGCAGCATGACCTTGAGCGGCGGCGCGCTCGCGGCGGAGAGGGCGGCGGCGAAGCCGAGTTGCAACGCGAGGACGGGAAACGTCCGGAGCAGGGTGAGGGAGCGCATGGGCGGAGGGGGGACGGGGGGTGGCAGCGTGGATGGCAGGCGGCGCGGCGGCTCGCAAGCGCGCGCTGCGAGCTGAGGGTGGCAGGAATTTTTTTTGCGGCTTGAGCGGGCGGCGCTTCGCTGTCCTCGTTGCGTTGAAACTCCCCCGCAACCGGTCCCCGCTCCGTGCGTCTCCCGGCACTCCAACCCCTCCCATTTACCCACCATGTCACACACCCAGATGAACCGTCGCGACTTCGTCGCTTTTTCCGCCGCTGTGGCCGCGCTCCTGGCCTTCCCTGCCTGCCAGAGCCTCGTCAAGTCTCCCCGCAAGCCGCGCCCCATCGCCCCCGGCGCCAAGATCCGCGTCGCGCAGGTCGGCTGCGGCGGCAAGGGCTACTCCGACATCATGGCGCATGAGGACGAGGAGGTCGTCGCGCTGTGCGACATCGATCACACGCGCCCGAACGTGAAGCGCCTCTTCGAGAAATTCCCGAATGCGAAACGCTATAAGGATTTTCGGAAAATGCTCCTCGAGATGGACGATCAGATCGACGCCGTCGGCGTCGCGACGCCCGATCACATGCATTTCCTGCCCGCCTACATGGCGATCATGCTCGGCAAGCATGTGTATATCCAGAAGCCCCTCACGCAGACCGTGGGCGAGGCGCGCGAACTCCTCCGCCTCGCGCGGCTCAACGGCGTCTGCTCGCAGATGGGCAACCAGGGCCACGCGATGGAGGGCATCCGTCTCGTGCGCGAATGGTTCCAGGCCGGCGTGCTCGGCGAAGTGCGCGAGATGCATATCTGGACCAACCGCCCCGCCACCGCCGCCCGCGTCGTCTGGCCGCAAGGCATGACCGAGTGGCCCGCCTCCGGCACCATGCCCGAAGGCTACGACCACCAGCTGTTCCTCGGCCGCGCGCCCGATCGCCCCTTCAGCGACAAGATCCACCCGTTCAACTGGCGCGGGTATTTCGACTACGGCGCCGGCGCCTTGGGCGACATGGCCTGCCATCTGATGGATGCGGCCTTCTGGAATCTCGAGCTGGGCGCCCCCTCGAGCGTGGAGCTCAAGAAGATCACCGGCAAGAGCTCGATCACGTTCCCCAAGTCCTCGATCGTCGAGTATCAGTTCCCCGCGCGCGGCAAGCTGCCGCCCGTTAAGCTCACGTGGTATGAGGGCGGCGAGAAGCCCGAAAAGCCGAAGGAGATGGAGGCCGAGCGCAATCTCGCGCAGGGCGGCCAGCTCTGGCTCGGCAGCAAGGGCGTCGTCTATGACGGCAACGACTACTGCAACAGCCCCCGCTTCCTGCCCGAGGCGAAGCACAAGGAACTCGCCGAGGGCGGCCAACTCCCGCCGAAGACGATTCCGCGCGTGCTTCCGGGCACGCCTCAGGCCCAGAACCCGCACAAGGAATGGACCGTCGCCATCCGCGCCAACAACCCGCTCGCGGCCGGCTCGAACTTCGAATATTCGGTGCCCTTCACCGAGATGGTCGCGCTCGGCGTGGTCTCGATCGCCGTCGGCGGGAAGCTCGGCTGGGATCCGGTCACGATGAAGACGGG
>JANOCA010000315.1:0-24089 GCA_031411915.1 Opitutaceae bacterium
CTCCAACGGCGCCGCGCTCGTCGTGAATTCCGCCCCGGAGATCACCCTCCAGCCGCAGGCGCAAGTCGCGCTGGCCGGCGGCAGTGCGACGTTCTCCGTCGCGGCGACGGGCAGCGGCACGCTTGCCTATCAGTGGCGTCGCAACGGCGCCACGATTGCGGGGGCCAACGCCACCACCCTCACGATTGGCCCGATTACCGCCCTCGATGTCGGCAACTACGACGTGCAGGTGTCGAACAGCATCGCCCTCGTGCAGAGCTCGGCCGCGTCGCTCACGCTCGCCACGGCCGCGACCGCGCCGGTCTTTACCCTGCAGCCCCTCGGTCGCACCGCGCTCGTCGGCGGCAGCGTGACCTTCCAGGCCGCCGCCTCCGGCGCCCCCGCGCCCACCTACCAGTGGCGCAAGGACGGCGCTGCCATCGCGGGCGCCAACGGCGCCACGCTCTCGTTCTCCCCCGTGCAGCTCGGCGATGCGGCCAACTACGACGTCGTCGTCACCAACTCCGCAGGCAGCGCCACCTCCGGCCCCGCGGGCCTCACGGTGATCACGCGCAGCTTCGCCGGGGTTTACTTCGGCACCTACGGCAGTGGCCTCGGCAGCTGGGCGCTTTACGTGCGTGACGACAACAGCGGCGTCTTCCTCAGCTACCTGCCGCTCTCCTCCGCGCCGATCATGAGCCTCAACGTGGCCATTGGCAGCAACGGCCAGTTCACGTTCTCCCAATCCGCCATCGCTTCCGATGGCGGCGCACCCGGAGAGCCGGCCCGCGCGGCCTCCCTCCTGCCCGTCACGGTCAACGGCACGATCGCGACAAACGGCACTGTTTCAGGCAGCGTCGGCGGCGGCGCGACCGCTTCCTTCTCCGGCACGGCGAGCCCCGTCACGGGCGGCACCGTCGGCGTCGCGGGATTCTACCAAGCCGGCTCGTCGGCCAATGGCGCCGTCGCCTACACCATCGCGAGCCCCAACGGCCTTGCGTTCGTCGTGGTGCAGGCCGGCTCCGTGATCGATGGCGGGGCCGGCACCGTGTCCGGCTCCGGCGCGGTCAGCGTCGCCACGGGGCGCTCGATCATCACCGAGACCATCAGCGCCGATGCCGGCCTGATCAGCGGCAGCTCAACCGGCCTCATCGTCGCCGCCAATCTCTCCGGTGGCTCCGATAGCGCGATGGCGCGTCAGCGCCTGATTAACATCTCGACGCGCGCTCGTGCTGGCACCGCCGAGAACCTGCTGATCGCGGGCTTTGTCATCGCCGGCCAGGAGTCCAAGCCGGTGCTCATCCGTGCCGTCGGCCCCACGCTGGGCTCCTTCGGGGTCCCCGGCGTGCTTGCGACCCCGCGCCTCGAGCTGTTCCGCGGCCAGACCTCGCTTGCCGTCAACACCGGCATCGCGGGTAACCGCGCCGTCATTGACGCCGCCGGCGTGCAGGCGGGTGCGTTCACGCTTGGTGCCGCGGGCACCGATGCCGCGATCGTCACCACGCTCCCGCCCGGTGCTTACACCGTTCAGGTCGGCAGCACGACCGCCGCGACGGGCGTGGCGCTCGTCGAGGTCTACGACCTCTCCGGTCCCACTCCGGGCCAGAAGCTGCTCAACATCTCGACCCGCGCCAACGCCGGCGCGGCGGAGAACCTGCTCACGGCGGGCTTCGTCATCCCGAACGGCACGGCCAAGCGCGTGCTCATCCGTGGCGTCGGCCCCGGCCTCGCGGGCTTCGGCCTCACCGGCACGCTCGCGCAACCCACGCTGACGCTCAACCGCGCCGGCGTGACCGCGCCCGTAGCGACGAACACCAACTGGAGCGCCTCCGCCGATTCCACCACCATCCGTGATGCCTCGGCGCAGGTCGGCGCCTTCCCGCTCGTGAACAACGACTCGGCGATGGTCATCACCCTCACGCCGGGCAACTACACGGCGCAGGTGACCGGCGCAGCCGGTGCCACTGGCATCGCCCTCATCGAGGTCTACGAGCTGCCGTAACGACAGTCTCGCGCCACGGCGCGCGACAGCTCTTGAACAAAGCCCGGGTCCGCAAGGCCCGGGCTTTTTTGTGCCCCCGCGCGAACTTCGCTCAGCGTTTTTTCTGCAACGCCGCGTTGAACCAGTCGCCGCCGAGCGACTGCGGCGGGCGCGGCGAGGGAGGCGGTCCCGCGACTGCGGGATCACCCCGCTTTTGCGGCCCGGAGCGGGGTGAGGGCACCCCGCCTACATTGCTTTGCTTCGGCCCGATCTCCGGCCGGCTTCGCATGGAGAGTGCGATGCGCTGCCGCGCGAGATCGATTTCGGTGACGGTCACCATCACCTTCTGCTGCGGCTTCACGACCGCCGCCGGGTCCTTCACAAAGGAGTCGGCGAGCTGGCTCACATGCACGAGGCCGTCCTGATGGACGCCGATGTCCACGAACGCGCCAAACGCGGTCACGTTGGTCACGATGCCGGGGAGTTTCATCCCGGGCTTCAGGTCCTCGGGCTTGTTGACGCCGGCGGTGAAGCTGAACGCCTCGAACTGCTCGCGCGGATCGCGGCCGGGCTTGGCGAGCTCGGCCAGGATGTCGGTGAGCGTCGGGAGGCCGACATCGGCCGTGACGTAGCGCTCGAGTTTGATCGTCGAGCGGAGTTTTCCATCGCGCATCAGGTCGGCCACGGTCGCGCCGGCGTCGGCGGCCATCTTTTCCACCAGCGCGTAGCGCTCAGGATGGACCGCGCTGGCATCAAGCGGGTGGGCGGCGTCGCGGATGCGCAGGAAACCCGCGGCCTGCTCGAAGGCCTTGGGCCCGAGGCGCGGCACCTCCTTCAGATCGGCGCGCGATTTGAAAGGGCCGCTCTCGTTTCGGCGCGCCACGATGGCGGCGGCGGTCGTCGCGTTGAGGCCGGAGACGTAGCTCAGGAGCTGCTTCGAGGCGGTGTTGAGTTCCACGCCCACGCGGTTCACGGACAGCACGACAGTATCGTCGAGCGAGCGCTTGAGCGCCGCCTGATCGACGTCGTGCTGGTATTGGCCGACGCCGATGGATTTCGGATCGAGCTTCACGAGCTCCGCGAGCGGGTCCATCAGGCGGCGGCCGATCGAGACGGCGCCGCGCACGGTGAGGTCGTGGTCGGGGAACTCCTCGCGCGCGACCTCGCTCGCCGAGTAGATGGAGGCGCCGGATTCGTTGACCATCACGATCGTGATCGCGGGCGGCAGACCAAGTGCGCGCACGAACGCCTCAGTCTCGCGGCCCGCGGTGCCGTTGCCAATCGCGATGGCCTCGACCTTGAAGAACTGCACGAAGCCGAGGAGTTTCTCTTTTGCCTCCTCGGCCTGGCGGTCGGGGAAGATGACGTCGTTGTGCAGCAGCTTGCCCTGCCGATCCAGGAGCACGGTCTTGCAGCCGGTGCGGAAGCCGGGGTCGATGGCCATGACCGCGCGCTGGCCGAGCGGCGCGGCGAGGAGCAGCTCCCGGGCATTGTCCGAGAAGACCTTGATCGCGGCCTCGTCGGCGCGCTTCTTCGATTCGAGGCGCATCTCGGTTTCCATCGCCGGGGCGAGCAGGCGTTTGGCGGCATCCTGCACGGCGAGGGCGACTTGCTCGGCCGCGGGATTCCTCGCCTTCACGAAGAGCGACTGCACGGTGGCGGCGGCCGTCGCCTCGTCGGGGAGCTGCACGCGCATCATGAGGAACAGTTCCTTCTCGCCACGGCGCATCGCGAGGATGCGGTGCGAGGGCGCCTTGGCGAGCGGCTCGCTCCACGCGAAGTAGTCCTTGAACTTCGCCGCCTCGGGATCGGCTTCCTTGCCGGGGAGGACCTTCGATGAAATGACGGCGTCTTTCTGGAAAACGGCACGGAGCCGGGCGCGGGCGTCCTTGTCGTCGCTGATGCGCTCGGCGAGAATATCGCGGGCGCCTGCGAGCGCTTCGTCGGTGGAGGCGATTTTGGAAACCTGATTTTTCCCGTCGTCCGCCGTGTGGTCGCGACCGACGTAGGCTTGCGCCGCCGCCAGCGGATCGGTCGCGGCCTCCTGCGCGAAAAGCAGATCGGCGAGCGGCTCCAGACCCTTCTCCTTCGCGATGGTCGCGCGCGTGCGCTTCTTCGGACGGAAAGGCAGATAAATGTCCTCGAGGACCGTGAGGGTGTCCGCGGCGGCGATCGCCTTCTCGAGGGCGGGGGTGAGGAGATTGCGCTCCTTGAGCGAAGCGAGGATGGCGGCGCGTCGCTCGTCGAGCGCGCGCATCTGCTCGAGCCGATCGCGGATCGCGGTGATCTGCACCTCGTCGAGTTCGCCGGTGACCTCCTTGCGGTAGCGCGCGATGAAGGGCACGGTCGCGCCCTCGGCGAGGAGCTGCGCGGTGGCGGCGACTTGGAAGACCTTCACGTTCAGCTCGGCCGCGAGCCGGAGCACGTGATCAGGGTTGAGTTGCGGGGTGGCCGAAACGGCGGCGGCGGACATGCGGGAAAAGCCGCCGAGCAGAGCGCGCGCGGGCGGACGCGCAACCAGTAAATCCGCGCGTGCGCGATTGCGCCTCGCCCGCGCCGGCCGCAACGTGGCGCGCATGAACTCCCTTCTCCGCGTCGTCCTCCTCGTCGTTTCGCTTTCGTGCGTCGGCCTGCGCGCCTCCGAGTCGTGGCTGCCGCTCGAGCGCGAGGTCGCCGAGATGGTGAAGTCGCCCGATGTCACCATCGTCCACTTCTGGGCGCCGTGGTGCCCCAACTGCAACGCCGAGCTGAAGTCCGGCGGCTGGAAAAAATTCCTCGAGGACAACCCCAAGGTAAAGGTCGTCTTCGTCACCGTGCGCGATGAGCGCGATGGCGCCAAGGAGCTCGCGAAGTTCGGCCTCGGGCCGCAGAAAAATTTCGTCCACCTGCAGCACCCCAACCCTTCGCGCCGCCCGGAGACGGAGATGACGTCGTTCATGGGCCTGCGCGTCGGCTGGACGCCCGCGACTTGGATTTATCGCAACAACCGCCAGCGCTACGCGCTGAATTACGGCCAGATTCGCTTCAACATCCTCCAGCAGCTCGTCGACGACACGGACCCGAAGTGGCTGTGAGCTGGCGGTGCCCGGCTCTGAGTTCGTAGCCCCGGCTTCAGCCGGAATCCGAAAGCGCGAACCTTCCGGCTGAAGCCGGGGCTACAAACTCAGGCCACCGCACCGCTGCCGTCGGCCTGACGCTGATGACCCGATCGCGCCTTGTCTCGCGCGGGCGAATCTGAGCCACTCGCGGCCCCCTGCGCGCATGTCCGCCATCAACCGCTTCCTGCTCGAAAACAACCTCCGCATCGCGACCAACCCCTGCGTGTCGCCGGACTTCTGCCTCGATTGGCCGGGGCTGGGCGCGGAACTCGCCGCGGGCAAGCTGCTGAAGGTTTACCCGAAGAGCCGCTTCGAGACGAAAGCCGGCGCGTGGACGCTCGTGGAAAACATCCAGGGCGATTGCGCGTGGCGCCTCGAGGGTGGGGCGGCGAAGACCGACACGCTGGCCAACGGGATCGCGTTGCCAGACGGAGCGGCCGCCTTCCCCGCGACCTTCGCGAATCTCCTCCGCCTGAAAAATCTGATTCAGGAGCACAATCCCGCCTCGACGATTTTCCCGACGGCCGCGGAAAAGCTCGGCCAGAGCACGCTCGGCATCGGTGCGCGGTTCACGACGTTGCACTGGCCCGCGGTCGATTGGGCGATGAGCGCGCTCTCGCTCGGCGTCACCGCCAACCAGAACTCAATCCCGCGCGAACTTGTTTACGACACCGACGTGATGCTCGCGGGCCAGCTCGACACGGTGCCGTTCCCCTTCATCGGCACCAATGTCCCCGAAGGCCACCAAGGCCAAAGCGTCGAGGGCATGAGCCACGGCTGCGTGCTGGCGAAACTGAAGACGGGTTTCCACCGCCGCGGCATCGCGTGGTCGTTCAACGCCGACCACCAGCCGATCGGCGGGAAATTCGATTCGCGCGAGGACGCACTCGTCACCGGCTGCCTGCTCGCGAGCTACATCACGTTCGATCTCTCGCCGGAGCTGGCGCAGACGAAGACGGCGGACGAGGCGGCGGGCTGGGTGAAACAGAATGTGCCCGCCGGACTCATGGCGAAGGTGAAGGCGCGGGTCGCATCCGTCGGGCTCGCGCTCAATGAGGCCGACTTCGCCAAGCTCCTCGCCTACGTCTGGCCGTCGCTGCAAAAGATGAAGCGCCGCGACGAGAAATACGCCGCCGCGCGGGCGAGGCATTTCACCACAGACGTCGGCCGCGCCTACTTGCGCGAACTCTCCATCGACGAGCTGCCCGGCCTCACGACGCCCGAGACCACCGCGATCATGCTGTCACTCTGCGAGGCGCTCGGGATGAAGATTCACTTCGTGGCGCCGGCGTTCGGGTTCCAGAAGAACATGCCCTTTCCGGACAACGCGCAGCTCCGCGCGCTCGCGGAGAAGCAGTGGGCGGTCTGCAAACAGTTTGGCGCGAGCATCGGCTTCCACTCCGGGTCGGGCAAATCCGCCGAGAACTACCAAGTGATGGGCTCGGTCACTGGGGGACGCCTCGAAATCAAGACGAGCGGGCGCTACACCTACGAGATGGGCCGCGCGCTCTTCGCGTCGAGGGACGCGAGCGATCAGGCGCTGTGGGGCGACTGGTATAAGTTCACGCTCGAGCTGGCGGTCGCCGGCGCATTCAGCGCGGACGCGACCGAGCAGACGATGGCGCGCGTCTTTGTCACGGATGCGCTGGCGAAGGCCGGCGAAGGCACCGAGGTGTTCGCCAACCCCACCGCGACACGTGCGGCGCTGGAGTCGCTGACGCCGAGCCCGGAGCACATGTTTTGGTTCGAGTATAATTTCCTCTTCGTGCTCGCCGCCCACGGCCGGGCCGAGAAGGCCGCGCTCGGCGATCACACGCCCGCCGGCTACCGCCAGCGCGCGCGATTCTACGGCGTGAGCGAGGAGGGCCGGCTCCACTTCGCGAAAAACATCGCGAGCTACATCGTGTTCCTCGCCGAAAACACCGGCCTCGCCCCCGCCGCCGCCTGCGCCGCCGCCCGCAAGCTCCTCGCCGCCTACACGACGCTCGACGCGATGCTGAACGATATCTCGAAATGAAGTAGCGAGTAGCGGGGAGTAAGCAGCGAGCATCCGCAAATCGTGTTCGCCAGCGTCTTCTACTCACTACTCGCTACCCGCTACTCACTCCTTTCCCCATGACCCCCTTCATCCACGACGATTTCCTCCTCGCCTCCAAGCAGGCCCGCGCCCTCTACCACGACTACGCGGCCGACGAGCCGATCTACGACTACCACTGCCACTTGCCGCCCGACCTCATCGCGAACAACCACCAGTTCGCCGACCTCGCGGAACTCTGGCTCGGCGGCGACCACTACAAGTGGCGTGCGATGCGCGCCAACGGGGTGAAGGAGCAGTTCGTCACCGGCGCCGCCTCGCCGCGCGAGAAGTTCCAGGCGTGGGCGGAGACCGTCCCGCAGACCCTGCGCAACCCGCTCCACCACTGGTCCGCGCTCGAGCTCAAGCGCTACTTCGGCGTCGACGAGCTGCTCGACGGCAAGTCCGCCGAGCGCATCTGGAAAAAAGCCAACGCCCAGCTGCCCAAGCTCCGCGTCCATGATCTCATCAACAAGTCGAACGTCGCCGTCATCTGCACGACCGACGATCCCGCCGACACACTTGATCACCACAAGGCCATCGCCGCCAACCCCGGCAAGCTGAAGGCCCGCGTCTATCCCGCGTTTCGCCCCGACAAGGCCCTCGCCGTCGGCAACCCCGCCGGCTTCAACGCGTGGGTCGACAAGCTCGCCGTCGCCGCGGGCGGCACGTTCGCGACCGCCGGCATCAAGCGTTTCGACGATCTGCTCGGCGCGCTGAAAAAGCGGCACGACGATTTCCACGCCATCGGCTGCCGCGTCTCCGACCACGGGCTCGAGAGCGCGCTCGCCGAATCCTGCACGCACGCGCAGGCGAAGATGATCTTTGACGCCGCGCGCCGCGGCCGGGCGGCGAGCCCCGACGAGGCCGCGCGCTACGGCTCGTATCTCATGCTCGAGATCGGTCGTTGGAACGCCGCGCGCGGCTGGGTCCTCCAACTCCACCTCGGCGCGCTCCGCAGCAACAACACCCGGCTCCTCGCCACGCTTGGCCCCGACACGGGCTTCGACTCGGTCGGCGATTTCCCGCAGGCCTCCGCGCTCTCGCGCTACCTCAACGCCCTCGACTCCACGGACCAGCTCCCGCGCACGATCCTCTACAACAACAACCCGAACGACAATTACGTCCTCGGCACGATGATTGGGAATTTCCAGGACGGCTCAGTCGCCGGCAAGATGCAGTTCGGCAGCGGCTGGTGGTTCCTCGATCAGAAGGAGGGCATGGAGTGGCAGATGAACGCGCTCTCCAACCTCGGCCTCCTCTCGCGCTTCGTCGGCATGATCACGGACTCGCGCAGCTTCGTGAGCTACCCGCGCCACGAGTATTTCCGCCGCACCCTCTGCAACCTCCTCGGCGCCGACATGGCCGGCGGCCTGATCCCGAACGACGCGAAGGTCGTCGGCGCGATGGTGAGGAACATCTGCTTCGCCAACGCCCGCGACTACTTCGGCCTCACGCTCGCGAAGGAATTTTCCAAGTAGGGCGGGTCTGTGACCCGCCCTACTTCAGAAACCCAGCGCCCGCGGCAACGCCAGCGAAAGCGCGGGCCAGAAGGTCACGAGCAGCAGCACTAGGAACATCGCGAAGAAAAACGGCAGCAGCGGCCGCCAGACCTTGGCGATCGTCGTGCCCGCCACGCCGCAGCCGACGAAGAGGCAGCTGCCCACGGGCGGCGTGCAGAGGCCGATGCAAAGGTTGAAGATCAGCATCAGGCCGAAGTGCAGCGGCGTCATCCCGAACTTCTGCACGATCGGCAGCAGGATCGGCGTGAAGATCAGCACCGCGGGCGTCATGTCCATGAAGCAGCCCACGACGAGCAGCAGCAGGTTGATGATAAGGAGCAGCAAAATCGGATTCTCCGTGATCGAGAGAATCGTGGCGGTGACGGCCTGCGGGATGTTGGCGGACGACATCACCCACGACATGCCCATCGACGCGCCCACGAGCAGCAGCACGATCGCCGTCGTCGCCGCCGAATCCGTGAGCAGGCCCGGCAGCTCGCGCCAAGCAATCTCCCGGTAGACCATGACCGAGAGCACAAACGTGTAAGCGACCGCGATCGCGCTCGCTTCGGTGGGCGTGAACCAACCGAGGATGATGCCGCCCATCACGAGCAGCACGAGGAACAGGCTGGGCAAAGCCGCGAAGAAAATCCCCACGGCCTCCGCGAGCGCGATTTTCTCGCCGACGGGGAGGTTCTTGCCCTTCGCCACGATCGCGATGGTCGCCATCAGCGCGAGGCCGAGCAGGATGCCCGGCACATAGCCCGCGAGGAAGAGCGCCGCGATCGAGACGCCGCCGCTGGCGAGCGAGTAGATCACCATGACGTTGCTCGGCGGGATGAGCAGGCCGATGGGCGCGGCGGAGATGTTCACCGCGGCGCTGAATTCGCGGTTGTAGCCCTCGCGTTTCATCATCGGCGCCATCGTGCCGCCGATCGCGGCGGCGGCGGCGACGGCCGAGCCCGAGATGGAGCCAAAAAGCATGCTCCCGAGCACGTTCACGTAGGCGAGCCCGCCGGGCAGGCGGCCCACGATCACCTTGGCGAGATCGATCAGGCGGCGGGCGATACCGCCGCGGTTCATGAGCTGGCCCGACAGGATGAAAAACGGGATCGCCAGCAGCGCGAAGCTGTCGAGCCCCGAGGCCATGCGCTGCGCGATCACGGTCGTGGCCGCCGTGGGATCGAGCGACACAAGCAGCGCGCCCACCGCGGCAGCCCCGATGGCAAACGAGATTGGCACGCCCGCGAGGAGCAGCACGGCAAACACGAGCGCGAGGATGATGGCTTCGTTCATCTTAGTTGAGCCCGGAGGATTGTTGCCCGGCTTCCGTCTGGCCGCGCGCGGCGTCGATGAGGGCGAGCACGCTGTAGAACGCGATGAACGCCCCCGCGAGCGGCACCGCGAGATAGACGTAGCCGAGTTTCCATTGCAGCGCGGCCGACTGCTGGCCGAGCGAGAGCTGGATGTAAACCAACCGCCCGCCGCCGCCGACCATCACGCCGAGCGCAAAGACGAGCACGACGGCGTGGATGAAAAACTCCGACGCCCTCTTCCGTGCGCCCGCGAGTTGCGCCGTGAGGAGGTCGAGCGCGAGGTGGGATTTTTTCCCGGTGGCGTAGGCCGAGCCGAGCAGGCCGACCCAGATCATCATGTAGCGGGCGAGTTCCTCGGTGAAGCTCGACGGATTCTTCAGCACGAACCGCGTGAAGACCTGCCAGAGGACATTGAGCACCATCCCGCCCATCAGGACGCAGATGATGCCGCCGAGCAGGCGGTCGAGGGCGAGGCGGAGCGTTTTCATGGCTTCGTCTCCGCGATGCGGCGGTCAAGCGGCCCGACGATCGGATCCTGCTGCGCCTTTTCGCGCAGCTCGGCGACGGCGGCGCGGAAGGCGGCCTTGTCGGGCCGGATGATTTCCACGCCGGCCTTTTCCACGGCGGCGAGCGACTCGGCCGTGGAGACGGTCCAGAGCTTCCGTTGATGGAGGGCGGATTCGTCGGCGGCCTCCTGCACCCATTTCTGCTGCTGAGGCGTGAGGCTGTTCCAGACGTGGGTGCCGATCACAAGCACGTCGGGCACGACGGTGTGCTCGTCGAGAGAGTAGAACTTGCAGACCTCGTAGTGGCGCGACAGGTGGAAGGTCGGCGTGTTGTTTTCCGCGCCGTCGACGACACCTTGCTGCAGCGCCGTGTAGAGTTCGCCAAACGCGATCGGCGTGGCGGAGGCTCCGAAGGCGCGGATGAGGGCGAAAGCCATCGGGCTCTCCTGCACGCGGATCTTGAGGCCCTTCAGGTCGGCGGGGGTGCGGATGGGTTTTTGCGTGTAGAAGCTCCGGCTGCCGGAGTCGTAGTAGCACAGCCCGCGCATGAACTTCGACTGCGGCGCGACGAGGATCTCGCGGCCGATCGGGCCGTCGAGCACGGCGGTCTTGTGCGCCTCGTCGCGGAAAAGGTAGGGCAGCCCGTAGACCTTGAACTCCGGCGCGAAGCCCTCGAGCACGCTGCCCGAGACCTTGGTCATGGCGAGGCCGCCGAGCTGCACCAGCTCCAGGCACTCGCGCTCGCTGCCAAGCTGGCCGCTGGGGTAGACCTCCACGCGGATCGTGCCGCCGGACTTCTCCGCGAGCCGCTCGCCGAAAAACACCATGCCCTTGTGGACGCTGTGCTGCTGGTCGAGGCCGTGGGCGAGCTTGAGCACGCGGCCCTCGCGCCGGGCGCCGCACCCGGCGAGGGTGAGCGCCAAGAGACCGAGCGCGAGCGCGGCGGCGAGGCGGGGCAGGGCGGGGTGGGGCATGGGCGGGCGCGACGATGCGAGCCGGAGTGGCCGCTTGTCGAGAAAGCACTCAATCGCGACTTGTCTTCGCTAAGCCCGGCGAGACCGTGGCGGAGCCCCATGCCAACGCCAGCCCGCCGACTCCCCCGCATCCTCCCGCTCGGACTGATGGGCTTCGGGCTGGTGGTCGGGGCGGCGGCCGCCGATTTCACGCCGCTGCCTGAATTGCCGCCCGCAACCGGCCAGACGCGGCAGGCGGGGCAGGCCGCGCCGTTTGCGGGCGTGCATGGCGACGCCTTGATGGTCGGTGGCGGGGCCAATTTTCCGGTCGCGATGCCGTGGGACGGCGGAGCCAAGGTGTGGTGGGGAGACGTCTTCGTGCTCGAACGCGGCGCCAGCGCGTGGCTGACGGGAAAAAACTTCAAGCTGCCGCGACCGCTCGCCTACGGGTTCAGCTTCAGCACGCCGGAAGGGGTCGTGGGTGTCGGCGGCTGCGATGCGACGCAGTGTTATCGCGATGTGTTCCTGCTCACGTGGGACGCGCGGCTAAAGGAACTGACCACAAGTGCGCTGCCGCCGCTGCCCGCGCCGCTGGCATTCATGTCGGGCGCGAATCTCGGCTCGACGCTCTACGTGTTGGGCGGGCAGCACGACATGAAGCCGGGCGCGGCAACGCGGGCGTTCTGGTCGCTCGATTTGGCGAAGCGCGGACGGGCCGGGGAGTTCAAGTGGGAGGAGCTGCCGGCATGGCCCGGCCCGGCGCGAGTGGTGCCAGTGGCCTCTGCGATCGGATCGCGCGTGTATCTTTTCAGCGGGCGCGAGCCGCAGGCGGGCCGACTCGCGAATATCCTCGGCGATGCCTTCGCTTATGATCCGGGGACGCGGTCGTGGCGCAAACTGGCCGCGCCGCCGCGCGCGATGATGGCGGCGACGGCGGCGGTGGTCGGCGACGAGATCTGGGTCCTCGGAGGCGACGACGGGGCGGTTTTCACGCGCCTCGAGTCACTCGATCTCGAGATCGCGGCGCAGCGTGCGCGAAACGCATCGGCCGATACGCTCGTGTCCGAGAAGCGGAGAATTTTGGAGACGCACGCCGGCTTCGCCCGCGACGTGCTCGCCTATCATCCGGGGCGCGATGCGTGGCGGGTGGCGGCGCAGTCGCCGGAGCCGTTGGCCGTGACGACGATGGCCGTGCCGTGGGCCGGCGCGGTCGTGCTGCCGAGCGGCGAGGTGCGTCCGGGTGTTCGCACTACAGCAGTTATTCGCGTAACGCCGGCGACGCGCTGAATTTACGCGGCATTCGCATCAAGGCGCTGGACAATAGCGCAAGCGGGTGGACATTTCACCCCGGCCCCAAAGCCCCGGCGGAATTTTCTCCGACCGGATTTTTTAATCCACCCGCCCGATGAAAAACCACACCCGTCGTCTTGCGCTGGCCGCGCTGACCTGCATCTCGGCGCCGCACTGGGTTCCAACCGCGTCTGCGGCGGAATACAACCAGCGGCTCGCCAATCTCTCCACCCGGGCCCAGGTCGGCACGGGCGCCAACATGATGATCACGGGCTTCGTCGTGCAGGAGGGGGCGCCCAAGCGGGTGCTCATCCGCGCGGTCGGGGCGCGGCTGGCTCAGGCGCCGTTCAATGTCGCCGGTGTGCTCGCGAATCCCCAGCTGCAACTTTTCAACTCCGCCGGCGTGCTCGTGCTCGCCAACGATAACTGGTCGGCGGCTGACGCCGCGACGATGAACGCGGTCGGAGCATTTGCGCTCACCAACGGCAGCTCCGACGCAGCGCTCGTCGCCACGCTCTCGCCCGGCGCCTACACCGCGCAGGTGAGCGGCGTGAACAACGCCACCGGCGTGGCCATCCTCGAAATCTACGATGTCTCGGGCTCGGCGCGCCTGATGAATCTCTCGACGCGCGCGATCGTGGGCAGCGGCGCAAACGGCCTCTTCTCGGGTCTGTCGGTCGCGCCCGGCGGCGGTGCAAGGCGCGTGCTCGTGCGCGCGGTGGGCCCGGGCCTCGCCGGTTTTGGGGTGACCGGCGCGCTGACCGATCCGGCCATCGCGATTCTGGACTCGGCGGGCCGGCAAATCGCCGGCGGCGCGAACGACAACTGGGAAAGCGCCGGTTCGGCCGCGCTGAACGCGGCGTTCACCCAGGCGGGGGCATTTCCGCTGGCGGCGGGAAGCCGCGACTCCGCGCTCGTCCTCGATGTGCAGCCCGGCAACTACACGATTCAGGTCACCGGTGTCAGCGGTGCTACCGGGGCCGCCCTCGTCGAGGTTTACGACCTCTCGCCGGACAATCTCTCGACGATCAGTGTGTCCGCGACGGTCCCGACGACCGACAGCACCAATCGTGTGCCGGCCGTCTTCACGTTTTCGCGCGTCGGCCTCGTGACGCAGCCGGTCACGGTGAGCTACACAATCAGCGGCACCGCGGTGGCCGGCACGGATTTCGACCCGCTGCCGGGCACCCTGACGATCCCGGCGGGAGCCACCTCGGCGACATTGAGCCTGATGCCGCGCCCCAACCCCGAGAATCTCAACAACCGCGCCTCGACCCTCACGATCGTTTCGGATCCCGCCTACGGGGTCGGCGCCGCGGATCGCGCGGGCGTCACCATCTACGCCAACTCGGGCTCGCTCTTCATCTCGACGTTGCGCGCGCTCCCGGGCGTCACCGCCTCGACCGCCTACGGCACCGCGACCGTGCAACTCGCGCCCGACGAAAAATCGGCCTACGTGAACGTCGCGTTCTCCAACCTCAGCTCGCCCGAGGTCGTCGCCCACCTCGCGATCGACGGCGACTACGTTTTCAACCTGCCGCAGGGCCAGGTGACGAACGCCTTCTGGACCTTCGAGCCCGTCGGCACCTACAGCCGGGCCGATCTGATCGCGGCCCTCAAGGCGGGGCGGGTGACGGTGAGCATCGACTCCGCAAACTACCCGACTGGCGAACTCGGCGGTGGGTTCGTGCGCAGCATCGGCTCCGCGGTCTTCAACCCGCCGGCCGCTCCGCCTGCGCTCGATGTCACGCGGCCGGGCATCATTGATGCGGCCCGCTTCCTCACGCAGGCCACGTTCGGGCCGAGCCAGTCCGACATCAGCGCGCTGATGGCCAAGGGCTACAACGCGTGGATCAACGAGCAGATGGCGCTGCCGGCCTCGAGTCACCGCGAGGGCACGATGACGGATTTCGCCGCGATCAATGCCGGCGGCCAGAACGCGGTGAACAACGTGAACACCCGCCCGGGCGGCGTCCACCGCCAGGCCGCGTGGTGGAAGATCGCCGTCACCGGCCAGGATCAGCTCCGGCAGCGCGTGGCGTTTGCCCTGAGCGAGACCCTCGTCGCCTCCGATGCCAATGCCACCATCGGCGCGTGGCAGGAAGGCGCGGCCCACTACTACGACATCTTCTCGCGGGGCGCCTTCGGTAATTTCCGCAACGTCCTTGAGGAGGTCACGCTCAGCCCGATCATGGGCATCTACCTGTCGGCGCTGCGCAACGGCAAGGCCACCTTCAACGCCCAGGGCCAGGTGCTCACCCAGGCGGACGAGAACTTCGCCCGCGAGATCATGCAGCTCTTCACGATCGGCCTGCATGAACTCAATCCCGATGGGACCGTGCGCCTCGACCCCAACGGCCAGCCGATCCCCACTTACACGCAGGAGACCATCGTGCAGCTCGCGAAGGTTTTCACCGGCTGGTCGTTTGCCAATACGACCCCGGGCGCGACCGCCAACAACAACCTCTTTCGTGGCGGTGCCGCCGACTACATCAACCCGATGGTCCTCTGGCCGGCGTTCCATGACGACACCGCCAAGACCATCGTCGGCGGCAAAGTGATCCCCGCCGCGCAGGGTGGCGTGAAGGATCTGAAGGATGCGCTCGACGCGCTCTTTGAGCATCCCAACACCGGGCCGTTCATCAGCCGCCAGATGATCCAGCGGCTCGTCACCAGCAATCCGAGCCCCGGCTACGTCTATCGCGTGGCGCAGGCCTTCGCGAACAACGGGGCCGGCGTGCGCGGCGACCTCGGCGCTGTCGTGCGCGCGATCCTGCTGGACTACGAGGCGCGGTCAGGGGCGGTCGCGGCCACCGCGACTTTTGGCAAGATGAAGGAACCGCTGCTGCGCGCGACGGCGATGTTCCGGGCGTTCTACGCCGGCTCGAACCTCGGCCGTTTCAGCATCGCGAACCCGGAGAGCAACCTGTTCCAAGCCGCCCTGCGCGCCCCGACGGTCTTCAATTTCTTCGAGCCCGATTACATCTTCCCCGGCGCCATCGCATCGGCGGGCCTCTACGCCCCGGAGTTCCAGATCCTGAACGGCATCTCCTCCCTCACGCAGCCCAACTTCTACTACACCTATATCTACAACAACCGCTCCGCCACGGATCCGCTCCAGCAGACCATCGGTCTGAGCCTCGAGGGCTGGTTGCCGCTCGCGCGGACGCCCCAGACACTTGTCGACTCGATCAACCTCCTGCTGGCCGGCGGCGCGATGCCCAAGGCCGCCAGCGATCGTATCGTCGCCGCTGTTGCGGGAATGCCAGCCGGCACCGGCGCCACCTACGGTGCCAACGACCTCGAGCGCGTGCGCTCCGCGATCTACCTGTCCGTCACTTCACCCTACGGCGCCATCCAAAAATAACCACCGCCATGAATCCCAAGAATCCCATCCTCGATCCCAATCGCCGCAAGTTTCTCGGTGCATGCTGTGCCGCGGTCAGTGCCACGGGCATGTTGTCCACCCTCGCGCAGCTGCGCGTGATGGGCGCGGTCGCCAATCCCGACAATGGCCCCCTTGGCCCGCCGCGGGCGGGCGCCCTGCCGCCCGACTACAAGGCTCTCGTGTGCCTGTTCCTCTCCGGCGGGAACGACGCCAACAACATGATCATCCCCTTCGACACCGCGGGCTACAACGCCTACGCCTCGGTCGCCGGCCGTGGTGCGATCGCGCTGCCGCAGGGCCAGTTGCAGGGCATCACGCCGGCCACCAATGACGGCCGAAGCTGGGCGCTGCACTCCAGCATGAATGCCGACGTCGCCGGCACCAACAACACGGGCCTCAAGTCGCTCTTCGACGCGGGCAAGATGGCGCTCATCGGCAACGTCGGCACCCTCGTCGTGCCCACGACCAAGGCGCAATACAACGCCCGCTCGGTGCCGCTGCCGCCGCAGCTTTTCTCGCACAACGACCAGCAGGTGGAGTGGCAGAGCAGCGTGCCGGACAAGCCGTTTTCCACCGGCTGGGGCGGTCGTCTCGCGGACCTGACGAATGCGTTCAACGGCAGCTCCACCGTCTCGATGTCGATCAGCCTAAATGGCCAGAACTCGTTCCAAGTCGGCCGGAATGTCGTGCAGTTCTCCGTCAACCAGAACGGCGCAATCGCGCTCTCGGGTTCCTCGACGAACGCCGCCAATGCCGCCGGCATGCGCACGCGCGCCCAGAACGACCTCCTGGCGCAGGCGAATGGCAATCTGTTCGAGACGGCTTTTGCCGGCATGACCACGCGGGCGATCTCGGACAGCGCGATGCTCTCCTCGATCCTCTCGGGCAATCCGCCGTTCGCGACCCCGTTTTCCAACTCCGGCCTTGGCCAGCAGTTGCGCACCATTGCCCGGCTGATCGCCGCGGCGCCGCAGCTGGGCCTCAAACGCCAGATATTCTTTGCCCGCATCGGGGGCTGGGACCTGCACGATGCGCAGCTAGGGGCGCACGCGAACCTCTTCGCGGATGTCAGCCGCAATGTGGCGGCCTTCTATCGCACGACGGTGGAGCTCGGCTGCGCGGATCAAGTCACCACGTTTACGGCTTCGGATTTCGGCCGCACCTATAACACCAACGGCGACGGCTCCGACCACGGCTGGGGCTCCAACCACCTCGTGGTCGGCGGGGCGGTGAAGGGTGGCGATATCTACGGCAAGATGGCGGACCTCACCATCCGGGGACCGGATGATGCCGGCACCCGCGGTTCGTGGATTCCGACGACGAGCGTGGACGAATACTCCGGCACGCTCGCCTCTTGGTTTGGTGTCAGTCCGACCAACCTGCCGGTCGTGCTGCCTAACATCGGCCGGTTCGGGAGGCCCAACCTGGGCTTTCTTTGACGGGTTCAGGCTGACGGGTAGTTGCCGCAGGGTGTTTCTCGCGTCTCGACATCGGAAAGCGAAATCATCAGGTAGGGCGTGTTACCTAAAGGCGCCGATGGCGTCGTTGGGTCGCCCCTTAACCCCGAGATTTTTTCCGCCCGATGAAAATCATGACTGGCCCCGCGAGGGCATTACTCGCCAGCGCCCTGTGCGCGCTCAACTTGGTTTCAGCTGCCGAGCCAGACCGAGTCGCCAACTTATCCACCCGCACCCAAGTCGGGACCGGCGCCAAC
Source organism: Opitutaceae bacterium (assembly GCA_031411915.1). Taxonomy (GTDB): domain Bacteria; phylum Verrucomicrobiota; class Verrucomicrobiia; order Opitutales; family Opitutaceae; genus ER46. The sequence goes on from JANOCA010000315.1 coordinate 17,802, forward strand.
GTGGCCGTGGTTGGATTTGTGATCGGGCTTGGAGCGGCCAAGACCGTCCTTATCCGTGCGGTCGGCCCCGGTTTGGCTGGCTTCGGCGTTGGCGGCACTCTGGGCGACCCCCGCATCGATCTCTACGACAGCTCCACGCCTGCCCGGCTCGTCACCTCGAATGACAACTGGCAGACGACCACAGCCGGTGCGCAAGCAGCGACGGCGACTACGTTTGGCACAGTCGGGGCGTTCGCCCTTGGCAATGGCAGCCGCGACGCCGCCTTGGTCGCCTCGCTTGCTCCCGGTGCTTACACGGCGCAGGTGACCGGCGTCGCCAACGCCTCCGGCATCGCATTGGTCGAAGTCTACGATGTGACCGGGCCGGCGCGGTTGATGAACCTCTCGACGCGCGCCCAGGTTGGCACGGGCGGCGGCATCATGATTTCGGGCCTCTCCATCGCGCCGGGCCGCGGCCTGCGGAAGTTCCTCGTGCGTGCAGCCGGGCCGACGCTCGGCAGCTTCGGAGTCGCCGGCACGCTCGGCGACCCCGCGATCGCGATTCTCGACGGCGCCGGCCAGCAGATCGCCTCCAACGACAACTGGGGCACAGGCAACGCGGCCGCGCTATCGACGGCCTTTGCTGAGGCGGGGGCGTTCGGTTTCACCGCCGGCTCCCGCGACGCGGCGATGCTGGTCGATCTTGAACCGGGCAGGAACTACACGATTCAGGTCAGCGGTGTGTCCAACACCACCGGCCTCGCCCTCATTGAGGTCTATGACATGACGGCCGAGGGCGCCGCGGCGGTGAACGTCGCCGCCACCACCGCGACCACCGACACGCGCGGTGCGCCGCCGGCGGTCTTTTTGATTACCCGCGGCGGCATCACGACGGCGCCGTTGACTGTCTATTATGAGATCCGCGGCACGGCGGTCCCTGGCGTGGACTACACTGCCCTGCCGGGCAGCGTCACCATCCCAGCCGGCGCGACGAGCGCCAATGTCGTCATCGCCCCGCTGGCCGGGGGCGGCGCCAACGCCATCAACAAGGACGCCACGCTCGTCCTCACCTCCGGCCCCGGTTACACCGTGGGCAACAGCAGCGCGGCCGATGTCACCATTTTCTACAACCCAGGGACGCTCTACATCGCCACTCTGCGCCCACCGCCCGGCGTGACGGCCACGACGGCGTTCGGCACCGCCACCATCCAGTTGAGCAACGACAACCGCTTCGCGGTCGTGAGCCTTAACTTCTCCAACCTCAGTTCGCCCGAGACCGTCGCGTATCTCCGCTTCGGCAACGGCAACGAGGTGGGCGCCGACCTTCTTCGCCTGCCGAACGGCCAGGTCAACGGCGTCTCGTGGATCTTCCAGCCCACCGGCGCGCTCACCGCGGCGGACATCGTGCAAGGCATCAAGGACGGCCGCATCTTCCTCAGCATCGAATCGGCCAACTTCCCGACCGGCGAACTCCGCGGCACCTTCGTCCAAACAACCGGCTCGTTGACCTTCTCGCCCCCGCCTACGCCGGCCCCGCTCGCGAATCTACCGCTCACTGTGAACGACGCCGCCCGTTTCCTTATCCAGGGCACCTTTGGCCCCACCCGGGCCGAGATCGACGCGCTCGTGGGCAAGCGTCTCGCCGACCTCAACGCCTGGGTCTCCGCCCAGATTGCCCTGCCGGCATCGCTCCACCTCCCCGCGGTCGATGCCGATTACCAGACCTACACGGCGATTCTGGACAATCCGCAATACTCGCAGGCCAATCGGCAGGCTGCTTGGTGGAAGACCGCGGTCACGGGGCCCGATCAGCTCCGCCAGCGGGTGGCCTTTGCCCTGAGCGAGATCCTCGTGGTTTCCGACACGAACGGGATGCTTAATACCAACGCCCGCGCCCTCACCAATTACTACGACATCCTCGTCCGCGGCGCCTTCGGCAACTACCGGCAAGTCCTCGAGGAGGTCACGCTCAGCCCAATGATGGGCATCTACCTCTCGTCGCTGCGCAACGGCAAGGCTACCTTCAACGGCGCCGGTCAGGTGATCACGGCCGCCGACGAGAACTATGCGCGCGAAGTCATGCAGCTTTTCACGGTTGGCACCAATCTCCTCCAGCCAGACGGCACCCTGAAGCTCGACCCCCTTGGCGTCCCGATTCCCACCTACGACAACACCACCATCACCGAGATGGCGAAAATCTTCACGGGCTGGGCCTACTATTCCGCCAACCCGGTGCCCAACTTCCGCGCCGAGCCAGTGAACAACATGCAGCCCATGATGCTCTACCCGGCGTTCCATGACGACCGGCCCAAGACCATCATCGCCGGCATCACCATCCCAGCCAACCAAGGCGGCACCAAGGATCTTAAGGACACGCTCGACGCGTTGGTCGCGCATCCCAACACCGCGCCGTTCATTTCCCGCCAGCTCATCCAGCGGCTGGTGACCTCCAACCCTAGCCCCGGCTACGTCTATCGCGTCGCGCAGGCCTTCGCCAACAATGGCGCTGGCGTGCGCGGCGATCTCGCCGCGGTCACCCGCGCGATCCTCATGGACCACGAAGCGCGTTCCCCGGAGGTCGCCGCAACCGCCGCCTTCGGCAAGCTCAAGGAGCCGCTCCTTCGCGCCACGGCCATTCTCCGCGCCTTCGATGGCGGGGCGAACAACAGCCGCTTCACCATCACCAACGCGGAACTCACCCTTGCGCAGGCGGCCCTCCGCGCTCCCACGGTGTTCAACTTCTTTGAGCCCGGCTATGTGCAGCCCGGCGTGCTGGCGTCGGCGGGCTTGGTCGCGCCCGAATATCAGATCATCACGGACACCACCGCCATCTCCATGCCCAACCAGCTCTGGAACTACATCTACGCCGGCCGCACGGGTATTCCTGGGACCACCGCCACACTCAACCCCGCGGAGGCCACGGTGGGGGTGAGGTTCGACAATTCCATCCTCGCCATGGCGCGGACGCCGCAGGCTCTGGTCGATTATGCCAACCTTGTGCTTGCGGCCGGAGCCCTGCCCAAGTCCGTCACCGATCGCTTCGTCGCCGCCATCTCGGCGATGCCCAACAGCACCGCCACCGCCTATGGGGCGACCGACCTTGAGCGCGTGCGCTCAGCCATTTACCTCACGAGTTCCGTCCCGCAAGGCGCCATCCAGAAATAACCCGCTCGCCATGAATCCCAAGACGACCCCTCCCGATCTCTCCCGCCGCAATTTTGTCGGCGCGTGCTGTTCCGCTGTCGGCGCCACCGGCTTCCTCTCGTCGCTCGCACAGCTTCGCCTGATGGGAGCGGCCGCGGCCGACTCTTCGTCGACCCCGGCCCGGGCAGCCGCCCCGCAGTCGGACTATAAGGCGCTGGTGTGCCTCTTCCTCGCTGGCGGCAACGACGCCAACAACCTCATCGTCCCGACGGATAACGCCACGTATGCCGCCTACACCGGAGGCCGCGGTGTCCTCTCTCTCCCGCAGGCGAGCGTGCTGCCCATCACGCCGCGCACCAGCGACGGTCGCACGTGGGGCCTTCATCCGGCGATGACCGAGCTGCGGAACCGCTTCAGTGACGGCAAACTCGCCCTTCTCGCCAATGTCGGCACCCTCAGCCATCCGCTCACGAAGCAGCAATATATGACCCGGCCGGACATGCGGCCGATGCAGCTCTTCTCCCACAACGACCAACAGGTGGAGTGGCAAACGAGCGTGCCGGACAAGCCGTTCAATGAAGTCGGCACCGGCTGGGGCGGCCGCATGGCGGACCTCATCAATTCGCTGAACTCAAATAACCGGATCTCGATGTCGCTGACCGTGAACGGCCAGAACACCTTCCAGGTCGGCCGTTCGGTTCAGCAGTATGCGGTCGGCACCACGGGTGCGATTGCCCTCACCGGTTCGGGCACCGGCACATCGGTCAACGGCCTGCGCACCGCCGCGATGAACGACGCCTTGGTCGCGCAGAACGCCAACCTCTTCGAGGCGGCCTTCGGCGGCCTCACCTCCGGCGCGATCGGGGCCAGCTCCCTGCTCTCGTCGATCATCACCGGCGCGAGCCCGGTGCAGGCGATTTTCAACCAGGTGCCGAATTCCAGCCTCGCCCAGCAGCTCCACATGGTGGCGCGCCTCGTCAACGCCCAGAGCCAGCTCAGCCTCAAGCGCCAGGTCTTCTTCGTCCGCATCGGCGGTTTCGACACCCACGACGCGCAGGTCAACATCGGCAACACCGTCTCCGGTGCCCACGCCAATCTCTTCCGTGACATCAGCGTTTCGCTGAACGCCTTCTATAACGCGCTCGCCCAGCTCGGCGCCGAGAATCAGGTGACCACCTTCACCGCCTCCGACTTCGGCCGCACCTACGACACCAACGGCGACGGCTCCGATCACGGTTGGGGCAGCCACCACTTCATCCTCGGTGGCGCGGTCAACGGCGGCGACATCTACGGCCAGATGCCCGACTTCACGCGCGACGGCCCGAGCGACACCGGCCGCGGCCGCTGGATCCCGAGCACGAGCGTCGACGAATACGCCGGCACGCTTGCGAAGTGGTTTGGCGTCACCCCGACCAACCTCCCCCTCATTCTCCCGAACATCGGTCGTTTCGCCAAGCCGGACCTCGGCTTCATGGGCGCCGCATGACGGGCCGGCGAAACCTCGCCCTCCTCGTCCTCGCGATCGCCGTCGGGATCGCCCTGTGGGTGTTTTGGCCGCGGAGCGCGCCGCTCCCCGCGGCTGCGCGTGCGACGCCGCAGGCCTCTGCATCGGTGGCGAAGCAAGGCGCACCCGCCGCAGGCCGGGAAGAATTGCCGATCGAGGGCGAGAGCCGCCTCGCGGATGAGCTCAACGCCGCCACGGGCAACATCCGCGCCGATTTGAAGATCCTCAACGAGGTCTTCGAGACGTGGCAGACCAACTTTCCCCACGTCGGCAATCCCGTGGGCGAGAACACCGAGATCACCGCGGCCCTGAGCGGCGACAACCGGCTCCGCTTCGCCTTCCTACCGCGCGGCCACCGCGCCGTCAACGCCCGCGGCGAACTCTGCGACCGCTGGGGCACGCCGTTTCGCTTCCACCAAATCAGCGGCCAGCAGATGGAGATTCGCAGCGCCGGCCCGGATCGGAAATTTTTGACGGACGACGACGCCTTCTGGCCGCCGCGCTGACCGGCGCCGGGGGAACCTTGGCGGCCAGCGCGCGTCTCGACAACCTGCCGCGCGTCCCCATCGTTTTTCCACCATGCGCCTTCGTCGAAAAAACTCCCGTCGCGCCGCCCGCACGCGCGGCTTCTCGCTCCTCGAGATTCTCGTGGTGCTCGCCATCATCGGTCTGCTCGTCGGTCTCGCGCTCACGAATGTCGGCAACATCTTCGGCGGCGCGCAAGTGGGCACCGCGCAGCTCTTCGTGCGCGAAAGCGTCAAGACTCCGCTCACCGCCTACCGCATTCACATGGGGGATTTTCCGTCCACCGCGGAGGGATTGCAGGCGCTCATCACACGTCCTTCCGCAAAGGGCGACAAGTGGTTCGGCCCTTACGTCGATGCCGGCAAGCTGGATAAGGATCCTTGGGGCGAGCCTTACCAATACGCCTATCCCGGCACCCATAACAAGGGCAGCTACGATATTTGGTCCAAGGGTGTCGACAAGCAGTCGGGCACCGCCGACGACATCGGCAACTGGGATTCCGCGCCCACGGTCGCGAAGTGATGGCGCTGCGCGGCGCCGGCCCGATGTCTCGGCCCTCCACTCTCCGCGCCGCGCGCGGCTTCTCGTTGCTCGAGGTGCTGCTGGTCGTCGCCATCGTCGGGTTGATTGCGAGTGTGCTCCTCGGCGGAGCCGGAACGCTCATTGGTGCGCGGGCGGTCGCGCCCAACGATGTCTTTTGGAAGGCCGTGCAGGAGGCGCGCAAGACCGCGCTCAAGTCCGGCCATGAAATCCGCCTGAAGTGGGACAAGGAGAAAAAACGTTTCCTGCTCCTCGATGGCACCGCGTCCGCCACGCTCGCGGCCGATGGCTTCACGCGCGAGGAGACACCGCTGAAGGAGTTTGCTCTCCTGCCCGCCGTCGCGGCCGACCTCACCGTTGATCTCCTTGGGCCGGCCTCGCGGGGTGGCGGCAGCACGATTCTCGTGGGCGGCGTGCTCGTCGAGTCGCGGCCTATCTCCCACGCCACGTTTTTTCCCGATGGCACCTGCACGCCGTTCCGCGCGCAGTTTGTCCGCGGCCCCGGCTCCAGCATCCTCGCCGTCGATCCGTGGACGTGCGCGGCGGTGCTCACGCCGCCTGATCCCAATGCGACGCCGGCTTTCTGAGATGCGCCG
>JANOCA010000316.1:0-4492 GCA_031411915.1 Opitutaceae bacterium
GTCTCCATGTCGTGGAGCACGGCGTGGCGGTGGCTGAAGGTGCCGCGTTCGCAATCCTGGCCGCTGAGGCGGGTCGGCGTGCCCTCGAGGGCGAGCGCGCCGAACGCGAGCGCCTCGGCGAAACCCCAGTCGATCGCGCCGTTGTCGCGGTGCGCGGTGGCGCGGGCGTCGAGGAAGCGGCGAATCTTGGGGTTGGGCTTGAAGTGCGGGGGCACCGTCGTGAGGCCGGCGACGACGCGGTCGATGATCTCGCGGGTGGCGCCGGTGGGGACGGGCTTGAAGTGGTAGTCGCGTTGCACGACGGCGGTGGACCCCTCGAACTTCTTCGCCTCGGCGGCAGCGGCGCGCTTGGCGGATTTGGCGACCTCGGCGGCCTTGGCCATCTCGAGGTTTTTCTCGAGCGCGGCGGAATACTCGGCCTTGATCGCCTCGGAATCGGCTTCGGTGATGACGCCCTCCGCGACGAGCTTGCGCGTGAGGATGGTGGAGGCCGGCGGGTGCGTGGCGATTTTCTTGTAGAGGAGGGGCTGCGTGAACGCGGGTTCGTCGGTCTCGTTGTGGCCATGCTTGCGGTAGCAATACATGTCGATGACGACGTCGCGCTGGAACTTCACGCGGAACTCGAGGGCGAGGCACGCGGCGTGGCAGACGGCCTCGGGGTCGTCGCCGTTCACGTGGAAGATCGGGGCGTCGATCATCTTGGCGACATCGGTGCAGTAGCGCGTGGAGCGGGCGTCGCGCGGGAGCGTGGTGAAGCCGATCTGGTTGTTGATGACGATGTGCAGCGTGCCGCCGGTCTTGTAGCCGGGGAGCTGGGAAAAGTTGAGCGTCTCGGCCACGACGCCCTGGCCGGCGAACGCGGCGTCGCCGTGAATCAGGAGCGGCAGCACGGCGGTGCGCTTCTCCATGTCGCCGCGGATGCGCTGGCGGGCGCGGGCCTTGCCCTCGACGACGGGGTTGACGATCTCGAGGTGGGAGGGGTTGGCGGCGAGACGGACCTCGACCTTCTTGCCCGAGGCGGTCTCAAGCACGGCCTCGTAGCCGAGGTGGTATTTCACGTCGCCATCGCCGCCGACGGTCTCGGGCAGGTAGTTCTCGGAGAACTGCTCGAAGAGCACGTCGAAATGCTTGCGCATGACGCTGGTGAGGATGTTGAGCCGGCCGCGGTGGGCCATGCCCATGACGACCTCCTCGATGCCGAGCGAGGGGCATTGCTCGATGATGGTGTCGACGGCTGCGACCATCGTCTCGCCGCCCTCGAGCGAGAAGCGCTTTTGGCCGACGTATTTCGTGTGAAGGAAACGCTCGAAAAGCTCGGCCTTGTGGACGCGGCGAAGGATGCGGATTTTCTCGGCGGTGGAGAAACTCGGCTGGTTGCGCGTGGACTCCATGCGGTCGCGGAGCCAGTGGCGCACCTCGACATCCTGGATGTGCATGTATTCGACGCCGATGTGGCCGCAGTATGTCGAGCGCACGGCGTCGATGATGGCGCTGAGCGTCATCTGGCCGCCACCGAGGTAGGTGCCGATGTCGAACACTGTGTCGAGGTCGGCCTCGCTGAGGTTGAAATTGGAGAGCGTGAGCTTCGGGTGCGGCGCGGGCGGCTCGCCGAGCGGATCGAGGTGGGCCTCGAAGTGGCCGATGGCGCGGTGGGTGTTGATGAGCCGGTGGACGTGCGACTGCTTGAGACTGTCGATGATCGGGGCGGCGACCGAGGAATCGGTGGCGGCGCCCGCCAGTGCATCGGCCGGCGAGCCGCCGTTGGAGGCGAGGGCGAAGCCTTGGAAGAAGGCGCGCCACGTCGGGTCGACGGAGTTGGGATCGCGGAGCCACGCCTCGTAGGTCGCCTCGATGAGTTCGGCGTTGGCGGCGGTGGGAAGGGAAGGGCGGTTCATGGATGAGATGCGGCGGACGCCGTGGGCGGCCAGCGCGGGAGAAAATGAGCAGCAACTGGATCACACGCCGGGCCGGGAGACAAGCGCGCGGCGGATTGCCGCCGGGATTGCAATCCGCCTTAACGTGGGCCAGAGCGGGATTAGCACCTGCTTCGCCCGCCATGGAAACTGAAATCAAGGAGTCCCTCACCGCCCTGCTGGCCGCCATCAAGGCCGCCGACGGCCAGACCGTGGCCGCCGAGATGGCCAAGCTCGACGAGTGTCTCGCCCGCGGGCGGGCCGGGCTGCACCCGCAGCTGGCGCATTTCCTCGAAAACCGGAGCTACGCCAAGGCCGTGATGTTCCTCGGCGGGGAATCGGACATCCCGGTTGGCGCGTGCGGCGGCCGGGCCGCGCGGAAATGAGCGAAACTATGGCAAACGAGAGCACGTAATGAGCACGGGAAAAATCTCCACCGATGGCGGGCAGAACCTCGGTCAGAACCCTTTTGGGGCGCTGAGCGGCGCGGGGCTGCCGTCCGGGTCGAAAACTCCCAGTAACGTCGCGCCCGCCGCCAAGCCGGTTCCGGCGGTCAAGAACCGCGGCCGCGTCGATGTGCGCCGTGAGACCGGCGGCCGCGGCGGCAAAACCGTGACGGTCGTCGATGGCTTCACCGGCATCGGCCTCCCGGAGAAGGAAGCCCTCACCAAGAAAATGCGCGCCGCCTGCGGCTGCGGCGGCACCGTGAAGGACGGCGCGATCGAGATTCAGGGCGACCAGCGCGAGACGGTTGCGCGGATTCTGGCCGAGGCCGGATTCCGGCCGGTGATGGCGGGCGGGTAGGGCGGGTAGGGCGGGGCTCGGTCGAAATCTGGCAACCGATTTATGGTCGTAGCCCGCCTCGGAAGAGGCGGGAGGGCTGATGACGCAAACTCACGTCGGTCCCTGCTCTTGCGAGCAGGGCTACACCGACAATGAGCGCAACTTCCTTCCCGAGGCTCGGCTTGTCGCTGCACTCGCGCACGAGAGGCTTCGACCTACAACTTCTCCGTGATGCGCGCCAGCAACTCGGGGTAGTCGTGCAACGCGGGGAACTGCGGGAACTGTTTCACGATGTTCTCCGGCGCGTGGAATAGGAAGCCGTGCTCCGCCTGCGCGAGCATCGAGGTGTCGTTGAACGAGTCGCCGGCGGCGATGACTTTGTAGTTGAGCGACTGGAGCGCGGCGACGGCGTGGCGTTTCTGGTCAGGCATGCGCAAGGTGTAGCCGGCGATGCGGTCGTTTTCCACGACGAGGCGGTGGCAGAACAGCGTCGGCCAGCCCATCTGGCGGACGAGCGGCTGGGCGAACTGCTCAAATGTGTCGGAAAGGATGATGACCTGCGTGCGCTGGCGCAGCGCGTCGACGAACTCGAGGGCGCCGGGCAGGAGCGGCAGCGAGGCGATGACCTCCTGGATTTTCGAGAGCGTGATGCCGTGGCGGTCCAGGATGCCGATGCGGTCGCGCATGAGCTTGTCGTAGTCCGGCTCGTCGCGCGTGGTGCGGCGCAATTCGGCGATCCCCGTGCGCTCGGCGACGGCGATCCAGATTTCGGGCGTGAGGACGCCCTCCATGTCGAGGGTGACGATGCTTTGCTTCACAAGCCGCCGAGTGAATCAGGCGGATTTGGGCGGAGGCAAGTGTGCGATATCGCGCCGAACCTTATGATGGGCCGGGGGTCTGTGTTCCCAAAGAGAACTGTCATCAAACATGAACAACACACGCGCGGAAAATGATTCGATGGGCCAGGTCCTCGTGCCGGCCGATGCGCTGTGGGGCGCCTCGACTCAGCGGGCCGTGCTCAATTTCCCCATCAGCGGACGGCCGATGCCCGCGACTTTCATCCACGGACTGGGCTTGGTGAAGCTCGCGGCGGCGGCGGCCAATGAATCGCTGGGGCAACTCTCCCCGGAGAAGAGCTGGGTCATCCAGCAGGCCGCCCGTGAAATCGCCGACGGCCGGCATGACGCCCAGTTTCCCGTCGATATCTTTCAAAGCGGTTCGGGCACCTCGACCAACACCAATGCCAATGAGGTGATCGCGCGTCGCGCGACGCAACTCGCGAGAGACGCGGACGGCCAGAAGCTGGCGGTGCATCCGAACGACGACGTCAACCTCGGGCAGTCATCGAACGATGTGATTCCGACCGCGCTGCATCTCAGTGTCGCGCTCGCGTTGCACCGGGAGCTGGCACCGGCGCTCGCCGCGCTGGGCACGGTCCTGGAGCAAAAGTCCGCGGATTTCGCGACCATCGTGAAGATCGGCCGCACGCATCTGATGGATGCGACGCCCCTCACGCTGGGCCAGGAGTTTTCGGGCTACGCGATGCAAGTGACCAAGGCCGGCGAGCGCGTCCAGCGCGGCGTCGCGGCGCTGAGTGAACTCGCGATCGGCGGGACGGCGGTCGGCACCGGCCTGAACACGCATCCCGGGTTCGCCGCGCACGTCTGCGGCGTCCTGAGCAAGGAGACCGGGCTCACGTTCAGTGAGGCGCGCAATCATTTCGAGGCGCAGGCGGCGCGCGACGATTGCGTGGAGGTGGCCGGCCTGCTGGCCGCGGTGGCGGCGAGCCTGACAAA
>JANOCA010000317.1:0-13117 GCA_031411915.1 Opitutaceae bacterium
GGACGAGCAGGTTATTTTCCGCGCGCCTCAGAAACACTACTATGCCGACACGAGCCACTACGGCTGCCGTTTCCTCTGGGACAAGGCCGGCAACCTGTTTTTCACCATCGGCGAGCGCGGCACCGCGACCGATTCGCAGGATCTCGCGAATCCCCTCGGAAAAATCCACCGCATCAAGGACGACGGCGCCACGCCGCCGGACAATCCGTTTGTGAAGACGCCCGGCGCGTGGCCCACGATCTGGAGCTACGGCCACCGCCACCCGCAGGGGCTGCAATATCATCCCGTGACCGGCAAGCTGTGGGCCACGGAGCACGGCCCGCGCAACGGCGACGAACTCAACCGCATCGAGCCCGGCAAAAACTACGGCTGGCCCCTTGCCTCGCACGGCCAGGTGCAGTTCCGCGAGAAAATCGGCGGCACCTCGCATCCCGGCACGGAGCAGCCCATCGTGTCGTGGTCGCCCGGCATCGCCCCCTCCGCGATCGAGTTCTGCACGACTGCGCGCTTCCCCCAGTGGAAAAACAACCTTCTCGTCGCCGGCCTCGTCGGCCGCCAGCTCCGTCGCATCGAGACCGACGGCGATCGCGTGACGCACCAAGAGGTGCTCTTCACCGATCAGGGACGCGTGCGCGATGTGGTGACCGGGCCCGACGGCCTGATCTACGTCGCTCTCAATGGCCCCGGCCGCATCGCGCGGCTCGTGCCCGTGGAGTGACGTAGCGGCGGGCTCCGTGCCCGCCGGTTCAGGGCGTTCCCTGAGCCCCGGCGTGCCGGGACGCCCACCGCTAAAAGTCCGACGCGCTACCGCGTCAGGAGCGGCTTGAGGCCGCGCTCGATTTCCGCGCGCCGCGGTTCGAGGAACGGCGGCAACGCGAGTTTCTCGCCGAGCTCATCCATCGGCTCGTCGGCGCCGAAGCCCGGCCCATCGGTGGCGATCTCAAACAGCACGCCGCCGGGCTCGCGAAAATAGAGGCTGCGGAAATAATAGCGATCCACCGGCCCGCTGGAGCGCATGCCCATCTCCTCGAGCCGCGCGGCCCACGCGTCGTAGGAAGCCTTGTCCGGCGTGCGAAACGCCACGTGATGCACCCCGCCTGCGCCGGCTCCGGCGGGAGCGACACCCGGCTCGGCCACGACATGCAGCTCCGCCTGCGGGCCCTCCGCACCCATCTGGAAGACATGCGTCTCGCGCGTTTGCCCCTCGGCCGTCCACTCGTAGCTGCGCGCGCGCCGCATGTTCATTACCTGGACGAGCACGTGCTCCGTGGGCGCAAGCGCCGGCACGCTCATCGTGATCGGACCGAGGCCGATGACCTGGTGATCGGCGCGCACGGGGCTTTTTTTCCAACGATGCGCGATCAACGGCGTCTCGTCGGCGACCAAGGTCAGCCGCTGACCCTCGGGATCCTCAAAATCGAGCACCGCGCGGCCGTCCCGCTGCGCCACGGGTTGGTGCGCGACCTTGAGCACCTCGAAGCGCTTCTGCCACCACGCAAGACTCGCCTCGCTCGCCACGCGCAGGCCCGTGCGCACCACGCTGCGCGTGCCGCGCCGCTCCCGCGCGGCGGGCCAGTCGAAGAACGTGATGTCCGTGCCGGGCGACGCCATGCCATCGGCGTAGAACAGGTGATACGCCGAGACATCGTCCTGGTTCACGGTCTTCTTCACGAGACGCAGGCCGAGCGTCTGCGTGTAGAAGCCGTGATTGCGCGCCGCGTCCGCCGTGACGGCGGTGAGATGGTGGAAGCCGGTCAGTTGCATCGCGCCACCTTGCACAACATTGGCGGTCCGTCCAATCGCGCTAAACGGGCGGCGAAGCCCCGGGTGGAGGTGCGGCCGCGGGATGGAATCGCTCAGCCAGCATGGCGAACAGCTGCGCCAGGTTGAACGGCTTGCCGAGCACCGCGATCGCACCGGCCTCCGTCCCGGACTTGATGACCTCCGAAGATCGCGCGCCTGACATCAGCCACACCGGGAGATCGCGGCCCGACGCCATCGCCCGGTTGCGCAGCGCCCGGCAGACGAGCACGCCGTCCATGCCGAGCATGTGCACATCGACCATCGCCCCATCGATCACCTCCGTCGCGGCGAGGGCGATGCCGGCCGGGCCGTTTTCCGCGACCAGCACCCGGTAGCCCCGGCGCTCCAGCAAAAGGCGCAGCGTCTCGCGCACCGAGCGCTCGTCGTCGACGATTAACAAAGTCGGAATCGGCGAGCCCGTTGTCTGGGCGGTGGGTGTTTCCATTGGGGTAGGAGCGAGCAGGCAAGTCGGCCGGAGGCGCGTCGTCCATCCCCGATTCAAGGGCGAGGCTAGTTCAAGGTTCCGTCAAAACCCTCCAGTTCCACCCCGCGGGACCGATGAGGACTCCGGTCATGTCTTGTCGATTGCGAATGAGAACTTCGCCGCCTCTCCTGCTGGTGGCGACGCTCATCGTAGGCTCCGCTTGGGCGGCGCCCACGAGCAGCCCGACCATGCCCGCCGGCGGCACCCCTGCCCTTCGCATCAACGAGGTGCTCGCGTGGAATACCCGCCTCGCCAACGGCGGCACCTTTCCCGATCAGATCGAGCTGCACAATGCCGGCCCCGCGGCCATCGACCTCACGGGCAAAAGCCTGACCGACGACCCTCTGCTCCCGCGCAAATTCGTTTTCCCCGCCGGCACCATGATCGCGGCGGGCGGATACCTGACAATCCAGGCCGACACCGCCACGACTGCACCCGGCCTCCACACCGGCTTCGCCTTGGACGCGGAGGGCGATCAAGTGCGTCTCCTCGACTCGCCGGCTAACGGCGGCGCCCTGCTGGATTCCGTCGTGTTTGGTTTTCAGATTCAGGATCATTCAGTGTCGCGCACGGGCGCCAACGGCGACACTTGGGCGCTCACCGTGCCGACGCTCGGCACCGCCAACGCCAGTCCCGCGCCGCTCGGCAACCCCGGCACCGTGCGCCTCAATGAATGGGCGGGCAAAATCACCTACCGCCTCGATCACGACATGATCGAGCTGTTCAACCCGGCGGCGCAGCCCGTCGCGATCGCGGGTATGCGGCTGACCGACGACCTCGCACGGCCCACGCGCTTTGTTTTCCCCCCGCTCAGCTTCATTGGCGGTGCCGGTTATGTGCCGCTCTACGGCGCGGATTTCGTGTTCGGCCTCGACGGCGACCTCGAGGTGCTGACGATGCTCGGTGCGAACAACGAGCTGATCGATCAGGTGACGATCGTCCAACAGACAACGGACACATCCAGCGGACGCAGCCCGGATGGCGGCGCCACCATCGTAAATTTCGACGTGCCCACGCCCGGGATTTCCAATTCAACGCCGCTGCCCGCCGCCTACCGCCGGCTCCTCGACAAGCTGCGCATCACTGAAATCATGTATCAGCCCTCCGCCCAGAGCGGCGGCAGCGACCACGAGTTCATCGAGCTGCACAACACCGGCGAGAAACCGCTCGACCTCAGCGGGGTGCGCTTCACCAACGGCCTCGACTACACCTTCCCGGCCGGCACGACGCTCGCGGGCGGCGCCTACATCGTCGTGGCCGACAAGCGCGGGCCTTTCCTCGCGCGCTATCCCGCCGCGGCCGCGACCCTCGCACCAGACGAATACAACGGCTCGCTCGACAACTCGGGCGAGACGCTGGCCCTCACTCTGCCCGCGCCGTGGGATGTGCACATTCTACGCTTCCGCTACGAACCCTCGTGGTTTCCCGCCGCCTCCGGGGCCGGTCGCTCGATCGTGATTAACTCGATCACGACCACGTCCGCCAAGGACTGGGGCGCACGCGCCTCGTGGCGAGCCTCGCAGGCGGTCGATGGCAGTCCGGGCGCGGCCGATCCCTCCGCGCCGATGATGAGCGCCGCTTCCAGGCTCTCGAACCTCTCCGTGCGCACCTCGATGGCCGAAGGGCAGACGCTCATCGTCGGCGTCGTCGTCAGCGGAGGCTGGCGCAACGTCCTCGTGCGCGCCGCGGGCCCCGCGCTCGCCTCGTTCGGCCTCGCCTCGACGATGGCCGACCCGCGGCTCGAGCTCTTCAACGGCGCGGCAAAAATCCTCGAGAACGACAACTGGCCGGCCATGCTCGCCGATACCTGCACCAGCGTCGGAGCCTTTCCCTTTGCAGTCGGCAGCCGCGACGCGGGCTTCGTGCAAAGCATGGAGGGCGCGCGCTCCATCCAGGCGCGCGGCACCGGCGCGGGGGTCGTGCTCGTCGAGGCCTACGACACCGGCACAGGCAGCTCGCCGCGCTTCATCAATCTCTCCGCCCGCAACCGCGTGGGCACCGGCGACGACATCCTCATCGCCGGCTTCAGCCTCACGGGCACCGGCATGAAGCAACTCGTGGTTCGCGCCGTGGGCCCCAAGCTCGCAGCCTTCGGCGTCGCGGGCACACTGGCGGATCCCAAGCTCGAAATCTACTCCTCCGCGGGCGCCAAAATCGCGGAGAACGACAACTGGATTTCCACCCTCGCTGGCGCGTTCACCATGGTCGGAGCCTTCCCGCTCGACGCCGGCAGCCGCGACGCCGCGCTCATCACCACGCTCTCGCCGGGCAGCTACACCGTGCAGGTGCGCGGCGCCGACGGCGGCACCGGCGAGGCGTTGATCGAGGTCTACGAGATTCCATAAGCCGACGCCCGGCGGCGCCACAGGCCAAGAAATTGATCGGCACGGTCAGCCGCGGACGCGTCAGGGCAACTACGCCGCTCGTTCCCGTCGACGATCGTTGATGGAGAACCACGGGCTGCATTGAGCACAGCGGCGGCGGCGAAAAGCGCTTGTGCCGCGCAAACCACCCGGCGCACCTTTGACACCCGCGCCGGTTGCTCGAACCAAACTTTTCCTCAGACTGCACCATGCACCCCACCTGTCGCCATTGCCTTTGCGCCCTCTTGGCCTGCCTCGCGCTCCTCGCGCCCGCGCTCCGCGCCCAATCCCCCGCCGGCACCCTCGAGGGCCGCGTCACCAATCCCGCCACCGGCGGCGTCGTCGAGCGCGCGCGCCTCACCGTCGAGGGCACGAGCTTGGAGACCTTTTCTGATGGCGACGGTTACTATCGCCTCGGCGGCGTGCCCGTCGGCACCGCCCGCGTGCGCGTGACGTTCAGCGGCTTCCCTCCCGCCACCGCTGAGGTCGCGGTCGCCGCGGGGCAGACGGCCACGCGCGACTTCGAGCTCACACCGCAAGGCGCGCCGGGCGCCGGGCAGGTGGTCCAGCTCGATCAGTTTGTCGTCGCCACCTCGCGCGAGATGAGCGGCGCCGCCCTCGCCATCAATGAACAGCGCTACGCGCCGAACATGCGCACCGTCCTCTCGACGGACGAGTTCGGCGACATCGCCGAGGGCAACGCCGCGGAGTTCCTGAAATTCATGCCCGGCGTGAACATCGACTACGCCGGCGGCAACGCCCGCGACGTCTCACTGAACGGCGTGCCCTCTGACTACGTGCCCGTCACGCTCGACGGCTTCGGCCTCGCCAGCGCGGTTGGGGGCGGCGCCGGCGGCACCTCGCGCGGCGTCGGCCTCGACCAGGTCTCGATCAACAACCTCTCGCGCATCGAGGTGTCGTTCTCGCCCACGCCCGACTCGCCCGGCAACGCCCTCGCGGGCACGGTGAACCTCGTCCCGCGCAGCTCGTTCGAGCGCACGCGGCCGTCGGGCAACTTCAGCGCGTATTTCATGCTGCGCGACGACATCAAGCACTGGGGCCGCACGCCCGCGCCGCGCCACCCCACGCGCAAGATTCACCCGGGCCTCGACTTCTCCTACATCGCGCCCGTGAGCCGCAAATTCGGCTTCACCATCTCCGCCGGGCTCAACCGCCAGTATTCCGGCGAGCCGCAGATCCAGAACACCTGGCGCGGCGTCCAGGCCGTCACGAACGGCGTCGCGTTCCCCCACACGACGCCCGACCGGCCCTACCTCTCCGCCGTGAGCATCCGCAACAGCGGCAAGGACACCAAGCGCAGCTCCTTCGGCGCGACGGTGGACTACCGTCTCTCGCGCACCGACCGGCTCTCATTCTCGTTCACGTATTCGACTTTCAACGTCCTCATCAACCACAACCTCCTCACCTTCGACGTCGGCCGCGTGAACCCCGGCGACTTTTCCCTCGCCGCCACGCGCGGCGCCGCCGGCCAGGGCGTGCTGACGCTCGTCACCACCGGCGCCGACCGCTCCAACTGGACCGTCATGCCGTCGCTCGTGTGGCGCCACGACGGCCCGCTCTGGAAGATGGACGCCGGCTTCGCCTACTCGCGCGCGAGCAACCGCAACCGCACCGGCGAGTCCGGCTTCTTCGACACCACGACCGCCCGCCGCGGCGGCGTCACCATCGGGTTCTCCGACATCTTTTACCTGCGGCCCAACACCATCACGGTCGCCGACGCCGCGGGCGCCGCCGTCAATCCCTACGCCCTCTCGAACTACGTCGTCACCGCCGCGACGAACAACACGCGCGCAACCGACGACATCAAGCGCACCCTCTACGCCAACGCCCGCCGCGACTTCTTCGGCGCCGTGCCGCTCTCGCTGCGCGCGGGCCTCGACTTCCGCCAGAGCGAGCGCGACCAGCGGTTCTTCGTCCCGCAGTTCACCTACGTCGGCCGCGATCGCGCCGCGAGCACCACGCTCACGCCGACCACCGACGATCAGGCGCTGCCCTTTCTCGATCCGAGCTTCTCCGATCGGCCGCCGCACTACGGCTACCCGAAATTCCAGGGCATCAGCAGCGAGCTGCTCTACAACCAGTTTGTCGCCGATCCCGCCTCGTTCACGACCAACGCCAACACCTCCTACCGCAACCTCGTTACCAATTCCAAATTCGCCGAGGAGCTCATCTCCGCCGCCTACGTGCGGACGGATCTCCAGTTCCTTCAGAACCGCCTCAAGCTCGTCACCGGCCTGCGTGCCGAGCAGACCAACATCTCCGCCGAGGGCCCGCTCACTGATCCCAACCGCAACCTCCAGCGCGACGCGCAGGGCCGCCCCGTCCTCGGCGCCAACGGCCGCCCGCTCCCGCTCGTGCCCGCGACCGATGCGCTCGGCGTCTCGCGCCTCACGTTTCTGGACCGGGGCGCGCTCGCCGAGAAGGAATACCTGCGGCTCTTCCCCAGCATGAACGCCAGCTACAGCCTCCGCGAGGACCTGATCCTCCGCGCCGCCTACTACACCTCCGTCGGCCGGCCCGACTACAACCAATACGCCGGCGGCGTCAGCCTGCCCGACCCCGAGAACCCGCAGCCTGGCGACCAGATCACGCTCAGCAACGCCAGCATCAAGCCGTGGAGCGCTCGCACCTTCAACGCCCGCCTCGAGTATTACTTCCAGAACGTCGGCCAGTTCACGTTCGGCGCGTTCCGTCGCGACTTCGAGAATTTCTTCAGCAACTCGACGCCGCTCACCGACACCGCCGATTTCCTCGAGTCCTACAGCCTCGATCCCACGGTCTATGGCGCCTACCCGGTCGTCACCCAATTCAACCTCCAGAGCACCGTCCGCATGCAGGGCCTCAACGCCAGCTACAAGCAGGCGCTCACGTTTCTCCCCCGGTGGGCCCGCGGCGTGCAGGCCTTCGGCAACTTCTCCGTGCAACGCCTGCTCGGGCCGGAGGGCACGTCCAACTTTCCCGGATTCATTCCCCGCACCGCCAACTGGGGCCTGAGCCTCAACCGCGAGCGCTACAGCCTCCGCGCCAACTGGAACTACCGGGGCCTTCAGCGCCGCGGCACGATCGCGAGCACGCCGACGAACGGGATCGAGCCCGGCACGTTCACTTGGTGGTCCAAGCGCCTCTACGTCGACGTGAACGCCGAGGTTTTTTTCTACAAGCGCTTCGCCCTTTACGCGGCGATCCGCAACATAGGCTCCACGCCCGACGACGTGAAGGTCTTCGGCCCGAGCACGCCCGCCGTCGCCCGTTTCCGCCAGCGCATCGACTACGGCTCGCTGTGGAGCTTCGGTGTCAAGGGCACGTTCTGAACCTAGCGGCGGAGCGTCCCTGCCCGCCGGTTCAGGACAACCGCACGCAAACCTCGGCGGGCAGGGACGCCGTTGCTACACCGAGGCGCTCGCCCGGCTCGCTCAATACTCCCGCGCCTTCTCGATGCCCGGCCGCGGCACGGGATATTTCCCATCCGCTCCCGGCTGCAAGGGCGCCGGGGAATCCGCCGTCAGCGTGTCGAGGCCCGGCGCAAACTCGTGCTCGCAGTTAAGCATCTGCTCAAATGTGACCACCTGGCCCGTGTGCGCCGCCATGCGGCCCATCGAGGTCACGAGGCTCGCCTCCACCCCCTGGGTCACCTCGTTGTAGGGCCGGTCCGCGCGGATGGCGCCGATGAGCTCGTCCCACTCAATCTGGTAGGGCGTCTTCTCCGGCTGCGGAAACGCCCACGCGAGCCCCGCCGGATCCTTGGTGTGCCCGCTGTAGATGCGCGCGAGCGAGGGGAAATGGCCTTTCTCGGAAATCACCGCCATGCCCTTCGTGCCGTGCGCGGTGCTCGAGTGATCGTTGGCGCAGCCGGCGATGCAGCGGCCCTCCATGTAGAGCTTGGCGCCGTCGGCAAACGTGAACTCGGTCGAGTAGGAATCGAAATTCTGGTCCACGCTGTCGCCGCGATAGTGCCGCCCGCCGGTCGAGTGCGCCGAGACCGGCCACGCGCCTTTCATCCAGCAGCACTCGTCGATGTTGTGGATGTAGAAATCCGAGTAGGCCCCGCCGCCCGACCACATGAACGAGTGGAAGCGCTGGATCTGATACATCAGGTCCGAGATTTCCGGCGGCTTCGGGGGCGACGCAAAGAACCCGATCGGGCCGTGCATGCGGTAGGCCCGCATCAGCAGGATCTCGCCGAGCTGCCCATCCTTGATCCGCTGCTCCAGCTCACCGCGGCCGCGGCAGTGGCGGCACATCAGGCCGACGCCCACCTTCAGGTTTTTCCGCGCCGCCTCCTCGCCGAGCGCGAGCATGCGCTTGCTCGTGGGTCCGTCCACCGTAACGGGCTTTTCCATGAACACATGCAGCCCCTTCGCGATCGCATACGAGAAATGCACCCAGCGAAACGCCGGCGGCGTCGCCAGAATCACCACGTCGCCGGGGCGGAGCGCGTCCATCGCCGCCTTGTAGGCGTCGAGCCCGATGAAACGCCGGTCCTCCGGCACGTCGACGAGTTGGCCGACCTGCGCGTGCTTCGTCAGCCGGTCGAACGCGCTCGCGAGCCGCGGCGCGAACATGTCAGCCATCGCGACGAGCTGGATCGGACCGGACGTCGTCGAGAGCGCCTGCGTCGCCGCGCCCGTTCCGCGTCCGCCGCAGCCCACCAGCGCCACACGGATGAGATCGCTGCCGGCTGCATGCACGTGCGGCAGCGTCACGCCCGCGAGGGCGGAGACGGCGGCGTAACGGCCGGAGCGGTGGAGGAAGTCGCGACGCGAAACGGGCGGGGAGGACGGAGCATTCATGGGGAAAAACGGGGCGGGGTTGCGTGAGTGAGCCGAGCCGCCGCGCCGCTGGCGAGCGCGAAGCCCGCGGCGGTTTTCGCCTCGCCCGTCGCGCGGGCCGCGCCGAGGCTGCCCCGGCCCCGCCCTCCCCCAGCCCCATGAAATGCCTCGCCGTCCTCTGCCTTTTTTCCTGTTCCGTCCTCCTGCTGCGCGCCGCGCAGCCGCGGCCCAACCTCCTCGTCATCATCGCCGATGATCTCGGCTACGCGGACCTCGGCGTGCACGGCGGTCGCGAGGTCCCCACGCCGCATCTCGACGCCCTCGCTCGCGCTGGCACGCGCTTCACCAGCGGCTACGTGAGCGCGCCGTATTGCAGCCCGGCGCGCGCCGGATTCCTCACGGGCCGCTACCAGACAAAGTTCGGCCACGAGTTCAACCCGCACGTCGGCGACGAAGCCACCCTCGGCCTCCCGCTCAACCAGCGCACCATCGCCGATCATCTCCGCGCCGCCGGCTACGCGACCGGGCTCATCGGCAAGTGGCACCAAGGCTTCAGCCCCGCGCACCACCCGCAGTCGCGCGGCTTCGACGACTACTTTGGCTTCCTCGTCGGTGCGCACAATTTCCAGCTCAAGCGCGACGCCGCGCCCAAGTTCGGCACCGCCGGCTCGCAAAACCTCATCTACCGCGGCCGCGAGGTGCAGACGAAGGTTGAGGGCTTCGCCACCACCGTCTTCACCGACGAAGCGATCGCGTTCACCGACCGCCACGCGCGCAAGCCGTGGTTCCTCTATCTCGCCTACAACGCCGTCCACACGCCCCTCGAAATCGATCCCGCCGTCGCGACGCGCGTGCCCGCGTCCATCGCCGATCCCGCGCGGCGCGGCTACCTCGCGCTGCTCCTCGGCCTCGACGACTCCATCGGCCGCCTGCGCGCGCACCTGGAAAAAACCAACCGCGCCAAGGACACGCTCATCTTTTTCTTCAGCGACAACGGCGGCTCCGGCCGCAAGCCCTTCTTCGCCTACAATACCGGAATCAACACCCCCTTCCGCGGCGACAAGGGCCAGGTCCTCGAAGGCGGCATCCGCGTGCCCTTCTTCGCCGCGTGGCCCGGCCGCATCCCCGCCGGCCGCACGTTTGATCACCCAATCATCGCGCTCGATCTGCTGCCGACCGCGCTCGCCGCCGCTGGCGCGCCGATTCCCGCGGGCCTCGACGGCGCGAACCTGCTCCCGCATCTCGCCTCCGCCACGCCGCCCGCCGCCGCACCGCACACGGATCTTTTCTGGCGCTTCGGCCCGCAGCGCGCCGTGCGCCGCGGCCAATGGAAGCTCGCCGACTGGCGCGATTTCGAGGCCAAGACCCAGAGCGGTTGGCAGCTCTTTGACCTCGCCGCCGATCCCGGCGAGTCGCGCGACCTCGCCGCACAGAATCCCGCGCTCGTGCGCGAACTCGCCACCGCGTGGGAAATGTGGAACACCTCCAACACCACGCCCGTCTGGCGCGGCACCCCCAACGAAGATCCCGCCGGTCACCCGCCCGGCGCCCCACCCAAGTCTCCCAAGAAAAAATAACCCACCATCGCCATGCGCCTCCTCACCCTCCTGCTCCTTCTCCTTTCTCCGTTCTCCCTTCTCCTGGCGGCGCAGCCGCCCTCCCCGCGCCCCAACCTCATCATCTTCTACTCCGACGACCTCGGCTGGGGTGAGACGGGTGCGCAGGGCAACCGCGAGATTCCCACGCCGCACACCGATTCGATCGCGCGGAACGGCATCCGCTTCACCAACGGCTACGTCGCCGCGACGTATTGCAGCCCGTCGCGCGCCGGCCTGCTGACGGGACGCTACCCCACGCGCTTCGGCCACGAGTTCAACAGCGTCGCCAACACGATCGGCCTCCGCTCCGACCAGGTCACGCTCGCCACCCGCCTCAAGGCCCTCGGCTACGCCACCGCCGCCGTCGGCAAGTGGCACCTCGGCAACCAGCCCGAGAACCGCCCGACCAAACGCGGCTTCGACGAGTTCTTCGGCACGCTCAACAACACGCCATTCTTCCACCCGACCAATTTCATCGACTCGCGGATCAACAACGACGTGCGCCCCGTCACCGATCCGAATTTCTACACGACCGACGCCTACGCCGAGCGCGCCGTCGACTGGATCGAGAAGAACAAGACCAAGCCGTGGTTCCTCTACCTGCCTTTCAACGCCCAGCACGCGCCGCTCGAGGCGCCGAAGAAATACCTCGAGCGCTTCCCGAAGATCACCGACGAGAAGCGCAAGCTGTTCGCCGCGATGATGGCCGCGATGGACGACGCCATCGGCCGCGTGATGGGCAAGGTCCGTGAAATCGGCCAGGAGGAGAACACGATCGTCTTCTACATCGCCGACAACGGCGGCCCCACCCAGAGCACGACCTCGCAAAACGGC
Source organism: Opitutaceae bacterium (assembly GCA_031411915.1). Taxonomy (GTDB): domain Bacteria; phylum Verrucomicrobiota; class Verrucomicrobiia; order Opitutales; family Opitutaceae; genus ER46. Next base: position 11,873 of record JANOCA010000317.1, read on the forward strand.
CCGCTGCGCGGCTTCAAGATGACGACCTACGAGGGCGGCCCGCGCGTCCCGTTCTTCGCGCAGTGGAAAGGCAAGTGGCCCGCCGGCAAGACCTACGACTTCCCCGTGCTCAACCTCGACGTGCTCCCCACCATCATCGCCGCCAGCGGCGCGAAGCCCGAGACCTCGTGGCAGCTCGACGGCGTGGACCTAACGCCGTTCGTCACCGGCGCCAATTCCGCGCGCCCGCACCAGACCCTCTACTGGCGCTACGGACCGCAGTGGGCGATCCGCCACGGCGACCTGAAGCTCGTCGTCTCCCGCGGCGGCAGCGACAAACCGGAGCTCTACGATCTCGCGGCCGACATCGGTGAATCCAAGGACCTCGCCGCCGCCCAGCCTGCCAAGGTGAAGGAGCTCCAAGCGCTCTGGGACAAGTGGAGCGCCGAGCAAGCGCCGGCCAGCACGCCCGACGCCCCCGCCGGCAAAGCGAAGAAAAACGGAAACAAGAAAAAGAAAGCCCCGTGACCCACCCGCCATGCGCCGCCTCCTCATTCCCCTCCTTCTCCTCCTCCCCCTTCTTCCCATCCGCGCCGCCCAGCCGTTCGTCGCTCGCTCCAACCTGATCATCTTCCTCGCCGACGATCTCGGGTGGGGCGATCTCGGCGTGCAGGGGCATCCGCGGATCAAGACCCCGCACCTCGATGCGTTCGCCAAACAAGGCGTGCGCCTCACGCAGTGCTACGCCGCCAGCGCCGTCTGCAGCCCCTCGCGCTCCGCGATCCTCACCGGCCGCACGCCCCACCGCAACGGCGTCTACACTTGGATCGCCGAGCGCTCCGAACTCCACCTCCGCACTTCCGAGATCGCGCTGCCGCGCCTGCTCAAGTCCGCCGGCTACGCCACCGCTCACACCGGCAAGTGGCATCTCAACGGCCGTTTCAACGACCCTGCGCACCCGCAGCCCTCCGACCACGGTTACGACTGGTGGCTCGCCACACAGAACAACGCCGCGCCTTCGCACGAGAACCCGGTGAACTTCGTCCGCAACGGCACGCCCGCCGGCCCGATGCAGGGCTACTCCGCGCCGCTCGCCGCCGACGAGGCCGTGGTCTGGCTCCGCGAGAAACGCGATCCCGCGAAACCGTTTTTCCTCACCGTCTGGTCCCACGAGCCGCACTACCCGATCAAGTCCGACCCGAAGCTCAAGGCCCTCTACCCCGATGTGACCGACGAGGTGCAGCGCGAGTATTTCGCCAACGTCAC
>JANOCA010000318.1:0-5254 GCA_031411915.1 Opitutaceae bacterium
GGCCATGCGCGGGAGGCTGCGCGCGGCCCGGGGGAGCGGCAAGCGCGGATTTGGTCCTGCCTCCCTGACGCCCGTTGCCTCGCGCCAAGATGGGGCGGCTCGAGGGAATCCACACTACATTCTGGTGAGCGTGCGCAGGCCGAGCAGCGTCAGGCCGGTTTCCAGCACGAGCAACGTGCGGGAACACAACAGCAAGCGCCGCGCGCGGACCGCGGGATCGTCGACGAGCACTTTGTCGGCGTTGTTGAAAGAACTGTAATCTCCCGCGAGTTCGAAGAGGTAGAGGCAGAGGAAATGCGGGCGCAGCGTCTCGGTCGCGAGGCGGATGGCATCCGGGAATTTCACGAGCTTGCGCGCGAGCGTGATCTCGGTGGCGGTCTCGGGCGGAGTGGCGGCGGCCTGCGCGGGGGAATCGGCGGGCGCGACGCCGGCCTTGCGGAAAATCGAGTGGATGCGGGCGACGGCGTAGAGGAGGTAGGGCGCGGTGTTGCCGTCGAGCGCGAGCATCTTGTCCCAGGAGAAGACGTAGTTGCTGCTGCGGTTCTGCGCGAGGTCGGCGTATTGCACGGCGCCGAGGCCCACGGCGCGCGCGATCTCGCGGCGCTCGGCCTCGGGGAGGTCGGGGTTTTTTTCCGCGACAATCGCGAAGGCGCGTTCCTCCGCCTCGTCGAGCAGGGCCTTGAGCTTGATGACGTCGCCGCTGCGGGTCTTCAGCGCCTTGCCGTCCTCGCCCGTCACCGCGCCGAAGGTGACATGGTGCAGCTCGGGCGTGCGGTAATTTTTTGCCGCGAACCATTTTCTCACCGTGAGAAACAACTGCTCGAAGTGATCGGCCTGCCGGAAGTCGGTGACGACCACGATGCCGTCGGCCTTGAAGTGCTCCGTCCGGTAGAGCGCCGTCGCAAGATCGGTGGAGGCGTAGCCGCTGGCGCCGTCGGCCTTGCGCACCATGAAGGGATTGGGCCGCTCGGCATGGCGCGAGAAACGCGGATGCTCATCGTGAAACACCACGAGCGCGCCGTCGCTGGTCTCGGCGAGGGGCGGCGTGATCTCGGTGAGCTCGCGATACACGCGCTCGACCTTGTCGTTGTAGAACGACTCGCCCAGGTTGTGATCGAAGCGGATGCCGAGGCGATCGTAGATCTGCTGGAAGGCGGCGAGGCTGACCTCGGAGAATTTCCGCCAGAGGGCGACGTTGGCGGGATCGCCGTTTTGGAGGGCGACGAGTTCGCGGCGCGCCTCCTCAAGCTCGGGCGAACCCTCGGGCGTGGCGGCGTTGCCGAGCTTGTAGAGGCGCTCGAGTTCCTCGATGGCGTCGGTCGCGAGCGCGGCCTGATCGGCCCAGCGCTTGTAACCGTAGATGAGCTTGCCGAACTGCGTGCCCCAGTCGCCGAGATGGTTGTCGCGGATGACGCGCGCGCCGGTGAACGCCAGCATCCGGCAAATCGCCTCGCCGATCACGGCGGAGCGCAGGTGGCCGACGTGCATCTGCTTCGCGGTGTTGGGCGAGGAGTAATCGACGACCCAAGTCTGTTTCGCGTGCGCCGCCGCGGCGCCGGAGCGGAGGCGGTCCGCGGAATCGTAGGCCCGCAGCCACGCGAGCAGCGCCGCGGGCTTCAGCGTGAAGTTGATGAAGCCCGGCCCCGCGATCGCGAGTTCGTAGGTCTCGGGCACGGCGGCGGCGAGTCCGCCTTCGCCGGGCTTCGGCGCGACAAGGGCGGCGACGAGCTGTTCGGCGACGGCACGGGGGTTGAGCTTGCGGGCCTTGGCGTAACCGAGCGTGCCGTTGGCCTGGAAATCCCCGTGCTTGGGATCGGCGACGCGCACCTCGGGCGCGAAGGCGGCCGCATCCACGAGGCCGGCGGTGACGGCGGCGGACTTGAGCGCCGCATCGAGATCGGCGGCGAGGTGAAACGAGGCGTGCATCGCACCAGAAAACCGGATGCAGCGCGGGGCGCGCAAGCGCGGAGTTGGCTTGCGGCACACCGGAGGCCGCCTTGGCATCCCGCGAGCTTCACGCTTCGCACCGACCCACCATGGACGCCCATTTGATCGACTTCCTGAGCCTGCTGCTGCGCTGGCTGCACATCATAGCCGGCATCGCGTGGATCGGGTCGTCGTTCTATTTCATCTGGCTCGATAATTCGCTGGAGCCGCCGGCCGAAGGTTCGGATGAGAAAAAGAAAGGCGTTTCCGGCGAACTCTGGGCCGTGCACGGCGGCGGTTTCTACAACCCGCAGAAATACGCCGTCGCGCCCGCCTCGCTCCCCGAGAACCTGCACTGGTTCAAATGGGAGGCCTACACGACGTGGCTCTCCGGCACGGCGCTGCTCGTGGTCGTCTATTGGCTGCGTGCGCAGACGATGATGATCGATGGCGCCGTCGCCACGCTCACGCCGTGGCAGGCAATCGGCATCGGGGCGGCGAGCATGGTCGGGGCCTGGCTGGTTTACGATGCGTTGTGCCGTTCGCCGCTGGGTAGGCGTGAGGGCCTGCTCGGCTTGGTGGTTTTTGGACTGCTCACCCTGCTGGCGTGGGGCCTGCACCAAGGGCTCGGCGGGCGCGCGGCGTTCATGCACGTGGGCACCGCGATCGGCACCATCATGGTCGCGAACGTGTTCTTCGTGATCATCCCGGGGCAGAAAAAGATGGTCGAGGCGATGCGCGCCGGCGGCCTGCCCGATCCGATCCACGGCCTGCGCGGCAAGCAGCGCAGCGTGCATAACAACTACTTCACGCTCCCGGTGCTGTTCATCATGATCAGCCACCACTACGCCTCAACCTACGGCCACCCTCACGCGTGGGCCATTCTCACGCTGATGATGGCGGCCGGCGTGAGCATCCGGCATTTCTTCAACCGTCGGCATAAGGGCGTGCTCGCGTGGCAGTATCCCGCGCTTGGCGCCGTGCTGCTCGGCGCGGTGGCGTGGTGGACCGCGCCTCGCCCGATTGCGCTGCCACCGGTGGAGGGGGTGGTGAATTTCGAGCGCGTGCGCGCGATCATCGGCGAGCGTTGCTTGAACTGCCACGCGCCGACCCCGACCTTTCCCGGGCTGGCGCAACCACCCGCGGGTGTGGTCCTTCACGCACCGGATCAGATTCTGAAAAACGTCTCCCGCATCCACCAGCAGACCGTGGCCACCCGCACGATGCCGCTCGGCAACATCACGCAAATGACCGACCAGGAGCGCGCCGTGATTGCGGCGTGGATCGCCGCGGGGGCGACGGCGCAATAGGGTGGGCGCGCGCCTGGTTGGCAGGTGGGCGGGCGCGTCCCCTGCACCCGCAGTTGACTGCGCGCATCACACTTGCCCATGCAGGCGCAGGGACGCGCCTGCCCACCCCAAAAAGCGCAGGGCCGCCGTGAGTTGGGTTTCCCCGCACCGCTTGGTTACTCCGGAGGAACGGCCGGTCTTTCGGCTCGACTTTTTCGCCTCTTGCCATTGGCTCGCACACTCTTCCGCCCGGCGGGCGTCACGCTTGGCGTCGCACTCATCACACACATTATGACCAGCTCGAAACGAAAAATTCCTACGCGCCGCTTCATCAAGCCGTCGTTTACTTCCCTGATTGAGAAGAAGCGCGACGGGCATGAGTTCACGCAGGAGGAGATCCGCTACATCGTCGACAGCACGCTCGACGGCGAGATGCCGCAGCACCAGCTCGCGGCCCTCATGATGGCGATCTACTTCTCGAACATGTCGGCGCAGGAGACCGCGGACCTGACCGAGGAGATGATGCTCTCCGGCGAGGTCATTGACCTCTCTCACATTGCGAAGCCGAAGATCGACAAGTATTCCACGGGCGGCGTGGGCGACAAGACCTCGCTCGTGCTCGTCCCCCTCGCCATGGCCGCAGGCGTCGTGGTCCCGATGATGTGCGGCGTCGAGCACGACCATATCATCAACACCCTCGAGAAGCTCTCCGCCGTCCCCGGCTTCAAGAGCCACCTCACCAACGAGCAATTCGCCGCCCAGCTCGCCCGCATCGGTGGCGCCATCGTCGCCCAGACCGAAGACCTCGCGCCGGCCGACGCCAAGCTCTACGAGCTCCGCAAGGAGACCGGCACCATCCCCAGCCTCCCGCTCATCACCGGTAGCGTCCTTTCCAAGAAACTCGCCGAGGGCTCCGAAGGCCTCGTGATCGATGTGAAGTGGGGCAACGGCTCCTTCATCAAGGATCTTGAGCAGGCCAAGCAGCTGGCCCGCTCGATGACGCGCGTCGGCCGCTCCATGAAGCGCCGCTGCGTCGCGCTCGTGACCGACATGAACCAGCCGCTCGGCGACTCCGTCGGCACCTCGCTTGAGATCAAGGAGGCCATCCAGCTCCTCAAGGGCGAGGGCCCCGAGGACATGAAGGAACTCGTCCTCAAGCTCGGCATGGAGATCGTGCGCCTCGCCGGCGTCGCGGGCTCCACGCTCTCGGCCAAGCAGACCGTGCAGCGCCATCTCACCGACGGCTCCGCGCTCGAGAAGCTCAAGGAGCTCATCAAGGCGCAGGGCGGCGACACCGCCTACATCGACCACCCGGAAAAATTCCCGGCGGCGCGCCACATCCGCAAGCTGCCCGCCCCGAAGCGCGGCTACGTCCACACGATCAACGCCGCGTGGATCGCGCACGGCGTGCATCTGCTCGGCGCGGGCAAGAACGCCCCCGGCGACAAGGTCGACCACTCAGTCGGCGTCTCCGAAATCAAGAAGGTCGGCACGCAGGTGAAGCAGGGTGAGCCGCTCATGATGATTCACTACAACGACGAGGCGAAGCTCGAGCAGGCGCTTGATCACTTTAAGAACGCCTACCGTCTCGCACCAAAGCGCCCGACACCTCCGCCGCTCATCGTCGAGCGCGTGGCGTAAGGCGAAGAACCCAACGCAATTTTTCGAAGGGCCGACCGGATTTCCGGTCGGCCTTTTTTGTGCTGGGTGTGGAACTGGTGAGGCAGGCCGAGGTGTCGGCGGCGGGACGTTTGGGTGCGAGAATCGCAAGGCCGCCTTGGACTCACGCGCGATTTACCGGAACTGGCACCAGAATTAGGCTACGATTACCGGACTACGATGAATCTGAATTACGTGCTGTCGGTGCTCTGTTTGATCCTGTGGGTAGTCGCTCTGGTGGACTGCCTCCGCGGCAATAGCCCCAACAAGCTGGTCTGGGTGATCGTGATTATCCTCCTCCCGTTTCTCGGCTCGATCCTCTACTTCGCGATCGGCAAGTCGCGTGGGTGACCGCAAAGTGAGAGTGGCGGTCGGGGGAC
>JANOCA010000319.1:0-1713 GCA_031411915.1 Opitutaceae bacterium
TGGAAATACATCCGCAACCTGCATCCTGAGTTTCAGCACCACACGCACATCTCGCGCTCCTCCGGCCCGAGCGGCCTCGTCTATTGGAAAACGTGGCTCGCCGCCGCCGAGCGCGATCCCGCGGCCGCCGCGACCGTGCGGCGCTACACCACGCGCCCGGCCGAGGAACTCTACGATCTCGCCGTCGATCCGCACGAACTCCGCAACCTCGCCGCGGATCCGAAACACTCCAGTCGCCTCGCCGCGATGCGCGCCGACCTCGACGCTTGGATGAAGCAGCAAGGCGACACGCAGACGGTCTTCGGCAAACCGCTCCTCCAAGGCGAGCCCGTAACCCTCATCGCCCCCGGCAACGCCAAAAAGAAGGCCCCATGAAAATCCCTCGTCTTGCCATCCTCTCACTCGTCGGCGCATTCGCGCCGCTCATCGCGACAACCGCCTCCGCCGCCGCAGCCGCACGCCCCAACATCCTCCTCATCGTCGGCGACGACATGGGCTACGCCGATGTCGGCTTCCATGGGTGCAAGGACATCCCTACGCCGCACCTCGATGCGCTCGCCGCCGCCGGTGTGCGCTTCACCAAAGGCTACGTGAGCGGCCCGTATTGCTCGCCCACGCGCGCGGGCCTGCTCACCGGCCGTTACCAGACGCGCTTCGGCCATGAGTTCAATCCGGGCGGCGCCACTGCCGGGCTGCCCGTCACCGAGTCGACGCTCGCCGATCGCCTCAAGGCCGCAGGCTACGCCACCGGCCTTGTCGGCAAATGGCACCTCGGCAACCAGCCGGCGATGCACCCGCAGCAGCGCGGCTTCGACGAGTTCTTCGGCTTCCTCGGCGGCGCGCACAGCTACTTCGATGCGGGCGGATTCCTGCGCGGCACCGAGCCCGTGAAGGAGATGGACTACGCCACGGATGCCTTCGGCCGCGAAGCCGTCGCCTTCATCGAGCGCCAACGCGCGCAGCCGTGGTTCCTCTACCTCGCGTTCAACGCCGTCCACACGCCGATGCACGCGACCGACGCGCGCCTGAAAAAATTCGCACACATCGCCGACGAGAAACGCCGCACCTACGCCGCGATGATGTCCGCGATGGACGACGCCATCGGCGCCGTGCGCGCGAAACTCGCCGCCACCGGCCAGGATCAAAACACGCTCATCTGTTTCGTCAGCGACAACGGCGGCCCCACGATGGTCGGCGTCACCGTCAACGCCTCGCGCAACGCGCCGCTCCGGGGCAGCAAGCGCACCACGCTCGAAGGCGGCATCCGCGTGCCGTTCGTCGTAGCGTGGCCCGGCCGCGTGAAGCCCGGCGTCTTCGACCATCCTTCCATCCAACTCGATCTGCACTCGACCGCGTTGGCCGCCGCCGGCGTCGCGCCGCAGCCCGCGTGGAAACTCGACGGCGTTGATCTGCTACCGTTTCTCGCCGGCGCGAAATCCGGCGCGCCGCACGAGGCGCTCTTCTGGCGCTTCGGCGAGCAGATGGCCGTCCGCCGCGGCGACTGGAAGCTCGTCCGCTACGACAGCAATGCCGACACCAACCCCGGCGGTCGCGGCCAGCCCGTCTCCGCCGCCAAGCTCTACAACCTCGCCGCCGACATCCACGAAGACCGCGACCTCGCCGCCACCAATCCCGCCAAGCTAAAGGAACTCCAGTCCCTCTGGGACGAGTGGAACAAGTCCAACGCTAAACCGCTGTGGGGCGCTGGATCGG
>JANOCA010000320.1:0-29383 GCA_031411915.1 Opitutaceae bacterium
GCCGCCGAGCGTCGCGTGCTGCTCGTGCAGGGCGAGGCGCTGTTCGCCGTCGCGAAAAATCCCGCGCGTCCCTTCGTCGTCCGCGCCGGGGGCGTGGATGTGCGCGCCGTCGGCACGGCGTTCAACGTGAAGCTCGCGGGGGCGAATCTCGAGGTGCTGGTAACGGAGGGCACCGTGCACGTCTCGCAACAAACCTCCGCCGCCGCGCCACCCACGAACGCCGCCGCCACCGCCGCGGTTCCCGTCGTCCTCGCCGCCCTCACCGCCGGCCAGCGCACCGTGATCGCCGTCGCGCAGGTGATTGCACCGCCCGTCGTCGTGCCCGCCTCAACCCACGAGATCGCCCAGCTTCTCGAGTGGCAGCCACGCCTCCTTGATTTCGAATCCACGCCGCTCGCCGAGGTCGTCGCGGCTTTCAACCGCCGCAACACCCTGCGTCTCGTCATCGGCGACGATGACCTGCGCGTGCTCCCTATCGTCGCCTCGATCCGCTCCGATAATGTCGATGGTTTTGTCCGCCTCCTTGAAGGCTCGATGGGCGTCCGCGCGGATCGTTCCACACCCGGCGAGATTGTGCTGCGCCGCACGCGGTGAGTGATCTGACCTGCGGGTAGCTGCGAGCGTGAGCGAGTGGTCCGCGTCACTTCGCTCGGTCCACCGACTCCACCCCGCTTCGCGAAAAAATTCCTTAGCGTGAAACCCCGCTTCATCCGTCTCCGCTGGCATCGAGGTGTTTTCTCATGCCCCATGCCCTGCCTTCAGGTCATAACCCAACTCTGCTGTCCGCCGCGCGGCTTCCGCTTCGGCGGGACGCTCGCGCTGCTGGGCGCGTTGCTGTCCGCCGCGCTGGCCGCTGCCGAGGAGCCGTCACGGCGCCGTTTCGATATTCCCGCAGGCGCGGCCGTCGTCACGCTCAAGCGTGCCGCCCGCCAGGCGGGGATCGAGATTGTCTACTCCCCTATCGTCGTGGAGGGCGTCCAAACCCATCGGGTGACGGGAGAATTCACCGCGCGCGAGGTCATCGATCGCATGGTCGCCAGGACGGGCCTGATCGTGCTGGAGGACCGGAAGACCGGCGCGCTCTCCATCAGCCGGGCGACGCCAGCCGCACCGAACACGACGTCACCTCCGCCCACCTCCCGCTCCCCCGCCGAGGGGGAAAAACTTCCTGATCCAAATCCAACCAAGAGCTCGATGAAATCCCGAACCCTGCTCAGCGCACTTGCCACCCTATTGGCCACGGTCCCTGCCTTCGCCCAAACTGCGCCGGCCGGTCCTGCCGCCGACGAAACCGTCCAATTGTCCCCCTTCCAAGTCACCGCCGAGGCCACCGGCTACCTCGCCAGCAATTCCGCGGTCGCCACCGGCTTTGCCCGCGATGTGAAGCGCACGCCGCTCGTGCTCAACATCGTCACGAGCGACTTCATCCGCGACGCCGGCTTCAACTCCTACGCCGACGTCGCCGACTTCATCCCCAACACCTACATCGAGCCCGATCCCTACGGTCTCGGCTCCACGTCGTCCGCGCGCGGCCACGCGACGAGTTATTATTCCCAGGACGGCTATCGCGCCTACACCGAGCCCAACGTGCGCTCCGGCGACCGCATCGAAGTCGTCAAAGGCCCGGCCACGCTCTTCTTCGGGCGCGCGCAGCCGGGTGGTATTTTCAATTTCTCCACGCCGCTGCCCTCGTCGCGCCGCCGGCTGACGCTTCAGCTGAACTACGGCAGCTTTGACCGCAACTCGGCCGACTTCTCCTCGCAGGGCGCGCTCGGGCTTTCCTTCCTCACCCATCGGTTCGACTACGGGTGGCAGGAGAGCGGTTCGTTCCTCGACCACGGCTACAGCGACAAGCAGAACGGCCGCCTTTCGATCGGCGTCCGCCCCTCGAAGTATGTCTCGATCCGCCTGCTGGGTGAGCAGACCTACAACAAGGTCGCCGGCAACGCCCGCGAGCCCTGGGCCTGGAACCCGGCCTACTTCGCGGATTACCGCGCGCCGAACCGGACCCAGATCGCCTTCGCGCGCACCTATCTCTCCCCCACGCTGACCACCGACGAAGCCGCGGTGACTTTCCTGCAGGGCCGCTGGCGCGAGAGCCCGGCCAATTGGAGCAACGACACGCGCCGTGCCCGCACACTCATCGAGGGCCGTCCCATCACCGAAATCATCCAGCGCGCCACCGGCTTCAGCAACGCCCTCACGCCCTATGGCTGGGAGTATAACAGCGCGGGCCGCGGCTCCGAGGGCACCCAGGAAGTCCAGAACTGGGGCGGCGAGATCACGGTCACGCCCGTTCGTTTCCTCACGATCAAGGCCGGCGCCTTCAAATACGATCTCTCCCGCAAGAACACCCACACGGACATGCGCGAGATCGGCCCGGACGGCGTCTTCCGCGCGAACATATTTTCCCAATACAACACCAACGACTCGAAGAACTACTCCGCCGATGCCATCACGAACTTCGCTCTCGGCCCGACCAAGCACACGCTTTCCGTCGGCTATCGCGGCTTCGAGGACAACTACCGGTTCCACAACGGCGCGTTCTACCCGCTGAACGCCGCGCCGATCCCGGGCCAGCCCGGCGCATTCTATCCCGACATCCGCCGCTCCGCCGGCAACGTCGTCACCGCCGGCTGGAAAGCTTTCACCGACGGCTATTTCGATGTCCGCCGCTACGTGCAGACTCCGGCCTGGGCGATGGCCCCTTCGTTCCTCGATGCCAACGAGGAGAACGCCTACTTCGGCAGCTACATCCTGGAGCTCTTCGACGGACGGCTCGGTTTGCTCGGCGGCCTGCGGCATCAGGAGTATAAAAACACGGTGAGCGGCTATATCCTGAAGGCCGATCTGCCCACGGTGGGTCTCTCCTGGGAAGTCGTGCCGGATCTGGTGCTGTTCGCCAGCCGCAGCCAGTCGTTCGAGCCTGGCTTCCAGGCCCGCGTCGAAGGCAACGGCACGACCCAGGCCGAGCGCAACAGCCAGCCGTCGCCGCCGCGCGAGGGCGACGGCTTCGATTTCGGCCTGAAGTTCAATCTCCTTGGCTCGAAGCTGGTCGGCACGCTCTCCTATTTCCATACGGCCCGCAAAAACGATTTCCGCAACACCGACGTCGACAAGACCAACGACGACCCGCGCAACAACGACGCCAACGCGAACAACAATGTCACCTGGTTCGAATACGGCGGCGAGCGCCTCAGCAAGGGCATCGATTTGGAAGTGCAGTGGTCCCCCACGCGCAACTACACCGCGCTCTTCACGCTCGGCCATCTCCCGGTGGCCCGTATCACGGCGAATCCCGGCATCACGCCCGAGACGCTGAGCTACCGCCCCGTCGGCGCCCCGGCGAACATCGTCCTCACCCTCGCGGATCGCAATCCCTCGAGCGGCAACCAGGTCGGCAGCCGCTCCGGCAACGCGCCGGAGTGGAAAGTCAGCCTGTGGAACCGCTACGTCTTCTCCGCAGGCAAGCTCAAGGGCCTCATGCTCGGTGCCGGCGTGAACTGGACCGACTCCGTGCAAATCTCCAACGATCCGTCGTTCCTCAATGTCCGCCTCTCGTCCTACGCCCTGGTGCGCACGACCGTCGAATACCCGATCCCCGTCTGGAACCGCGAGCTTCGCGCTGCTCTCATCGTCTCGAACGTGACGGATAAAAAATATTACCGCGGCGCCAGCCGTGGCGAACCGCGCAGCTTCGGCCTGCGCCTCAGCTCCAGCTTCTGACCATTGGCGCATCGTCGCAGTCCGCGCGTTCCCGGCCGATCGAGATTCCGTCTGATCGGGCGCGCGCGGACTCCGCGGCCGAGCGGTCCGGCGGCAGCGCGCTGACTTCGGATCGGTCCGAATCTTCGCAGTCGTCATGGCGCGGGTGATCCGCAGAGTCGCGGCGCTCCACCCCGATGAAAATCTTTTCGCTGCCGCTCCGCCTCGCGTTTCTCGTTCTCCTCGTCGTCGCCCCGTCGCTCGCCGCCGCGCGTCCGCTGCGCCTCTTCACGGTGGGCAATAGTTTTTCCCAGAACGCCACGCGCTTTCTGCCGCAGCTCGCGCAGGAAGGCGGCCACGAGTTGATCATCGGCCGGGCGGTCAAGGGCGGCTGCTCGTTTCAGCAGCATTGGGACGCCGTCGAGGCGTGGCGCGAGAATCCCGACGACCCGAAGGCGAAAATCTACGGCAACAATTCCCTCCACGAACAGTTCGGCACCGAGCCGTGGGACGTCATCACCGTGCAGCAATACTCCCTGCACTCGAGCGACGTGACGACCTACCGGCCCTACGCGCCCAAGCTCGTGGCTCATCTCAAATCGCTCCGGCCCGGCGCGGAAATCGTGCTGCATCAGACCTGGGCTTATCGGGTGGACGCCGACAAATTCGGTTTGATTGCGCCAAAGCAGAATGCCGCCGATCAGCGCGAAATGTATGAGCGCTCGCGCGCCGCCTACTGGGAAATCGCGCGGGAACTCGGACTGCGGGTCATTCCGACCGGCGACGCGATGTGGCGCGTCGACTCGGATTCGACTTGGCGTTTCAAGCCCGACACCGTTTTCGATCCGAAGACCGCCGTGCATCCGGACCTCCCGAATCAGACGCACTCGCTGCACGTCGGCTACCGCTGGAATGCCGAAAGGAAACTCAACAAGGATGCGAACCATGCCAACGCCGCCGGCGAGTATCTCGGCGCGCTCGTGTGGTATGGCTTTCTGTTCAAGGAGTCGCCCGAGAAGCTCGCGTTCGTGCCGCCGGGCGTGGACGCCGCGTTTGCCGCCCACCTGCGCAAGGTCGCGTGGCAGATCGTGCAGGAGACGGCGCCGGCCAACGCCAAGGTCGCCCACTCGAGCGCCGCCGTCGCGCGCGAGTAGCGAACCGGTGTGACGGTCGGCGCTGACGATTGGGAAGCCACGCCGACTCGCGGTGATTGCGGCCTCATTTCTCCTCGGCCCGGTAGGCCTTGATCGCCTGCGCCATCGTTTCTCAAAGCGCGGTCGGGTTTGAGGGGGGGGACTCTCGAGTGGTGCGGCTTGCATTTCGCGCGCGGAGCGCGCGACCGACCCTCACCGGCCATACACCACATACCACTTGTCGTCGTAGAGTGTGTGCTCGGTGGCGACCTTGAAGCCGGCGGCGGCCATCCACGCCTTCGTCTGCTCGCGCGTGATTTGCAGCGTCGGGTCATTCTTGTGCGGCCCAAGCTCGGGATGAAAATCGATCACCGCGATGCGGCCGCCGCGCTTCAGGTAGGGCGCGAGGTTCTTGATGTAACCAGCGCGGTCCTCGATGTGGTGCAGCACGTCGTAGATGAAAGCCACGTCGACATCGCGCGCCGGCAGCTTCGGGTCGGTGAAGGCGCCGAGCACCGGGCGCACGTTGGTCGCCTTGGCTTCCTGCGCTTTTTTCGCGATGTGGTCCACAAGGCCTTGGTCGATGTCGACGGCATACACGCGGCCCGCACCCACGGCCTTCGCCAGCGGCAACGTGAAGAGCCCCGACCCCGCGCCGATGTCGGCCACCACGTCGCCGGGCTTCAGTTTCAGCGCGGCGACGGCCTCGTCGACCTTGAGGCGCGCGACCCGGTTTTGCGAGTCGAGGGTCTTGAGCCACTCCTGCGTGCTGCGCGCGCCGAGCTGGGCCTGCGCGGCCGGCATCGCAAGCGCCGCCAGCCCCAGCCACAGTCCGACGCGAAACAAAGGGGCGAGGTTCGATTTCATGGGACGATGCGCCCACGCTGGTCCGCAGGCCCACGACGGCAACCCCGGTTTTTCCGCCGCGCATCGGGAGTTGAATTCGGCGCCGCCTCCGGCCTCACTCGCCGCGCAACCTCCCCACCCCATGAAACTCCGCCTCCGTCTCACTCTCCCCCTCCTCGCCGCGGCGCTCGCGCTGCCGGCCCAAGCCCAGAACGGCAAGCCCGATGCCGAGGGCTTCATCCGCGACTGGCTCGTGCTCGCGCCCTTGCCCATCGGCGAGGGCGGCGGGGCCGACGCCATCGACAAGAAGCAGTTTGCCACCGAGGCGATGCCCGCCGCCAAGGAAGGCGCGATCCAAGCCATCGGCAGCAAGGAACTCGCCTGGGCCAAGGTCGCGACCAAGGCCTTCTACATCGACTTCAAGGAACTGCACCCCGACCTGAGCGAGCAGGTCGTCGGCTGGGCCGTCGCCTATGTCGTCTGCGCCGCCGACAAGACCGGCCTCACGCTCCGCATGAACAGCAACGACCAGGGCAAGGTCTACCTCAACGGCAAGGAAGTCGTGAAGTTCACCGACACGCGCACGCTCGAGAAGGACGCCGAGGATTCGGCCAAAGGCGTGACCCTGAAGAAGGGCGTCAACGTGCTCGTCCTGAAAGTCGCCAACGAGGAGAACAACTGGCAGGGCAGCGTCCGCTTCCTCGACGCCGCGGACAAGCCCGTGACCGATCTGAAAATCCAAGCGCAGCCCTGAGCCTCCGCCCCGCCATGCTCGCCCGCCGCCTCCGCCGCGCCCTCGCGCCCGTCCTAGCCCTGCTCGCCCTCACCGCCTGCGCGCCGATTGCGACCGTCTCCAAGCCCCTGCGCGTCCTCCTCATCACCGGCGGCTGCTGCCACGACTACGTCGCGCAGAAGGATCTGCTCAAGGCCGGCCTCGAGGCGCGGGCCTTCGTCGTGGTCGAGCACATGCACACGCCCGACAAGTCCACGAAGCCGCCCCTCGCCTGCCACACCGATCCCAACTACGGCGCCGGCTTCGACGTGATCATCCACGACGAGTGCGCCGCCGCCGTGGATGATCCCGCGGCCGTGCGCAACGTTCTCAAGCCCCACCTCGACGGCATCCCCGGCGTGAACCTCCACTGCGCGATGCACAGCTACCGCACGTCGAAGGAATTTCGCACGGCGCTCAAGCCGGGCGCCGAGGGCGCGGACTGGTTCGACTACCTCGGCCTCCAGTCGAGCGGGCACGGCCCGCAGGAACCGATCACGATCAAGTTCGCGCCCAACGCCGGGCCGATCACCCGCGGCATGGAGGACTGGCTCACGACGAAGGAGGAACTCTACAACAACGTGCAGGCGCCGAAGAACTACGCCGGCCACCGCTCGCTCGCGAGCGGCCGGCAGGTGACGACAACCAAGCAGGGCGAGAAGCGCGAGTCCGAGGCCGTCGTCGTGTGGACCAACGAGTTTGGCCCGCGGAAGACCCGCGTCTTCAGCACGAGCATCGGCCACAACAACGGCACCGTCTCCGACCCGCGCTACCTTGATCTCGTCGCGCGCGGGGTGCTCTGGGCCGCCGGCAAGCTCGACGCCGACGGGAAGCCTGCGCCAGGCTACGGTCCGCGGGTAAACTGAGGGCGCAGCACCGATTCGTGGCCGCGAGCGTGAGCGAATGGAGGGAAACCACTCGCTCACGCTCGCGGCTACCAAGCCCTGCTGACGCTGCGTTTCATCGCTCCGTCCCCTGCGGCCCGAGGCGGCCGAGGGAAGCATGGCGAGGCGCATAGATATTCAGAATTGTGATTCACCCGGCCGCTTCCTTCATCGCCCCGCCGCCATGAAATCCCTTTTCGCCCTCTGCGCCGCGCTCACGGCCCTCTCCGCCGCCCGCGCCGCGGACTGGAACATCACCGATCACATCCCACTCGAACGCGTGATTGTGCAGGGCCACCGCGGCGTCGGCTACCTTGCGGAGGAAAACACCATCGAGGCCTTCGAACTCGCGTGGAAAATCGGCGTCTGGCCCGAGTGCGACCTGCGCATGACCAAGGACGGCGTGATCGTGCCGTTCCATGACGCCAACTTCGCGCGCGTCGTGAAGGACGCGTCGCCCGAGCTGAAGAAGAAGGGCGTGAAGGACCTCACCTTTGCCGAGCTCGCGCAGCTCGACGTCGGCTCGTGGAAAGGCCCGGAGTTCGCCGGCCGCCGCGTCGTGCCGATGGCGAGAATCTTCGAGCTGATGCGCGGCCGCCCGGAGCGGCACCTCTACATGGACGTGAAGGCGATCGAGTTTCCCAAGCTCGCCGCCGAGATCCGGAAATACGGGCTCGAAAAGCAAATCGTGCTCGCCTCGCGCAAGGTCGAGGAGCTCCGCGCGTGGAAGGCGCTCGTGCCCGAGTCCGAGACGCTCCTCTGGATGCACGGCAACGAGGCCGAGCTGCGCAAGGACCTCGCCGATCACCGGGCGAAGAAATTCGCCGGGATCACCCAGCTCCAGATCCACGTCTACCCGAAGATCACCGGCGACACGTGGGCGCCGCCGACCGACGAGAGCGGTCCGGAAAACCCGTTCCGCCTGCGCAATGCCTTCCTCCGCGAAGCCGGCATCGAGCTGCGCCAGCACAACGTCGTGTTCCAAGTCTTCCCCTACACCGACGACCCGACCGTCTATGCGAAGCTCCTCGATCTCGGCGTGATGTCGTTCGCGACCGATCACCCCGACATCACGATGCGGGAAATCAAGGCCTACTACGCCGCGCGCAAGGGCAAGGCCGGCGCCGCGAAACGATGACGAGCCCGGCGCCCGCAAGACTCACTCTCGACCAAGCCCTCGCCTCCGCGCGCGAGACCCGCGCGCTGCTCGTCGGCGCCGGCGCCGTGCGCGACACGGCACGGATCTTTCGCGAGCAGTTCCCCGGCTGTCGCGCCGTGGTCATCGCGGACGCGCACACGATGCCGCTCGCTGGCCGTGAGGTGGCGCACGCACTCGCCGCGGCCGGCATCGCAACTGAGGAGGCGCTCATTCTTTCTGATCCCGCGCTCCACGCGGAGATGCGCTTTGTCCAACACATCGAGACCGCGTTGCGCCGCCACCACGCGATTCCGGTGGCAGTGGGCGCCGGCACCATCAACGACCTCGTGAAACTCGCCGCGCACCGCACGGGCCGCGAGAGCTACCTCTGCGTCGCCACCGCCGCATCGATGGACGGCTACACCGCATTTGGCGCATCAATTACCGCGAACGGCGCGAAACAGACCTTCGACTGCCCCGCGCCGCGCGCGGTCGTCGCCGATCTCGACATCATCCGCCGTGCGCCGCCTGACATGACCGCTTCGGGCTACGCGGACCTGCAGGCGAAGATCACCGCGGGCGCCGATTGGATCCTCGCCGACGCGCTCGGCGCCGAGCCGATCGACGCACGCGCGTGGGCGATTGTGCAGGGCGGCCTGCGCGAGGCCCTCGCCGACCCCGCGGGCGCGCGGGCCGGCGCTCATCAGGCAATCGCGCCGTTGGTCGAGGGGCTGATGCTCGGCGGCTTTGCGATGCAGTGGACCAAGAACAGCCGGCCCGCCTCCGGCGCCGAGCACCAGTTCAGCCACCTCTGGGACATGGAGCATCACACGCATCGCGGCGACGCGCCCTCGCACGGCTTCAAGGTCGGCGTCGCCACGCTCGCGGTCGCCGCGCTCTACGAGTGGCTCATCCGCCAGCCACTCGACCAACTCGACATCGAGCGCTGCATCGCGCGCTGGCCGTCCTCCGCCGCCGCTGAGACGGAAACGCGCCGGATGTTTGCGCGCGACGACTTTCTCGAGACCGCAGTGAAGGAGTCCGCCGCCAAGCACATCTCGCACGACGCCCTCCGCGCGCAGCTTGAGCAGCTTCGTGAAAACTGGCCCGCCACGCGCGCTCGCGTGGTCGCGCAGCTCTTTCCGCTCGCCGAAGCACGCCGCCGCCTGCGTGCCGTCGGCGCACCCACCGAGCCGGAGGCAATCGGCCTCTCCCGCGCGCGCCTCCGCGCGAGCTTCCTCCGCGCGCAAAAAATCCGCCGTCGCTTCACCGTGCTCGATCTCGCCGTCCGCACCGCGACGCTCGAGCCTGCCCTCGACGCCCTCTTCGGCGCCGACGGCGCGCTGGCCGGCTAGAAATCCAAAACGACTCCCGATGCCCCACGTTTGTCATTCTGAGCGCGGCGAAGAATCCACGGCGATGGAGACTCAGGGTGTTCGCACGCGTGGATTCTTCGCTGCGCTCAGAATGACAGTCCAGTTTACCCGCGATTCCCTGATCCCATGACCGCCACCTCGCCGATGGACTCCGCCACCGCGGCCCGTTTCCGCCACTGGCAGATGCGCACGCTCATCGCCACGATGCTGGGCTACGCGGCCTTTTATTTCGTCCGGAAAAACCTGAGCGTCGCCATGCCCGAGATCGGGCGCGACCTCGGCATCACCAAGCTCCAACTCGGCGGGTTCCTCACCGCGCACGGCCTGCTTTACGGTGTGTCGCGCTTCGTCAACGGCATGTGGGCCGACCGCGCCAACGCGCGCTGGTTCATGGTCGCGGGCCTCATGCTCTCGGTCGGCGCCAACGTCTTCTTCGGTTTCGGCTCCGAGGTGCTGTGGCTGGGCGGCGCGTGGATGATCAATGGCTGGGTGCAGGGCATGGGCTTTCCGCCGTGCTGCCGGCTGATGACGCATTGGTTCGCCCCGCACGAGCTCGCGACCAAGATGTCGATCTGGAACACATCGCATTCCATCGGCGCGTGGGCGACGCTCGGTTTCTGCGGTTTTGTCGTGGAACGCTACGGCTGGCGCTGGTGTTTCTTCGGCCCGGCCATCCTCTGCACGATCGTGGGCTTCGTGCTCTTCGTGATGCTGCGCGACACGCCCAGCTCGGTGGGCCTGCCGGAAATCAAGGTCGAGGGCGACACGGGTGTGCACGGCGAGGACAAGTCGTCCGCCGACTACAAGGCGTTCGTGCGCACACACGTCTTTGGCAACCCGGCGCTGTGGTGGATCTCGCTCGCGAATTTCTTCGTCTACATCCTGCGCTTCGCCGTCCTCGACTGGGGTCCCACGCTGCTGAAGGAGTGGAAGGGCTTCACGCTCCAGCACGCGAGCTGGGTCGTCATCGGCTTTGAGGTCGCGGGCATCGTGGGCATGCTCCTCGCCGGCTGGATCACGGATCGGTTCTTCGGCGGACGCGGGCCGCGCACCTGCGTGTTCTGCATGATCGGGGCGGTGGTGTCGTTGCTGGCGTTCTGGAAGCTCGGCCAGTCGGCCGCGGCCGGGATCGTGTTCCTCGGGCTCGCGGGCTTCTTCATCTACGGCCCGCAGGCCCTCATCGGCATCGCCGCCGCCAACCTCGCGACCAAGCGCGCCGCCGCCACCGCGGCTGGCTTTACCGGTCTCTTCGGCTACGCCAGCACGCTCGTGTCCGGCGTCGGCCTTGGCTGGATGGTGCAGAACCATGGGTGGGACGCCGCCTTCGCCGGCCTGCTCGCGATGGGCGCATGCGGCACCGTGTGCTTCCTCCTCGCCTGGCCGGCCAAGGCGCACGGCTACGGCGAGGCCAAGTGATGGCTTTCCTGCGATGAATACCGCCGCGCTCCGCCGCATCCGTCACCTCGCCCTCGATCTCGATGGCACCGTCTACAAGGGCGGGACGCTCTTCCCGTTCTCTCGACCGTTCCTCGCGTTGATGCGCGAGCTCGGCATCGGCTGCACTTTCCTGACGAACAACCCGTCGAAGAGCGCCGCCGACTATCGCGCCAGCCTCACGCGCCTCGGCATCGATTGCTCTCCGGAGCAAATCTACACCTCGTCGCTCGCGACCATCGACTGGCTGCGTCGTGAGCGTCCGCAGATCCGCCGGCTCTTCGCCCTCGGCACGCCGAGCATGCTCGCGGAATTTTCCGCCGCGGGCTTCACCTTCACCGCCGACGATCCCGCCGATGCACCCGACGCCGTGCTCGTGAGCTTCGACCTCACCCTCACCTACGCGCGCCTCTGCCGCGCCGCCTGGTGGATCAAGGACGGCAAGCCCTTCCTCGCGACCAATCCCGACCTCGTGTGCCCGACCGATCAGCCCAACGTGCTCGTGGACTGCGGGTCGATATGTGCCGCGCTCGAAAAAGCCGCGGGCCGCGCGCCCGACCGCGTCTTCGGCAAGCCCGATCCCTCCATGCTCACCGGCATCATGGCGCGCCACAGCCTCGCCGCCGACCAAATCGCCATGGTCGGCGATCGCATCTACACCGACATCGCGATGGCCCGGCGCGCCGGCGCGCTCGGTGTCCTCGTGCTCACGGGCGAAGCCACCGCCGCCGACGCGGCCGCCGCCCACCCGCCACCGGATTTGGTCTTGCCCAGTCTCGCCGAGCTGGGCGAACAACTCCGCGCCGCCCGCGCCTGAATTTTCCCCATGAAACTCCTCCGCTCCCTTGCTCTCCCGGTGTTCCTTGTTTCCGCGGCCTTTGGCAGGCCGGAGATTGTCGCGCATCGCGGCGCCTCCTTCGATGCGCCGGAAAACACGATCGCCGCCGCGCGGCTCGGTTGGGAACAAGGCTCCGACGCCGTCGAGATCGACATCTGGCTGAGCAAGGACGGGCAGGTCGTCGTGATGCACGACGCCACCACCAAGCGCACCGCCGGGAATGATGCGTCCGTCGTCACCCAGACCCTCGCCGAACTCCGCAAGCTCGACGCCGGTTCATGGAAGAATCCGAAGTTCGCGGGCGAGAAAATCCCCACGCTCGAAGAGGTCCTCGCCACCCACCCCCGCACCCCCGGCAAGCGCATCTTCATCGAGATCAAGACCGGCCCCGAGATCGTGCCCGCGATGGTGGCCGCGATCCGGAAGGTCGGCCTCACGGCGAAGCAGACCGCGATCATCAGCTTCAAATACGACTCGCTCGTCGCCACGAAAAAGGCCCTCCCCGACTACGAGGCCTACTGGCTGCTCGGCAAGCCCTCCACCGAGCCCAATAAAAAGTCCCCCACGCTCGACGAAATCCTACGCGACAGCCGCACCGCCAAGCTCGACGGCCTCGACCTCAACCACGGCTGGTCACTCGACGCCGCCGCGGTGAAGAAGATCCGCGCCGCCGGCCTCTCCCTCCACGTCTGGACCGTCGACGATGTCGCGATTGCCAAGCAATGGACTGCGCTCGGCGTCGACAGCATCACGACCAACCGTCCCGGCTGGCTCCGCGAGCAGTTGGCGAAGTGAGCCTGCGCTCCGCGCCCGATTCGTGCGTCCTGGGACAAATCCATCTGTTCGCTGCGCGCGCTCCATGCTAGCGTGAAACGCGTGCTTCCCCTCCGCCTTCTCGCATTGGCTACGGCCGGCCTTGCCGCCGCGCTCGTCGGCGCCGACGCCCCGAAACTTCACCGCGGTCCCGTCGAACCCCAATGGGTCGGCCGCGACTCGCGCTTCTGGTATCGCATCGATGTGCCGGGCGGCGGCGAGGAGTTTTTCATCGTTGATCCCGAGCGGAGCCTGCGGACGCCCGCCTTCGATCCCGCCCGGGCCGCCGCGGCGCTAACCGACGCCAAGCTCGGCGCCATGGCGCAGGCTGCGCTCTCCTCCGACCTCCGCACCCTGACGTTTCGCGCCGACGACCGGCCCTGGACGATGGACCTCGCGACCTACGCGATCGCTGCGACGACGTCGAAGACCGAGGCACCAACCGTCGCTCCTCCGAGTGCCGACGAGGCCGAGACGACCCGCGCCCGCCGCGCGCGGTCCCCCGACGGCAAGTGGGAAGCCTTTGCGCGCGACGACAATCTCTGGCTCCGCGAGGTCGCCACCAAGCGCGAGATGGCGCTCTCCACGAGCGGCAGCACGGGCCACACGTTTCGCCGCGACGCCTCGCGCGCGCGGATGGTCTCGATGCAATTTGACCGCGCCGACTACCCGGCGAGCGAAGCCGATGTCCGCTGGGCGCCCGACTCCAAGCACCTGGTCGCAATTCAGACGCGCCTCGTGCCCGAGCGCCGCGTGACCCTCGTCGAGTCGAGCCCCGCCGACCAGCTCCAGCCGAAAACGTCTTCGTATCCTTACCTCAAGCCCGGCGATGAACTCCCCATCGGCCGGCCGCGGCTGTTCGAGGTCGCAACCGCCCGCGAGGTGCCAATCGACCAGTCGGCGCTGCAAAATCCCTGGAGCCTCGATGGCGTGCGCTGGATGGCCGACTCGGCGCGCTTCACCTTCGTCCACAACCAGCGCGGCCACCAGTTGCTCCAGATGCTCGCCGTCGAGGCGGCGAGCGGCGCGCTCAGCGTCGTCGCCGAGGAGCGCAGCGAGACCTTCGTCCACTATTCGCGCGGCGGCCGCATGACCGAGCACATCGATGCCACCGGCGAGCTTA
Source organism: Opitutaceae bacterium (assembly GCA_031411915.1). Lineage (GTDB taxonomy): Bacteria > Verrucomicrobiota > Verrucomicrobiia > Opitutales > Opitutaceae > ER46. Next base: position 14,063 of record JANOCA010000320.1, read on the forward strand.
TCTGGCCCAGCGAACGCGACGGCTGGGTGCATCTTTATCTCTTCGATGTCCGCGCCGCGCGGCTGAAAAACCAAATCACCCGCGGCGAGTGGGTCGTGCGCGGCATCGAGCACATCGACCGCGCGCGCCGCATCCTGTGGTTCCGCGCCGCCGGCGCTGGCGGCCTCGACGATCCCTACTACGAGCAGCTCTGCCGCGTGAACCTCGACGGCACTGGCTTCACCGTCCTCACGCCCGAGGACGGGATGCACACGGTGCGGATCTCGCCCGATCGAAAATTCTTCGTCGATACCTGGTCGCGCGTCGACGCCCCGCCCGTGTCTGTGCTGCGCCGTCTTGATGACGGCATGATCATGCTGTCGCTTGAAACCGCCGATGCGACTGCGCTCCTCGCGGCGCGCGGCCGCTGGCCCGAGCGATTCACCGCCAAAGGCCGCGATGGCGTGACCGACATCCACGGCATCATCCACCGCCCGCGTGAATTTTTTCCGGCGAAGAAGTATCCGGTGGTCGAACGTATCTACGCCGGCCCGCACGGCTACTTCGTGCCCAAGACCTTCGGCGCGCAGGACCCGCTCGTGGCACGCGGCTTCATCGTCGTCCAGATCGACGGCATGGGGACCGCGGGACGCTCGAAGAAATTCCACGACGTCGCTTGGCGCAATGTCGCCGACGCCGGCTTCCCCGATCGCATCGCGTGGCTGAAGGCGGCCGCCGCGAAGTATCCCGAGATGGATCTGAGCCGAGTCGGCGTCTACGGCACGAGTGCGGGCGGACAAAGTGCGCTCGGCGCGCTGCTGTTTCACGGTGATTTCTACCGCTCGGCCGCCGCCGACTGCGGCTGCCACGACAACCGCATGGATAAGATTTGGTGGAACGAGCAGTGGTTCGGCTGGCCGGTCGGCCCGGAATACGCGGCAAACTCCAACGTCACCCACGCGCATCGCCTCGCCGGCAAGCTCTTCCTCGTCGTCGGCGAGGTCGACCGCAACGTCGACCCCGCGAGCACCTACCAAGTCGCCAACGCCCTCGCGAAGGCCGGCAAGGATTTCGAGTATCTCGTGATGCCCGGCGTGGGCCACGGCGTCTTCCGCACGACCTACGGGCGAAAACGCATGGAGGATTTCTTCGTGCGCACGCTCCAACCCGAAGCGCCATGAAGCGCATCTCCGTTCTCGACAGCCACACCGGCGGCGAGCCGACGCGGCTCGTGCTCGATGGCGGACCCGATCTTGGCGACGGCCCGATGGAGGAGCGCGTGGCGCGTTTCAAAGATCAGTTCGACCGCTATCGCTCCGCGATCGTCAACGAGCCGCGCGGCTCCGATGTCGTCGTTGGCGCGCTGCTCGTGCCGCCGCATCGCGCCGGCTGCGACCTCGGCGTGATTTTTTTCAACAACGTAGGCTACCTCGGCATGTGCGGCCACGGCACCATCGGGCTCGTCGCCTCGCTGGCGCATCTTGGCCGGCTGAAGCCCGGCCGCGTGGGCATCGACACGCCGGTCGGCGCCGTGTCCGCCGAGCTGCACGCCGACGGCCGGGTGTCGGTGGCCAACGTCACGAGTCATCGCCTCGCGAAGAATGTCGCCGTCATCGTGCCCGGCCACGGCGAAGTGCGCGGCGATGTCGCTTGGGGAGGAAACTGGTTTTTCCTCGTCGAGGATCACCGCCTGCAGCTCGAACTCTCGAATCTCGACGCGCTCCTCGATTTCACGAAACGCGCGCGCCTCGCAGTCAACGCGCAGGGATTTCCTGCCGTCGATCACATGGAGCTGTTCGCGCCGACGCCATCCGGCGTGAGCCGCAACTTCGTGCTCTGCCCCGGCGGCGCCTACGATCGCTCGCCGTGCGGCACCGGCACGAGCGCCAAGCTCGCGTGCCTCGCCGCCGACGGGAAGCTCGCCGAGGGTGCGGAGTGGGTGCAGGAGAGCATCATCGGCAGCCGCTTCACCGGCCGCTTCCGCTGGCACGATCGCGCCAAGGGCGAGATCGCTCCGACGATCACGGGCGAGGCGCACGTCTGCGCCGAGGCCACGCTGCTGCTCGACGAGCGCGATCCGTTTTGCTGGGGCGTCGGCGCATGAGTTCCACAGGGAAACCAAAACGCGTCGTCGTCCTCGGCGCCGGCGTCATCGGCCTCTGCTGCGCGCGGGAGCTCGCCGCGCGCGGCCACCGCGTGACCGTCGTCGAGCGCCTGCCCGAAAATCGCGACGGCTGCTCGTTCGGCAACGCGGGCTTGATCGTGCCGAGTCATTTCATCCCGCTCGCGGCCCCGGGCATGACCACGCTCGCGCTCAAGTGGATGTTTGATCGCAAGAGCCCGTTCTACATCCGCCCGCGCCTCAGCCTCGATGTGCTCACGTGGAGCCTGCGCTTCATGCGCGCGGCCACCCCCGATCACGTCGCGCGGTGCGCCCCGGTGCTCCGCGATCTCAGTTTCGCGAGTCGCGAGCTCTACGAGCAACTCGCCGACGAAGCGGCCAACGACTTCGGCCTCGTGCGGCGCGGACTGCTCATGCTGTGCAAGACGCAGCATACGCTCGACGACGAGGCCGCGGTCGCGACGCGCGCGCGCGCCCTCGGCATCGGCGCCGAAGTGGTTTCCGCCGCTCGCGCCGCCGAGATCGATCCCGATGTGCGCATGACGATCGCGGGGGCAATCTATTTTCCGCTCGATTGCCATCTCACGCCCCAGCGCCTGATGCCCACCCTGCTCCGGCTCGCGCGCGCCGCTGGCGTCGAGTTTCAGTGGCAGACCGAGATCACGGGCTGGCGCCGCGACGGCCGCCGCCTCGCCGCCGCCGTCACCGCCCGCGGCGAGATCGAGGCGGACGAGTTTGTGCTCGCCGGCGGCTCGTGGTCGCCCGGGGCGGTGCGGCCGCTTGGGCTGCGTCTGCCGATGCAGGCGGGCAAGGGCTACAGCATCACGCTGCCGCGCCCGCGCCAGCTGCCGCGGCTCTGCTCGATTTTCACGGAGGCCCGCGTCGCCGTCACGCCCATGGGCACGGCGCTGCGCGTCGGCGGCACGATGGAGCTGAGCGGGCTCGACGAGTCGATCCAGCCCGAGCGCGTGGCGGGCATTACCGAATCGGTGCCGCGCTACTTCCCCGATTTTTCCGCAGCCGATTTCCGCGACGTGCCGGTGTGGCGCGGCCTGCGGCCCTGCTCGCCCGACGGGATGCCGTATGTCGGCCGCTTCGCACGCTACGCCAACCTCACCGCCGCGACTGGCCATGCGATGATGGGCCTGAGTCTCGCGCCCGTCACCGGCCGGCTCGTCGCGGAGATCGTGTCGGGGGAAAAACCGTCCCACGACGTCACGCTCCTCAGCCCTAATCGCTTCTCATGAACATGAACTGGACCGGCGTCATTCCCGCCCTCACGACCAACCTCCGCGCCGACGGCGCGATCGACCACGCGGCCTTCGCGCGCCACTGCCGCTGGATGATCGACAGTGGCTGCACGGCGCTCGTGTGCTGCGGCTCGCTCGGCGAGGCGGCGACGCTCTCCTTCGAGGAGAAACTCGCCGTCGTCCGCACCGCGGTCCGTGCGGTGGGGAAACGCGCGCCGGTCGCGCTCGGCATCGCCTCGCTTTCCACCGCCGAGGCCGTGGAGCTCGCGCGCGGCGCGGCGAAAGCGGGCGCCTCCGGCCTGATGGTGCTGCCTGCCTACACTTACACCACCGACTGGCGCGAGACCAAGGCCCACGTCGCCGCGGTGTTCCGCGCGACGAAGCTGTCGTGCATGCTCTACAACAACCCGCCCGCTTACAAAACCGACTTCCTGCCCACGCAGATCGCCGAGCTGGCCGCCGAGTTTCCAACGCTGCATGCGGTCAAGGAGTCGAGTGGCGACACCCGCCGCGTGACCGCCATCCGCCATCTCACCGGTGATCGCCTCGCACTGCTCGTCGGCATGGACGATGCGATCGTCGAGGGCATCGCCGCCGGCGCGCAGGGCTGGATCGCCGGGCTAGTGAACGCGTTTCCACGGGAAAGCGTCGCCCTCGTCGAGGCCGCGCGCGCGGGCGACCACGCACGCGCCGACGCCATCTACCGGTGGTTCCTGCCGCTGCTGCGCCTCGATACGGTCCCGAAGTTCGTGCAATACATCAAGTGGCTCCAGGCGGATCTGGCCGTTGGTTCCGCGACGGTGCGCCCGCCGCGGCTGCCACTCGAAGGCGCCGATCTCGCGCTCGCCCGCCGCACGCTCAGGAAGGCGCTCGCCTCACGCCCGCGGCTCTGAGCGTGTTCAGGGCACGTGTCGCTTCGCCTTCGAGATGCCGCCCTTCCAGATGTCGTATTTCGGATCGGCGTGGCGGGTGAAGAAAGCGTCGAGCTGCGCCGCCAGCTCCGCGCGCTTCGCCTCGGTGCCGGGCTGGCCGTGGAGGTTGTTGCGCTCCATCGGATCGGTGGCGAGGTCGTAGAGCTCGAAGGGTCCGGCCGGGTGTCGCGCGGTGTATTTCCACGCGTCGGTGCGGAGGCCGCGCATGGTTTCCATCTCGTAGAAGACCGTGTTGTCCCATGCGGGCGTCTCGCCGCGGAGCGCCGCCGCGTAGCTGCGGCCCGGTGAGCGCGGCGCGGCGGGCATCTTGTTTCCGAGCCCGAGGTGCCCGAGCACGGTCGGGAGAAAATCGTAGTTGCTCACGAGCAAATCGCTGGTGCGGCCGGCGGGCACGCGCCCCGGCTGCCGGAAGATCAGCGGCACCTGGAACATCAGTTCGTGCGCCGCCACCGGCCGGAAATGATCGCCCATGCCCCACATGCCGTTCTGCCCGCCCATCCAGCCTTGGTCCGACGTGTAGACGACGAGGGTGTTTTTCCCGAGGCCGAGGCGCTCGAGCGCGGCCATCACTTCGCCCACACCGTCGTCGACGCCGCTGACCTCGGCGGCGGTGCGTTCCATCGCGAGCTGGGTGTTGTGAAACGGTTTGTTCGCGTTTTGCCACGGGTGCATCGGCTCGACGGGGAACGACGCGAACCTGTGGCCGCGGTAAGTCTCCGCATGCCGGTTACGCGGTGGGTTGCGCATCAGCTGCCCGAGCACGTAGGGGCCGTTGTAGGCGAGGAAGAGGAAGAAGGGCCGCGTGCGGTTCTGCTCGAGGAACGTGATCGCCTTGCGCGTCCAGAGATCGGTTGTGTAGCCGGCCTCCTTCCGCAACGCGCCGTCCTCGATTACGTTTTGATCGTAGAACTCGGTCGTGTGGCCGTCGGGCTTTGTGACCCAGAACGAGAAGCCCTCGTTGGGTTTCAGGTTGTCGCCGAGGTGCCACTTGCCGCTGAGGCCGCAGGTGTAGCCGGCGTCGCGGAGGATCTCGCCGAGCGAGGTGAACTCCGCGAGCGTGTTGTAGGCCTGCGGGCCCATCATGAATTTCGGATCGAGGAACGAATGCACGCCGTGCTGCGACGGCACGAGGCCCGTGAGGTAGGTCGCGCGCGTGGGCGAGCACACGGGGTTACTGCTCATCGCGCGCGTGAAGCGGACGCCCTCGGCGGCGAGGCGGTCGATGTGCGGCGTGCGGATGTCGGGGTTGCCGTAGCTGCCGAGGGTCCAAGCGCCTTGGTTGTCGGTGAGGATGAAGACGAGGTTCGGCGGCGGCTCGGCGGGGTGGGCGAAAACAGCGGAGGCAAAGAGAACCGCGGCGCGAAGGATGGTTTTCATGGGGCTGGACAAGTGTTGCCGGGAGCGAATCGCCGGCAAGCCCGCGCCCGCGGGAAAATCCGTTGAGTTCGCCGGCGCTTCGCGCGCACACTGCGCGCATCCCTCACCCCGCCCCCATGCGCTCCGTTCGCCGCCTCGTTGTTTTCTGCGTCGTCGTTGTTTTCGCTGCGCTCCTCCGCGCCGCCGACCGCCCCAACATCATCCTCCTCATGGGCGACGATCACGGGTGGGACGAGACCGGCTACAACGGCCACCCTTACCTGAAGACCCCTGTCCTCGACGACATGGCGCGCACCGGCCTGCGGCTCGATCGGTTCTACTCGGGCGGGTCGAGCTGCTCGCCCACCCGCGCCACGATCATCACGGGGCGGCACCACCATCGCGCCGGCACGTTTTCGCCCGGCTGGTCCACCCGCCCCGAGGAGATCGGGATCGCGCGGCTGCTGCGCGACGCGGGTTACGCGACGGGGCATTTCGGCAAGTGGCACCTCGGCCCCGTCAAGGCGGCCTCGCCGGTCAACCCCGGCGCGCTGGGCTTCGACGAGTGGGTGTCGCACGACAACTTCTTCGAGCTCGACCCGCATCTCTCGCGCAACGGCGCGCCGCCGCAGGTCGTGAAGGGCGAGAGCTCCGCCATCGTGATCGCCGAGGCGCTCAAGTTCATCGACCGCGCGAAGGCCGCAGGGAAACCGTTCTTCATCGTCGTGTGGTTCGGCTCGCCGCACGAGCCCTACCAGGCGCTGCCGGCCGACCTCGCGCTCTACGACAAGCTGCCGGCCGACTTCGGCAACAAGCAGGTGCAGCTCACGTCCAATGAGACCGGCAAGAACACCCGCCGCCTCCAGCGCGACGTGCTCCGCGAGCGCTTCGCCGAGATCACCGCGATGGACCGCGCCATCGGCACGCTGCGCACGCACCTGCGCGGCGCCGGCCTGCGCGAGCGCACGCTGCTCTGGTATTGCGGCGACAACGGCACGCCGCAGGAGGCCGTCGCGACGGTCCCGTTCCGCGCGCAAAAGGGCAGCATCTACGAGGGCGGCATCCGCGTGCCCGGCCTGATCGAGTGGCCGGCGAAAATCGCCCGGCCCCGCGCCAGCGACGTCAACGCCGTCACCACCGACATGCTGCCCACGCTCTGCGCGCTGGCCGGCGCGCCGCTCCCGCGCCGCCCGCTCGACGGCCTGAGCCTCGTGCCGCTGCTCGACGGAAAAATGACCGCGCGTCCCGAGCCGATCTGCTTCTGGGAAACGCCGGTCGCCCGCGTGCCCGGCGCCCAGCCCTACCTCGATCCCGAGCTGCAAAAGGGCACGTCGCACCACGCGAAGCTCGGTCCCGATGGATCACCGACGCGCAATTTCCAAAACTTCCGCCACCCCGCCGTGCGCGAGGAGGACTTCGCCGGCTCGCGCGCGATCGTGGACAACCGTTTCAAGCTCGTGCTCGACGCCGGCTCGCGCCGCGGCGGCGAGTCCAGCCGCGAGCTCTTCGATCTCCGCGCCGATCCCGCGGAGAAAAGCAACCTCATCGCCGCGCATCCCGCCGAGGCCGAGCGCCTCGCCGCCCGCCTGCGCGCGTGGCAGCAGTCCGTGCTCGAGAGCCTCACGGGCGCGGACTACCGGTAGCGAGGCGCAACTTCAGTCTGCCGCCCCACAGCGCGACGAGAAAGCCCAAACGCCAATGTTCAAACGCCAAAAAAATCCCCAATCCACAACTTTCCACGCGATAACCCGCATCCTGAGATTTCTCGATTGGGATTTCTTTGGCGTTTGGAATTTTGAAATTTGGGATTTCCAAGACTCTTCCCCATGAAATCCCCCGCCCTGTCCACCACCACCCGCCGCGAATTCGTGCGGCACAGCGCCCTCGCCATCGGCGCGATGGGCTTCTCCGCCAAGTCCTACGCCGCCATCGCCGGCGCCAACGAGCGCATCCACGTCGCCGTGCTCGGTATCCGCAACCAGGGCACCGTTCACCTCAATAGCTGGTGCGCCCTCAAGGAGAGCCACAACGTCCAGATCAGCGCCCTGTGCGATCCGGACGAGGCGCTGTTTCCCGCGGCGTTGAAGCTCGTCGCGGAAAAATCCGGCGCCAAGCCCACCACGCACTGGGATCTCCGCGCCGTGCTCGACCACAAGGCGATCGACGCCGTCTCGATCGTCACGCCGAACCACTGGCACGCGCTCGCGACCGTGTGGGCCTGCCAGGCGGGCAAGCACGTCTACGTCGAGAAGCCCGCCTCGCACAATATCTGGGAAGGCCGCCGCATGATCGAGGCGGGCCGCAAGCATGGCCGCCGCGTGCAGGTGGGCCTCAACAATCGCTCCGCGCGCAACGTCCGCGAGGCGATCGCGTTTCTCCACGGCGGCGGCATCGGCGAGCTCTACATGGCGCGCGCCCTCTGCTTCAAGGCCCGCGACTCCTACGGCATGGCGAAGGATGGCGCGCCGCCCGCGGCATTCCATTACGATCAGTGGCTCGGCCCCGCGCCGTGGCGCCCCTACAACGAGAAGCGCAGCCACTACAACTGGCACTGGTATTGGGACACCGGCAACGGCGACACCGGCAACACCGGCCCGCACACGCTCGACATCGCGCGCTGGGGCATGGCGAAAAACGAGCACCCCGCCGCCGTCTATTCCGCGGGCGGGATTTTCGGCTTTACGGCGGACGAGGGCAAGACCCCCGGCAAGCGCGTGTATGGCGATGTCAACGCCTACGGCCACGACAAGACCACGCAGGAAACCCCGAACACGCAGACCGCCGCCTTCACCTACGCCGACGGCAAGATCATCGAGTTCGGGACCCGCGGCCGCTACACCAACCACGAGGGCAGCGCCGGCCAGGAAGTCGGCAACCTCTTCTACGGCACCGAAGGCTGGCTCGAGATCAGCGGCAATACGTGGAAAGCATTTCGCCGGCGCGAAAAGCAGCCCTTCGCCCAGTCGAAGGAAACCGAGCGCGAGCGCGCCAACCACTGGGCCAACTATCTCGACGCCCTGCGCTCGGGAAAAAACGAGGCACTGCACGCCGACATCCTGGACGGCCATCTCTCCACCTCGCTGTGCCACCTCGCCAACATCTCCTACCGCACCGGCCGCTCGTTGAAGTTCGACAGCGCGAAGGAAAAATTCATCGGCGACGCCGACGCGGACAAGCACCTCACGCGCAACTACCGCAAGCCCTTCGTCGTGCCGGCGAGCGTGTAATACCAGCGTCCTTTGGCTTTTAGCCTTTAGATCCCGGCCGGTGGCCGGGTTGCCCGCCCAGCGGGCCACTGCCGTTGAATTAGCGGGTTCGGATTTCGTAGGCAGCTCGCTTGCGAGCGCTCCGCCCGACGTTCGCCGAGGCGCGCGCAAGCGCGCTGGCCTACGAAGAGACAGGACGATCGACCTTAATTCAACGGCAGTGGCCCACCGGGCGGGCCTACAACGGCGACGGAGCAGGGGCCTTGAGCATGTCGAAACGGCGCGCGCAGTTGGGGCAGCTCCGTCCACGTTTGCCGCCCACGGAGCGCACGGCCCGCCTTCCGGCTGCAACACTTCCGCTCAGCGCGGAGCGGACTGCGCCATCGCGGGCGACGGGAGCAGCCGGTTGTATTTCATCAGCGAGCGGATCTGCTCCTGATCCAGCGCGGCGTTGACGACGAAGATCTCGTCGATCGCGCCGCGGAAAAACCGGCCCAGCGAGTAGGGCCGATCGATGCTTTGGAAGCCGAGGTTGCGGCCGAGCCACATGTTGTGCGCCTCGGGTCCGGTGATCTGGGTGCGGATCTGGCCCACGGCTTTGCGGGCCGCCGGCTCCAACTCCCCGTCGAGGTAGAGCAGGATGTGCGTGCCGGCATCGGGCCGATGCCCGCCATACATCACCACGGCGCAGTGGTGCCAGCGGTCGTCGCGAAGATCGGTCGTGCCGACGACAAAGCTCTGGTGCACGCCCAGCCGGAGCCGGCCGAGCGGGCCTTCATGCGCAGCGGGGTTGACCGAGATCTGCCAGGCGAGGCCGGGCTTGTTGGTGCCCCAGTTGATGATGCCGTAACCTTCGTCGACGCCCGAGTCGCGCGGCACCTTCACCCAAAACGCCACCGTGCGCGGCTCGCCGCCGGGGATGCCGGGAAATTCGCACTCCACAAAGTCGTCCTTGCCGTCGAGGGCCAGCCCCGCGCCAAACTGCCCCGCAATCCACTGCGGGCCGGCTGCGCCCGCAGGGTAAGTCCGAAAGATCGCCCGGGCCTGCGGCGCGCCGAGACCCCGCCCGCGATTCACGGAGACACCGCCCTGGCCCTCGTCGAACGACCAATGCAGAAACCCAATCGCGCCCACGGAGGGCGGAGGCAGGTCGGTGATGAAGCCGACGGCATCGGCCGCAAATTGCTCGACGCTCTGGGGCGTGAGGCGCGCCGCTTGGTTCACGGTGAGTTGCACGGCCTGCTGCGGCTGGTTGCGCGGCACCGCCTCGACTTCGCCCTCCAGCACATGCACCTCGGTGTCGCCGCCCGGGCCGACGCTCACGCCAAACTCAGTGCCTTGGTCGATGAGCCGCCCGCGAGGGCTGTCGAGAATGAAGCCCTTCGTCCCCTTCGGCAGGCGGGTCACGGCCCGGCCGCGGTGGAGAAACGCATGCTGCGGCCCGAGCACCTCGAAGTCGGCCGGCCCCTCGACAATCACGGTCGCGCCGAGGGCAAACTTCAGCTCGACGAGTCCGCCGGCGAGCTGCAGCCGGCGGAACTCGAGTTTGTCGCCGACCTTCGGCGAAACATGACTCGCATCCCACGACGCCGCTTCCATGCGCACGATGTGCGCCTCGGGCGCGGCCGGCTTGAGCGCCCACCAAGTCGTGACACCCAGCACCAGGACCGCGGCCCAAGCCCAGTGGACACGCCACCAAGCCTGGCGCAGCGCGGACGCAAAGGATTCCGCCGGCGGCAGCTGCAGGCGCGCGGCGACCTCGCGCACAAACGCACCGTCGTCGGGGTAACGGTGACCGTGCGAGAGCAGCCGCTCGACGATCGTCAGCCGGCCCAGCTTGGCCAGGAGCTCCGGGTCGCGCCGGCAAGCGTCGAGCAGGCGCGCCGCCTCTTCGGGCGAGAGTTCGTCCGCGCATGCGCGGGCGAGCAGCTGCTGTTGTTCGTCGGGCGTCATGCCGGAAATTCGAGGTTGCGCACCTTGCGGCCGACGCAGTCCGCGAGTATTTCGCGGAGCCGGTGCAGCTGCATCGTCAGCGCCGAATAGCCACGCTGAAGCCGCGTGGCGATCTCGCGCACGGATTCCTCCTCGCCGTAGCGCCGGTGCAGCAGATCGCGCGCGGGGCCGTCCATCCGCTCCAGGCAGTCGCGCAGCGCCGCATGCAGCAGCGGCTCGCGCGCGGGGCCGCACTCGGCGGCGATCTGGCGATCAAGCAGGCTCGCGAGCTCGGCGTTGCCGCCGATCGCCTGCGCACGGAATTTCCGCCAGTGGTTGCGCAGGAGGTTCAGCGCGATGCTGCGCAGCCACGGCGCCAGCGGCCGCTCGGGATCGAATTCATCGAGCTTGCGGAAGGCCGTCACGAACACCTCCTGCGCCAGATCCTCGGCCTCGTGCGAATCGTGCATGCGGGCGACGAGGCAGGCGCGCACGCCCCGGTGGTGGCGCTCGACCAGCGCGGCAAACGCATCGGCGTCCCCCTGCCGGGCCGCCCGCACCCACTGCTTTTCCTCGGTGTCCGAAATCATGCTTCGCAAGGAAGGTTGTCCCAAGACAGGTTCGACAACACACGATTCTGAAAATAAATCTCGCGGGCCAGTGTTACCTTCGCCCGCTGGCGACAACTCTCCCGTGAAATCCCGCTTCCTCGGTTGTGCCGTCAGCGGTGCTTTCCTCCCAACCCACACCCTAACCCCTGCTATGACCCCCACCTCCCGCGCGCTCCTGCCTGCCTTGGTCTCCATTCTCCTGTTCGCGCTCGCGCCCTCGCTGTTCGCCCAGGCCGTCACGCCGGCTGCGACCGCCGCCAAGGAGGACACCGTGCTCCTCAATGTCTTCGAGGTGAAGGACGACGCCCGCGACACCTACGACGCCACCAACACCAACTCCGTCACCGGCACCAACACCTCGCTCAGCAAGACCCCCCTCGATGCCAAAGTCTTCAATCGCCAGATGCTCGACGACATGGGCACGGTGGACATGACCGACATGCTCTGGAAAATTGGCGGTCTCGGCGCCGCCGTCATCAACGGCGGCGAGGACGTGCGCGGCATGGTCGATGGCGATCGCCAGGACCCAAAGTCGATGACGATGCGCGGGCTCCAGATCAACAACCCCCGCCGCGACGGCTTCCTCCGTTCCGACACCACGCTGCTCGACACCTTCGACATCGACCGCGTCGAGGCCATCGGCGGCTCCAACTCCCTTCTCTTCGGCTCCGGCGACGCCGGCGGCGTCATCACGAGCGCCTCCAAGCGCGCCTACCTGAGACGCCGCCCCACGATGACATGGAGCGCCACCGGCGATTCCGAGGGCTCGCGCCGCTACACCGTCGATGCCCAGGTCGGCGAAAAATACTTCGCCGTCCGCTTCAACGGCGTGAAGGACGACACGAAATATTCCCGCCCCGGCCTCGGCCGCTATGCCGAGGGCTACCACATCGCCGCCACCGTCCAGCCGTGGAAGCGCCTCCAGATCCGTGGCGAATACCGCTACTACAGCCGCGACACCATTTTCGCCCAGGCCTCGACCGTGCGGGCGCCCCTCTCCTGGCAGTTGCCCGCGCGCGACCCCCGCGGCGCGCCGATTGTCAACGTGCCCGGCAACCTCACCGCCACCAACGTGGACAACAAGAGCGCCCGCTACCTCGTCGCCTTCCCCGAGGTCGTCGCGCTGACGGGCGGCATCATCGATCTCGACAAGGTCGACTCCGCCGTCGGCCCCTACCACCGCGACGTCTATTTCAACCGCATCAAGTCCGTCGTCGCCGAGGCCACGATCATGGAGGGCCTCGCGATCCAGCTCCGCTACGGCCACGACGCGCGCGTCAACGAGGCGCCCCGCGCCAGCAGCACCACGGTCTTCGCCCCAGGCGCCGTCGGCAACAACTACGTCGATCCCGTCACCGGCCAAATCGGGCAGAAGTGGGCGTTCAACACCTCGGTGGTCGCCACGCCCTTCTTCACCGGCGCCCGCGGCTACCGCGGCGCGCTCGCCTACCAGAAGGATCTCGGGCGTTGGTTCGGCCGTCACCAAGCCAACGTGTTTCGGCAGGACATGGAATCGTGGTCCAACCAATACACCTCGCGCTTCTACGAGACCGACGCCTCAGGCAACATCATCCAGAACCTCGCCCAGATCACCAACGCCGAGTCCGGCCGCAACCTCATGCCCAGCGTCTGGGTTCCGATGTTCCCCGAGACGATTCTCGGCGGCCAGGATTGGCCGACGGAAACCATCAAGCATCCCAACGGCCGCATCTACAAATCCGCGCCGCAAGTCTACTCGGGCGCCGTGCCCGCCACCGCCACCAACCCGATGGGCATGTCCGGCGTGCCCAGCGCCACCGCCCCCGGCAACGGCTCCTACATCATGGACGACACGAACGAGAAGAGCTGGGGCGCCAGCCTCTTCTCCGACTGGTGGGGCGGCCGCATCGACACGATGGCTGGCATCCGCAAGGAGGAAGCCACCGGGCTCCGCAAGGCCACTGGCATCAGCCGCGGCCCCATCTCCTACGACGGTCTCAACCTCGGCACCGTCTTCGACACCCCGATCAAGGACCTGCGCATGTCGCTCAGCTACTCGTCGAACGGCAAAATCAATTTCGACACCACGCGCGACCTCTTCAACAACCCGCTCCCCGCCGGCAAGGGCGTGAGCAAGGACATCGGCTTCAAGCTCGACCTCTGGGAGCGCCGCCTCTCCGGCGCGATCAACTACTACCAGTCCGAGGCGCAGAACTTCACCGCCACCTTCGGCAATCGCGACGACATCGATCCGAACGGCATCAACGGCCGCTTCGGCGGCAACGCCTACACCTACAGCAAGACCTCCGACGGCTACAACGTCACCCTCTCCGCCAAGCCGCTCAAGGGTTGGGAAATGCGGCTCAACTTCGCCACCGCCAACGGTTCCGAACGTAGCAACGTCACGCTGCCCCAGTTCTACAACGACCAGTTCAATACCACCACCGTCGGTGGCCAGCAGGTCGTCGGCATCAAGGCCACGCCCACCTCGGCCGTCGCCCCCTTCACCGTGCCCTCCGATCCGCGCGATCCGAACTCCGCGATGATCCCGCTCTCGCTCGCGATGCTCCGCGATCCCAACAGCCCCTACTTCGCCACTCTCGACGGCGAAGGCGGCCAGATCACCAACGCGCAGAACCTCGGCCTCCTCACCCCCGGTGTCGGCACCGGTGTCAGCGGCCTGCCCATCACCGATCACCAGCTCGGCTTCGTGTCGCCCTCGGGTGGCACGCTCATCGTGCGCCGCGCCGGCGAGAAGACCGCCGGCTACGCCGAGCGGGCCTACAGCCTCGTCAACACCTACACCTTCACCGAGGGCCGCCTCCGCGGCTTGCGCGCCGGCCTCGTCACGAGCTTCCAGCAGAACCACCGCGCCTTCATGTATACCGACGCCGCCGACGCCGGGAAGCGGAAGATGTATTACTACCCGAACCGCTTCACGAACGATCTGTTCGCCTCCTACGGCTTCCGCGTGAACCGCTTCGTGCGCGCCAGCGTGCAAGTCAACGTGAGCAACCTCCTCGACGAGCAGCGCGTGCTCCACCAAATCCGCGCCGCCAACGGCACATTCGCCTACGCCGGCTATTTCTACACCCCGCGCCGGCTCGCGATCACCACGCGCCTCACCTACTGATGAGACTGTCCCTCGGCGCACTTTCCCTCGGTGTTTGCGCCGTGGCTTTCTCCGCCGAGGCGCCGCGCGCGATCAGCGGGATCTACCCGCATCTCGCGATGTTCAACACGCACCACGAGTGCGGCACGGGCGCGGTCGTGCCGTGGGCCGACCGGCTCTGGGTCGTCACCTACGCGCCGCACCAGCCCAAGGGCGGCAGCGACAAGCTCTACGAAATCACGCCCGACCTCCGGCAGATTGTCCGCCCCGAGAGCATCGGCGGCACGCCGGCGAACCGCTTCATCCACGCCGAGTCGCAGCAGCTCTTCATCGGCCCCTACGCCATCGACGCGCAGCGGCGCGTGCGCGCGATTCCGTTCGAGCGCATGTTTGGCCGCCCCACCGGCAACGCCCGCCACCTCACCGATCCCGCGAACAAGCTCTACTACGCGTCAATGGAGGAGGGATTCTACGAGGTCGACGTGCGCACGCTCGAGGTCACGGAGCTGTTCCGCGACGAGCAGGTGAAGGAGCCGTTTCGCCGCGCCGATCTGCCGGGTTATCACGGCAAGGGCTTCTACTCCGGCCAGGGCGTCGTCGTCTACGCCAACAACGGCGAGCACGGCGCGTTGGCCCGCATCAAGCCCGACATCCCCAGCGGCGTCCTCGCCGAGTGGGACGGCAAGAGCGACAAGTGGACCATCGTCCGCCGCAACCAGTTCACCGAGGTCACCGGCCCCGGCGATCTCACCGGCAACAAGAACCCCGCCACCGATCCCATCTGGAGCATCGGCTGGGATCACCGCTCCCTGATTCTGATGGTTCGAGATGTAGGCGGGGTG
>JANOCA010000321.1:0-7422 GCA_031411915.1 Opitutaceae bacterium
AGGCGGGGTGCCCTCACCCCGCATTGAAGCGGTGTCGCTTGCGAACGAAGCGGGGTGAGGGCACCCCGCCTACATCAAACAAAACGAAGCGCTACGGCTGCGTCGCGCGCAGCGGCGTGAGTGTGACGGGGCCGAGCAGGCCGGAGGGCGTGAGGGGCCAGTTGCTCGCGTCGAAGGGCCGGTAGTTGATGTTCACGAAATTGATCTCGCGCATGATTTTCCAGTCCACCTTGCGCTGGTCCAGGTCGCGGATGCGGTTGGCGGCGAGGTTGGTGACATCGAGTTCAAGGACGTTGCCAGTGGGCTTGAGCAACGCGCCGTCGAGGCGCACCTGAAACGGTATGCTCCACGCGGTGCCGAGGTCCTGGCCGTTGAGCCGCACGCGGGCGCTCTCGCGCACGTCGCCGAGGTCGAGGAGCCACGCGTCGGACTTGGCGGCCGGCGCGTCGAATTCGAGCCGGTAGCGCGCGGTGCCGCCGAAGCGCTTGGCCTCATCGCCGCCGAGATCGGTCCAGGATTTCAGCTCGGTCGTGGTGAGCGCGGGCGGGAACTCAGGGCCGCCTTTGGTGAAGGAAATATTCCACAAGCCCGTTAGCGGGGAGGCCGACATCCGATTGATGAACGAAAATTGCCACATTGGCACATCGGCAGGAGGTGGGTTGCTGCTCCTGCGAATGATCATCGATTGTCCGGGTAAGAGTTCGAAATGGTGCGTGGCGAAAAGTTCGTGGACTGATTTGTGCCGAAGCGGCAACGCGACATGTCCGGTGAGAGGATCGAGAATGAGGGCGTGCGAATTGGGGGAATTTCCCGGAATCGGACCGAAGAAAATATTCGGTGAGTGGTTACTAACGAAGTAGTAGAAACCATCGGCCGTCTTGCGGCGAATGACGTTCAGGCCGTCGCGTCGAAACGCCTCGTCGGAACTCAGTCCGTGCGACGACAGCTCACGCGGCACATCGGGGCGCACGGTCGCAGCGCGAGTCAGCGTTGCCATGAGGGCCTTGAACTCAGTCCTCCGTTGCTCAAGCCGTCCATATCCCGGCACGTCCTCGGGCAGTTTCTCGAAGATCACTTTCGCTCCCGACTGCGCGAGGGCCGCGAGTTTCTGGAGCGTCGCGACGGGCATCCGCCGTGTCGCGGGGACAACGATCACTTTGTAGCGAGAGCCGGGGGTGACGAGTTCACCCTTGTCGGCTTTCGTCTGCTGGAGCTGCGCGTCCGAGATGTAGTCAAACTGGTAGCCCTTCGCGGCGAGTTGGTGGGCGATTTTTCCGACCGGTTGCTCGGTCAGGAATTTCACGTCGTGGACGGTGAGCATCTTGGCGAGGCCGTCGGCGTTGTCCCACACGTCGGCGAGGGGCCAGTAGAGGAGGATGTCGTTGTCGGGCTGGCCGGCTTGGAGCACGGACTGCACGCGCGCGACGTAGCGGTTGAGCGCGCCGAAGTCGTCCCACCAGGTGTTGTTGGGGTTGAACTGCGTGGAGGCGTAGAAGAGCCAGCCGGGCCACGCGGCGTCCTGCGGCGAGAAGACGGTGCCGTGGTAGAAGACGTGGTTGATGCCGCTGGCGAAGACGGCGTCGATCTCGGGCTTCACGTAGGCGAGCGACTCCTTCCAGTGTTCGCGGAGCCACGTGGCCGTCTCGCTCGAGGCGTAACGGCGGCCCATCACGTGCGCGGCGGAGGACGCCATGCGCATGACGAGCGGCTCGGGGAGGTCCTGCTCGTTGCCGGTGCGGATCTCGTCGCGGTTGCGGCGGAGGCCGGGGATGGGAAACGGCGTGGAGCCGAAGGTCTCCGTCTCGGGGATGTCCACCGCGCCGTAGAGATCGAGGAGGTTGGCGGGGGCGCCGTGCGATTGGTTGCGGACGAGCCAGCCTTTGTCGTGCGACCATTTCACCCACGTGGTGAGGTAGTCGAGGTGCAGCGCGGCGAGGGTGTCGCGGTAGTCGCTCTTGATGCGCGCGAGGGTGTCGCGGTCGATGGTCTTCACGTCGGCGGCGTTGCGCGCGGTGAGCTCGGTGGCGAACTGCTGGATGTCGTAGCCGTGCATGGCGCGAAACACCTCGGGGAGCTTGGCGGTCCAGCTCGCCTGGAAATACTCGAACGAGTCGTGGAACTGGCCGCGCACGAGCCCGCGCGGGAAATTGGCAAACGCCTTGTCGAACGGCGCGAGATAACCGCGGAGCGCGTCGGCCGAAAACGGATCGACCACGAGGCCCTCGCCGCCGGGCGCGGCGCGCTTGACGAGCATCTTCGACGGTTCGCCGACGATCTTGCCGTCGCGAAGGACGGCGCGCTGGAGCGCGTTGGGTTCATCGATCCACGGTCCGCCGAAAGGCCAGCCGGTGCCGGTCGCCATATCGACGCCGAGCCCGAGGCGCTTCGCCTCGCGGCCGACGTGCTCGAGCATCTCCATCCACTTGGGTGAGAGGAAATCGATGTAGCGCGACTCGGCGCCCTTGGCCCCGTAGATGGGCGTGATCTCGACGCCGCCGATGCCGGCGGCCGCGAGTTTTTCGAGCTGCCACGTGAGGCTGGCCTTGTCCACCGCGCTACCGGGCCACCACCAGCGGGTCCAGGGTTTGTTCTCCTTGGTGAGCGCGGGCCACGGGGAGTCGGAGGAGGAGGAATCGGCGCCGCGCAGGATGGCAGATGGGATCGATAGGAGTAACGCGACGAATGCGAGGTGGAGCAGGGCGGGGCGCATGATCGGAAAAGTGAATCGCGCGCGCCGGCGCACAACGCGAGGCGCGGCCGGACAGTCGGGACGGCGCCGCTCAACCGCCGAGGTAGGCGGCCTTGAGTTGCGGGTCGGCGCGGAGCTTCTTGCTGTCGCCGTGCATCACGATGCGGCCGGTCTCGAGCGCGTAGGCGTAGGTCGAGATGTCGAGCGCGAGGTTGGCATTCTGCTCGACGAGCAGGATCGTGATGCCGCGCTCGCGGTTAATCTCCACGATCTTCTCGAAGATGGTGCTGATGAGCCGGGGGGCGATGCCGAGCGAGGGCTCGTCGAGCATCAAGAATTTCGGATTCCCCATCAGTGCGCGGCCGATGGCGAGCATTTGCTGCTCGCCGCCGGAGAGCGTGCCGGCGGTCTGCTTGAGACGTTCCTTCAGGCGGGGGAAAATCGTGAAGACGTAGTCGCGATTCTTCGCGTTGAGCGCGGCGTCTTTTTGCAGGTAGGCGCCCATCGCGAGGTTTTCGTCGACGGTGAGATTGGAAAACACCATCCGCCCCTCGGGGACATGGCAGAGGCCGCGCGCGACGATGTGGTGCGGGGCGGTGCCGGAGATGTCCTCGCCGAGGAACGAGACCCGGCCTGTCTTCGCGCGCAGCAAACCGGAGATGGTGCGGAGCGTGGTGGTCTTGCCCGCGCCGTTGCCGCCGATGAGCGTGACAATCGCGCCCGGCTCGATCGTGAACGAGATGCCGGAAAGCGCGTTAATCGCGCCATAGGAAACGTGGAGGTCGGTAACTGAAAGCATTCGGACGTTCTTGTTCTTACCACTAATGCACACTCATGAATGGGAATGAGGAGGAATTCAGAAAACGCGTGGTTTGAATTCCCAACCATTTCCTTGGACTAGTGCGGATTAGTGGTTTCAAGGAAATCAGTGATGCGCGGCCGCCGTCTTGTGGTCCTCGCCGAGGTAGGCCTCGATGACTTTCTTGTCGGCCTGGATCTCGGCGGGCGTGCCCTCGGCGATTTTAACGCCGTAGTCGAGGACGGCGATGCGCTGGCAGACGCCCATCACGACTTTCATCGAGTGCTCGACGAGGAGAATGGAGAGGTTGAACTGCTTTTGGATCTGCTGAATCAGGCGGATGAGTTCCTGCTTCTCCGTCGGGTTCATGCCGGCGGCGGGCTCGTCGAGGAGGAGGAGCTGGGGCTTGGTCGCGAGGCCGCGCACAATCTCGAGGCGGCGCTGCTCGCCGTAGGGCAGGCTCTTCGCGGGTTCGTCGCGGAAACGGCCGAGGTTGAAAATCTCCAGCAGCTCCTCGGCGCGCTTCTCGATCGCGGCCTCGTCGCGGCGGAAGGCGCCGAGGCGCACGAGCGACTGCACGGGGGCCGCGGCGCGGTGGAGATTACAGGCGACGCGGACGTTGTCGAAGACCGAGAGCGAACCGAACAGCCGGATGTTCTGGAACGTCCGCGCAATGCCGCGCTCGACGATCTGGTTGACGCGGAGGCCGGCCACGCTGCGGCCGTTGAATGAGACGGTGCCGCTCGTGGTCTGATAAACGCCGGTGATGATGTTGAAGACGGTGGTCTTGCCCGCGCCGTTGGGCCCGATGAGGCCGCAGAGCTCGTTTTCCCGCACGGTGAAGTCGAGGGCGTTGACGGCGGTGAGCCCGCCGAAACGGATCGTGGCCTGTTCGAGCTGGAGGAGCGGGGCGGACATCAGGCTGGCGGCGGCGGGGCGTGCGGATCGATGTCGAGGTCGCGGACACCGCGGCGCTGGCGCATGCGCTCGGTGTGGGCGCGGATTTGATCCTTGAGCGCGGTGGCGTGCGGGACGGCGCGGAGCACCGTCTGCGGCGTGGTGCGATCGGAACTCGTGAGCACGACGTGGCCCACGCCCACGAGCCGCAGCCAGAATGGCTCGACGACCTTGTAGTCGCGCACGCGGTAGAGTTCGAGCTCCTGCGTAGTCTTGGAGAGCAGTCCGGTCGTGAGCCGGATGCGCTCGCTGGTGAGCGTGTAGCGCTCGGTGCTCGTGGCGATCCAGAGGCAAAGCGCCCACAGCAGCGGAATCGCAAGCCCGATGAGGATGAGCGGCTGCGCGGGCGTCATGGCCAGATAAACCGCGACGACCGCGCCGGCGAGCAGGAGGCAGAGGAGGTAGGAGCCGAAGTTGGTCCACTGCGATGGCGTGCCGTGCCAGAGGATGTTCTCCGGCGAGTCGGCGGGAGGGGCGGGCGTGGGGTTCATGACGTTCCTTGCTTAGACCCAAGAAGCCTAACGTAGAGCCAAATAAGGCCACTTAAGACAACTGAGGACGCTGCGCCGCGAATCACGGCTTCGAGAATTCCCTTGGGTTCAAGTCGCCCGCTCAGGAGGAGGAACAAGATCACTAGCGCCGTAGCTCCTGAAAACCAAACGACGCCGCGCTTGGCGTATTTGCCCGCATCGACCGACGGGAGATCATTCTGCCGCCTGAAAAGCCCCTGCGGCCGGACTAACATCAGCACGATGAGCAGGAGCGAGTAGATGATCATGCGATATTCGGCAATGGGGCGGAGCAGTTCTGGAAGAAGTGTGAGCACGATGGCGGCCAGGATGACGCCGAGCGTGTTGCCCATGCCGCCGAGGATAACCATCACGACGATCTCGATGCTCTTCGTGAAATCAAATCCGGTGGGCGTGATCGTGAGCTTGAAGTGTCCGTAGAGTCCGCCGGCGATGCCGGCGAAAAACGCGCCCACGACGAACGCCACGATTTTGTAGCGCGTGGTGTCGAGGCCCACGGCCTCGCTGGCGATCTCGTCGTCGTGCGTGGCGAGGAAGCCCCGCCCGTAGGTGGAATTCACGAGGCACGTGACCGTGAAGACCGTGAGGGCCACGAATGAGATCACCCAGAAGACCGTCGTGTGGGCGGGAACGCCGTTAAGGCCGAGCGCGCCGCCGAATTTTTCGACGTTCTGGAAAATCACCCGGATGATCTCGCCGAAGCCGAGGGTGACGAGCGCGAGGTAGTCGCCCTTGAGCCGGAGAGAAGGCTTGCCAATCAAGTAACCCGCGCCTGCGGCCACAACTCCTCCTAGAATAAGGGCGCAAAAAAATTGTGGAATGGCTGGCAAAGAACGGATCGCTTCGAACACGGGATTTGCGACAAACGCGATGCAGTCATAGATCGCCGCCAGCACCCAAATTATTCGTTCACCAACCACCTGTTTAAGGTCGCCAAAAGTCTCGATGCTCCCTGCCGAAAGCGTGATGATTTTTCCAAGATCGACTATTGGTAAGGTCAACAACCCCATCGTTGCTGCCGCCGTGAAATAGGCGCCGACCGACATGAAGCCCGCGTGCCCGAGTGAAAACTGGCCCGTGTAGCCGTTCACCAGGTTGAGCGAGACGGCGAGGATGATGTTGATCCCGATGCCGATCAGGACGTCGAGATGGTAGGGGTCGATCTTGTCGGAGAAATGCGAGAGGCCGAAGGCGACCAGCAGCGCGGCGAGGAGTGCGAGGTGCGGCTTGGGCATGGCTCAGACTTTCTCCACGGTGAATTTCCCGAGCAGGCCCGCCGGCCGGAAGAGCAAAATCGCGATGAGGATCGCGAAGGCGATCGCGTCCTTGTAGGTCGACCACTGGCTGCCGCTCACAAACGTCTCGACCGTGCCGAGCAGCAGGCCGCCGAGCGCGGCGCCGGGAATGTTGCCGATGCCGCCGAGCACGGCGGCGACGAAGGCCTTGAGCCCGGGCATCACTCCCATCAGCGGATCGATCGAGGGGTAGTTGAGCGCGTAGAGAATGCCGCCGGCGCCGGCGAGCGCGGAGCCGAGGCCGAAGGTGAACGAGATGACGACATCGTTGTTCACGCCCACGAGCTGCGCGGCGCGGGGGTTGAGCGAGACGGCCCGCATCGCGGTGCCAATCTTGGTGCGGTGGACGATGAACTGGAGGACGAACATCAGCGCGGTCGCGACGAGGATGACGGCGATTTGGTTGCTGGAGAGCGTGAGGGTGCCGACCTGGAAATTTTTGACCGGGAAAACCTCGGGGAAAGTGCGCGGCGCCGCGCCGAAAAAGACCTGGCCGGAATATTCCAGCAGCAGCGACACGCCGATGGCGGTTATTAGAACGTTAAGCGTGGCCGCGCCACGCAGCGGACGATAGGCGAGGCGCTCTATGGTCATGCCGAGCAGCGCGCAGCCGATCATCGCGGTGAGCAACACGGCGAAACCACCCCACATCGTGTGGGCTGGCACGAGTTTGCCGGCATAGTAGCCGATGAACGACCCGACCATGAACACGTCCGAGTGCGCGAAGTTAATGAAGCGCAGGACGCCATAGACCATCGTGTAGCCGAGCGCGATGAGGGCGTAGATGGCGCCGAGGGAGAGGCCGTTGAGGAGCTGTTGGAGGAATTCGGACACTCGAAGGGGACGGCAGTTGAAAGTTGAAGGTTGAAAGTTGAAAGAACTAATCCCGCAGAGAATCGCGCAGGCCCGTGAGCATCCGGACGATTTCGAGCGCGTCGCGATACAGGCGAACGTGGGTGTCGGGTGAAAGAAAGCCTTGTGTGCGCGCGATTCGCGCTTGGGAGACAATCTCAAAGGCTGAGCCGGCGGCGATTTCAATGAAGCGCCGGAAATCGGGTTTTGACGCTCGTGAGCAGCCTTCAGCTATGTTCGATGAAACGTAAACTGCAGCGCGTCGCATTTGATTCGTCAGGCCGAAACGCTCGTCGCCTG
>JANOCA010000322.1:0-1807 GCA_031411915.1 Opitutaceae bacterium
CACGCGGGCGTTTCCGCGGCTGCGCATCGCCGAGGGCGAGATCGATGCGCGCGGCAAGCCATCGACTCCCGCGCTCGCCGAGGCGTGGGCCGCCGCGAACTTCTTCGTGTCACCCGCGAAGAACGCTCGCACCTACACCGACTGGGCGCCAACCGGGCGGCCGTTCGGACTCTTCGGCTCGTCATTCGATCCGATCACGGACCGACGCACCCGGCCTCTGGGCCTGACCTTGCGCGAACTGGGCGCCGAGATCGAGCGGCTGCCGCGGGGCGCGTTCGAGAAAAAGTTCGGCCCGCGCCCGCTCTACGAGAAAGCCGCGTTCATCTATCCGCGCGACACGCTCGGCCTGCGTTATCTGCAACGGGAGGAGCTGAAGCCCGGCGTGCTCGAGTTCGGGCCGGAGGGCTGCTTCGCCTTTGACCTGCGCGACGAGACCCGCGCGGCCGACTGGCGCAAGCGCCATGGCCTCGCGGTGGAAGACTACATCTGCGTGGTCCCACGGCTGCGCTACACACCGTATTACCGGGTGAAAAACCTGCCACGCGGCGCCGCCGACTACGAAACCGATGCGTTGAACGCCGCATCCGCCACCCAGGATCACGCCGCGCTGCGCGACCTGATCGTGCGCTGGGTGCGGCAGACGGGAGCGCGGGTCGTCGCCTGCCCGGAGATGACCTACCAGATCGGCACGGCGAAAGAGCAACTGATCGATCCGCTGCCGGACGACGTGAAGCAGCGCGTCGTGTGGCGCGACACCTTCTGGCTGCCCGACGAGGCGGCCTCGCTCTACGCGCACGCCCGCGCCGTCGTGAGCGCCGAGTGCCACTCCCCGATCATCGCGCTCGCCGCCGGCACGCCGATGCTGCACGTCCGCAACCCGGTCGATACCACCAAGGGCCAGATGTTCGCCGACATCGGCCTCGGCGACTGGCTCTTCGAGTCGACCGAGGCGACCGGCGAGCAGCTTTGGTCGGCGCTCCGCACCATCCACGAGGACCTGCCGAAAGCGCGCCAGCGTGTCGCCGGGGTGATGAGCCGCGTCGCCGCCCTGCAGCGCCGCATGGTCGAGAGTGTCGCCCTTGCCGTCGCGAAGTGATCCATGCCGTGACCCAGCCACCGACGACAAGGCGGCTCACCACCAACTTCGAGTTCTGAACGTTGTCCCCACATTTCTTCCATGGACCGCCGTCACTTTCTCCAATTCGCCGCCGGCTCCGCCGCGGCCCTGGCATCGCGTCCGATCCACGCCGCCGCCGCGCGCCCGCCGCGCGTGCTCGTGCGCTCCGCGTGGCAAAGCGTCAACATCGGTGACATCGCGCACACGCCCGGCGCGCTCCGCCTGCTGGAGCGTCACTGGCCCGAGGCCGAGCTCACCCTCTGGCCGCGCAGCCTCGAGTTCGGCGCGCGCGAGCTGCTCGTGAAAGCGTTTCCCCGGGTGCGCTTCGTCGACGGCGTGATCGGCAAAGACGGCCGGCCCTCGACGCCCGAGCTGGCGCGGGCTTTCGCCGACTGCGACCTCGCGGTGCATGCCTCCGCCGCGCACTTCTCGGCGTCGGCCGATTTCGCCGCGTGGAAAAAAATCACCGGCAAGCCCTACGGCGTGCTCGGCATCACGTTTGATCCTGTCTCGGGCATGGGTGGCGATCGCTTCTCCGAGGGCGGCACCCTCGCCGAGTTGCGCACCGCTCTGGCCAAGGTGCCGTCGTCGCGCGTCGATCCCGCGCTGCGCGAAATCGTGGACGGCGCCGCGTTTCTCTTCCTCCGCGACACGCTCTCGCGCGACGCGGCGCGTCACCTCGGCGTGAAG
>JANOCA010000323.1:0-4268 GCA_031411915.1 Opitutaceae bacterium
CGGCACCCGCGAGGAGGAGAAGGCCTACCGCGTCCTGTTCGGCGAGGGCGTGACGCCGTGGAAGGAACTCATCGCTGCCGCCGAGTCCGTGGGTGGCGTGGAGTTTTACCTGATGGAGCAGGAAGGCAGCCGCTACTCGGAGCTGGAAACCGCCGAGCGGTGTCTGGCGATTTGGAAGAAGATGCGTGGTGCGTGAGGGTTGGGTCTACTCGATCGCTTTCAGTTCGTTCATCCGTTCCTGAAAGGTCTGCTTGGGGCTCCGTGCTCCCTCGCGTCTGATGAGTTCGATCGCGACGATCAGGTTTGCTTCAAGCACGTCGCACAACGCGTCCACCGCCTGAGGTGAAAAGGTCAATCCGAGTTCCTTCTCGTCGGATGTGTAGCCCTTGTTGGAGGCGATACCGCACTCTTTTCGCCAGCGCTTGATTGCTTCGTTTAGCGCCATGCCATGCGGACCGTTGGCACCGTGATCTCGGCCGAGCAACCATGACGCCATGTGAATTGGGGAAAAGTCGAAGGCCTCAATGCCACAGCACTCGGCTACGCAGTTTGTTTCGCAGTAACGCAGCAAGTCGAGGAGCTCCCAGCCGAGTTTTGACGGCTGTGTTGCATAGCCGTCGTTCACACCGGCTCGACCATCCCGGTCATCATGAGGCGCGCTCACTTCTTCCCCGCGTCCTTCGCCGCCGGCTTCACGTAGGTGTCGAGCCACTTTTCCGTTTCCCAGAGGAGGTGCAGGACGTTTTCGCGGCCGCGGTAGCCGTGCGACTCGTGTGGGAGCTGGATGTAGCGCGTCGTCGCGCCGTGGCCCTTGAGGGCGTTGTAGAAGCGCTCGCTCTGGATGGGGAACGTGCCGGGGTTGTTGTCCACGGCGCCATGCACGAGGAGGATTGGCGACTTGATTTTGTTGGCGTGGTTGAAGGGCGACATCGTCGCATACACCTCGGGGGCCTGCCAGAATGTGCGCTCCTCGGCTTGGAAACCGAAGGGCGTGAGCGTGCGGTTGTAGGCGCCGCTGCGCGCGATGCCGGCGGCGAAGAGGTCGGAGTGCGCGAGGAGGTTGGCCGTCATGAACGCGCCGTAGCTGTGGCCCGCGACGGCGACGCGCTTCGGGTCGGTCACTCCGCGGCGCACCAGTTCGTCGATCGCGGCCTTGGCGCTGGCGACGAGCTGGGGCACGTAGGTGTCGTTGGGCTCGGCCTTGCCGGCGCCGATGATCGGCATCGTGGGATCGTCGAGCACGGCGTAGCCGGCGAGCACGAAGGGCAGCGGGCCAAGCGGGCTGACGCGGATAAACCGATACGGCGACTCCTTCACCTGGCCGGCGGCATCGGCGTCCTTGAATTCGCGCGGGTAGGCCCAGAGCAGCGTGGGCAGCGGTCCGTCGAGCGCAGCGCGGCCGGGCGGCAGATAGAGCGTGCCGGAGAGCGCGACGCCGTCGGCGCGTTTGTAGGTGATGACTTCCTTCTTCACCGCGGCGAACTGCGGGAACGGATTCGGGAACTTGGTGATGGGCGCGAGGGCCTGCGCGTCGTCGGCCACGCCGAGCGTGCGGAAGAAATAATTCGCCGGCTCGGTGATCGCCTCGCGCGAGGTGATGATGCGCTTCAGGCCGTCGTCGAGGTGAGCGACGAAGGTCTCGTAGTGCGGCGCGGTGCTGCGCCAGAGACGGCGCGTTTTCTTGGTGGCGACATCGAGCTCGTCGAGGAACGGGCGGTCGCCCTCGGGTGAGGCGCCGGCGCCGTCGTAGTAGAGTTTCGATTTGTCGGCGCTCGTGAGGAGCACGAGGCGGCCAAAGGCGTTGCGCGTGAGCACGGGCGTGCCGGGAGCGTTGTAGCGATCCTCGGAGGAGCGGTCGAAGAGCAGCGTGGGCGCGGCGCCGGGGCTGCCGGGCGCGACGAGCCACGTGCGGACCTTGCGGGTCTTGGTCCACGATTCGGTGACGAGCGCGCGCTGGTCGTCGCCCCAGGTGACGCCGAAGGTGCGGAGCGCGAACTTCTGCTGCGACATGGGGGCGCCCGTGAACGGGGCGGCGTGCGTGAACCACTCGTCGCGCAGCGCGGCCTCGCGGCCGGCGTCGCCGCCGTCGAGCGCCTGCATCCAGCTCAGCGTCGCGGGCGTGTCGGCGCGCCAGGTGACGCCGCGCGGCCCGGTGCGCACGGAGCCGGTGGGAATCGGGATGCTCTCCGCGAGCGGCAACTCGGCGACGGTGTGGACGAGTTTGCCCGCGCGATCGTGGACGGTGATTTTCGTGGGGAAGCGGGTGACGGGGACGAGATACGAGTAGGGCCGGCTCCACTGAGTCACGAGCAGCAGGCGACCGTCGGGCGAGGGCGTGGCGCCGCCGATGAGGCCGCGCAGGCCGAGCGGGGAAATTTTTCCATCGACGGCGACGAGCGCGAGCTCGGCGGTGGCGTAGTGCTCGAACAGCGCCTCGTCGTGCGCGCTCGCGAGCATGTCGGCATAGGTGCGCGCGGGGCGCTTGCCGGTGAGGTTTTCCTGCACGACGGGGCCGCCCGGCACGGTCGGCGCGGCGGGCGCGGCGCCGCGGCCGGCGGGGAGTAGCGAAACGACGAGGGTCGCGTCATCGACCCACGTGGGTGTGTCGACGACGCCATTGAGCGCGCGGTCGGTAAGCCGGCGGGCGCGGGCGGAGGCCACCTCGACGACCCAGAGTTCCAGCCGCTGCGGCAGCGTGACCGTGACCGCGAGGTGCCGGCTGTCGCGCGCCCACGTGAGGCTCGTGATGCGGGCGTCGGCGGGGAAGCCCGCGACGCGTTTTTCCGCGCCGTCGCCGAGCGCCTTCACAACGATGCCGGTGTAGTAGGTCGCGCGGCTCGGGCCGTTGGTCGCGGGATTGATACGCAGGCCGGCTAGGCGCAGCTCGGGCTCGGCCAGCTCGGCGACCGGCGGGAGCGACGGGCGTTCGAGCAGCAGGAGGTTTTTCTTGTCGGGGCTAAGGCTGACGAGCGGGGTGAGCGGCGCCTCGACGATGGCCGCGAGTGCGGCGCTGGGCGTGCGGTAGGCGGCGTCGCCCTGCGCGCGGAGGAGCGATGCGGCTAGGGCGAGGAAAAGGGAGACGCTGAGCGCGAGGCGAAGCGGAGTGGGGAGGCGCATGGCGCGACGTTGGGCGGCGGGGTGGGCGTTGGCAATTTCGCAGGGGCTCTTCGATCGCGTAGCCCTGCTCGTGAGAGCAGGGACGGCTTGAGGTAGCGCGGTGCTTCAGCCCGCGCAGGAAGTCGGCCTCCGGTTGGGCGCGGGCACACCCACCCCGCTACCCCAAGAGTCCCGCCTCTCACGAGGCGGGCTACAACGGAGCGCGCGAATGGCGCCACGGTGTGTTCATCACGCATAGGATTTTCATGTCCATCGCCGGGCGGGCGTGCGGAACTTTCCCTTTCACGCCTTCCGCCATGTCCCGCACCGCCCTGCTTCGCGAAATCCGCCCGACGCTCACGCTCGCGGCGCCGATCATCGTCGGGCACCTGTGCCAGATGCTGATGGGCGTGACCGACAGCGCGATGATCGGGCACGCGGGGACGGTGCCGCTGGCGGCATCGGCATTTGGGAACAATGTGTTCAACATCTTTTTCGTCGCCGGCATCGGGCTGATGATTCCCGTGGCGATCTTCGTGTCGCGGGCGCGCGGGGCGCAGCGGCCGGCGGAGGCGGCGGAATACCTGCGGCACGGGACCGCGGTGGCGTTTGGCTTCGGCATCCTCGAGATGCTCGCGATGGCGGCGCTCAGCACACAGCTCCACCGCTTCGGCCAGCCGCCCGAGGTCGTCGCGATCGTGACGCCGTTCTTCCTGCTCTACGCGGCGTCGATTGTGCCGGCGTTTGTCTATCTCGTGCTCCGCCAGTTTGCCGAGGCGATGGGGCAACCTTGGATGCCGATGTTCATCATGCTGGCGGGCGTGGGCCTCAACGCGGCGCTCAACTGGGTCTTCATCTACGGCCATCTGGGCGTGCCGGAGCTCGGATTGACGGGGGCGGGCATCGCGACGCTGATCTCGCGCACGCTGGGGACGGTGGTGATATTCGCGTGGCTGCGGCGCGAGGCGCGCGTGCGCGCCGCGTGGCCGGAGCAATGGCTCGGGAAGTTTTCGGGGGCGCGGTTTCGCGAGATGCTGGGTGTCGGGCTGCCGGCCTCCGGGATGCTGCTGTTCGAGACGACGGCGTTTGCGTTCTCCGGCATCATGATCGGCTGGCTCGGGACGGTGCCGCTGGCGGCGCACCAGATCGGGATCAGCTGCGCGTCGCTGGCG
>JANOCA010000324.1:0-8854 GCA_031411915.1 Opitutaceae bacterium
TTTCTTCTTCGCGTCGTCCTTCGACGCGATGACGATCGTGCGGCCCTGCACGATGGCGGAGTAGCCGTTTTTGCTGAGGGCGATCTGCAGCAACTGCACGGCCTCCTCCTTGGTGATGGGCTGGGCGCTGAACATGTCCACCGTGCCGCGCACGGGAGTGTCGAGCACGATGATGAACCCGGCGGCTTCGCTCATGTAGTTGAGGACGGTCTCCAGCGGTGCGCCGCGAAAGTTGAACTTCAGTTCGCCGGGTGCGCGCGAGGCGGCGGGGGCGGCCGGGGCGGGGGCTTGCGCCCGGGCGCCTGCGGCCAAGGCGGCAAATCCAAGGCAGAGCGTCGGGATGAGGCGGGTGGTTTTCATTTTTTCAAATCCTGGTTGCGCTTTTCCATCAGGCGGCGGGTGACTTCGTCGGCATTGGCGGGAATCGCCACGGGAGCCGTGGGATCGAATTTGCCGGCATTGGCCTTGGCGGCCGCGGCGGCGGCCTCGCTGCGCACGACGTCGGCGGCGATGAGGTTCCATTCGCCGCCTTCGGCCCGGCGCAGCTGCTGGCCGACGCGCAGCGAGAATTGCTTTCCCTCGCGCTCAAGCTCGGCGCCGGTGGGGGAGACTTGGGTCACCTTGAACGACTCGATTGATTCGCCGACGCGCAGGGCCTTCCGAAACGCGGAGGCGGAGCCCTCGAAAAAGGCGCGCAGGCCGCGATCGGATTCCATCGTGCCGACGAGTGTGATCACATCGAGGCGCGGCGCCGATTCCTCGCTGCTGCGGTCGCGGCGGCCGGTGCGGGTGGAATTGAAGATGTTCCGTTCGCTGATGAGGCGGAAGGCCTCGAATGAATTGGTCGGCGCAGCCGCGCTGTCGTTGCGCGCGGGCGCCTTCGCATTGCTGTCGGAGCGGGACCTCCGCGGGGCTGGAGTCGCGGCAGCCGGGGTGGTCGCCGGTGCGGCGGGCGTGACCGGCGGGGGCGTCGAGTCCGCGGCGGAAACGCAACCCGCGCCAACGGCCAGCGCGACGAGGAGGAAGGGACGCGGGTTCATGGTTGTTTGCGCTCCAAGGGCGAGAGGCGGAGGCCGCTGACGATGAGACCGAGGGTGAGTTTCTGACCGTAGTCGTCGCGCGAGGTCATCTCAACCGAGTCGACCCGCAGGGCAAGGGGCGAGTGCTCCACTTCGTAGATGAAACGGCTGAGGGTGGGGATGGTGCCGGTGGCATCGACGCGGCACTCGAGCAGGGAGTAGGTGTCTTTGGCGCCGCGCTTCCACTGCGGGCGGATGGAGCTGAGCTCGATGTTGTTGGCCCGGCCCCAGCGGTCGAACGCCGAGATCACATCCTGCTCGGCCTGCGCCGCATCCTTGGGCAGCGACTGGGCTTTCATGTCGTCCCAAGTTTTCTCGGTCGTCTTGGCGCGGGCGATGGCGTTGCGGCCGCGGGCGACGTCGTTCTTCAGCTTCGCGATTTCGGCGGCGTGCGCCTGATACGTCTTGGTGAGCGGCTCGATCAGGATGCTGTTGAGCACATAGAGCGCGACCATGACGCCGGCCCCAATCACGAGCAGCTTTTGGCGGGGAGGAAGATTCAGATTCATGTGCCGGGGCTGGATTTCCAGCGGAAGGTGAGGGTGAACTGCATCGGTGTCTTGCCGCGGATTTGCTCGATCTTGAGGCCCTGGATTTCCTTGGCGTTGCGCAGCTGCTCCTGCACGCGCAGCAGGGACGCGTTGTCGCGCGCCGTGCCGCTGATGCTGACGATGGTGCTCGTGGTGCCATGCATCTCGAAGGTCTTGGCGGTGACGCTGCCGTTCTCGGGGAAGCACTCCGCCACGCGCAGCAGAATGATCAGGCTGCGGGTGTCGGAATACCACGGGCGGAATTCGTCGATCTGCCGCTGGATGGCGTCGAGCTTCACCACTTGCGGCTGCATGTCGCTCCATTCGGAGCGCAGCGTCCAGCGCTGGTATTCCTGCCAGCCGAACGCCGCCAAGGCCAGCACGACGGCGGCGCCCACGGCAAACCCGGCGGTCGCGAGCCGCTTCGAACTGTAGCGCGCCATGAGCCGCGCCCAGCGGCCCGGGTGCGCCGGGAGGAATTCCAAGTCCGGCGGGCTGCTCTCCAGCCAGTGGCTCGCGAGCCGCTCCGCGGTTTCGGCGGCGAAATTCTTCTCAGGCAGATCGCCGCGCGAGATCGTGAGCCCTGCGGCCCGGGCCCAGTCGCCCAGGCTCTCGGCGAGCGGCCGGACCATCGCGGTCTCGCCGGTCAGGAACAGCTCGCGCACTTCCGAGCGCAGCTCGGCGGGGATCTGCTCAAAGGTGATGCGCAGCTCGCGCGCGATGGACGCGCCGTTCACGAGCTTCTCGCCCGCTTCGGACTTGATGCTCGCGTCGCAGGTGCGGAAGGCCGCGATGCCGCCGCCGGCCGAGACGAGGAAGGTGACGCCCGCGGCATCGATGGCGACGGAGATGCGACCGCTGCCCGCCGGCACGATGGCCTTGGGCATCACGGCGAGACCGATGGAGAAGCTCACCGGCTTCAGGCCGGCCGCGGCGAGAGCGGCCGAAAGTTGATCCAGCTGCTCGCGGCGCACGGCCAGCTGCGTGACAAACACGCCGGCGGCCGAACGCTGGAAAGAGCGCGCGATCTGGAGCTGCGCGGGATCGACCGGAAAGCCCTTCTCCGCCTCGATCTGGAGGAAGCTCGTCGTGTCCTCCGGTCCGAGCTCCGGCACTTTTCCGTGCTGGCTCATGATCCAGCGCGCGGGCAGGCCCACCACGCAATGCCGTTCGCGGATGCCCGCCTCGTCTAGATGGTTCTTGATCTCGCGGCCGACGAGCTCGGGCTCGGGGTGCAGGAGCTCGAGCGTCAGCGCCGCGCTCGTGGCTTTCACGACTTCGAGGCCGCCCTTCGCGCGCGTCACATGAAACGCCCGCAGCTGGCCGTCGCCGAGCGTCAGGCCGAGGACGGACTGGGCGCGTTTCTTGGTTTTCCTCGTGTTGCTCATATGTCGGTCGTCCCGTTCAGGAAACGTCGTGTCATGGCGCCGAGAGCCCACCCAAATGAGGTGAGGTCCTGCCGGTAAACGATGCGGGGGGTGCTGGTGCTCGTATCGAAGACGACTTTCTCGCGGCAATAGCCGCGGCCGTTGACCCCCACGGCCGCGATGTCGGCGCTGAACTGGTAGGATTGGTCGGTGATGTAGCGGCCCGCCTGGCGGATCTGGGCGTTGGTCAGCACCTGCGTCAGCCAGGCGAACGACGTGAGCGCGGTCGGATTGGACTGGCGATACGCGACCAGCGCGGCGGCCCGTTCCGCGCCGATGCCGGGGATGCACGAGAGGACCACTTCGCTGGCGGTGTTCACGTTGACGAGGCCCGAGGCCGCGCCGTTGGCGGCGGAGAGATCGGTGCGCACGAGCACGAACTCATCGGCCGTCATCTGCGTCGTGACCATGAAGTCCGCGACACTGGTGATCGTGCTGGGGTTCTGCGGCAGCCGCGGGTCGAAGGGGATGCGCGCCATCATCTGCGCGGCGCGCTGCGTGGGGATGCCGCGCTGCGTCAGCCGGGTCTGCATCTGCTGGCGGGCTTGCTGCGTGGTGAGCGCGGTGACGTTGAGGCGGCGCGAGCCCGAGGCGGAAGTCGCCGGCACCCGGCTGTAAACGGTCACGTATTCCAGCACGCCCGCGAGGAGCTGGCCGTTTTGGTCGTCGCGCGGCGCGGAGCCCTCGCCGTCATCCTCGTTCGCGTCGAGCACGCCGTTGCGATTGATGTCCTCGCCGAGGATCAGGTCGAGCATGGCGCCGTTGATCAAGCGGAGCTCGTCAACCGTCTCGTAGGCGGCGCCTTTGTTGCGCCGCGCCGGATCGAGCTGGGAGTAGAGGTTGTCCATGTTGGCGGCATTCTGGCTGGTGGCGCTGCGCCAGGCCACGACCGCATCCGCGAATTCGGGCGTCATGCCCGGCAGGGGCAGCGCCTGCAGCATCGCGGAGGTCACGGTGTTCAGGTTTAGCTTCGACGACTCATCGACGAGGGCGAAATACGGCTCGTTGATCTGCTGCTGCGGAAGGTCGTCGGTGTTGCGGCCGATGAACCAGAAAGCCGCGTCGCCCACCGGGAGCGCTTCGGCCCGGTAGTCCTCGATGTTCGGGACCGCGCCGCCGGTTGCATGCTGCGTGAGCAGGTAGGCGGCGTAGCGGATGCCTCCGGCGATCGCTTGGCGGGCGGCAGTCTCGGACACGCGGTTATCCGCGGCGCGCAGTTCCGAACTCATCGAGTTCGCGAAATAGAGCGCGAGCGCGACCAGCCCCAGGCAGATCCACATCACGATGACGAGGACCGAGGCGCGGTTGCCCGATTGACGAGCGGTGGAGATGGGGCGCGCGCACATCATAGGACGGGTGCGGCGGCCGCGGCGTCGGCGGCGAGTTGGGCGCTGGTGGCCGTGGTCACGAACACCGGGACGATCAATTCGATCGGGCCCGGGCTGGAGCTGGAGACGGCTCCGCCGCGGGGCAGGAGCACAAGCGTGAACTTGATGGCGGAGGGCAGGGTGCCGGTCGTGGCCGAGTCCCAGGTCTCCGCCCAATACTCCCCGTCGAAATACGAGATCGCCGCCGAGTCCACGCCGGGCAGCAACCGCAGGTCGTCCGTGAATACATCGGTGGCGGCCAGAAGGTTGCGGTTGGTCACGCGCACGAGATCTTTGCCGGGGCCTCCGTCTGCGGACGGGGTGAGATAATAGGAAACGGTCTGCAGTTCGGAAAACGGCGTCCAGCCGTCGATTTTTCCGGAGGTGGTCGTGATGTCGGGCGTGATGCGCTCGCCCGCGCTGTCCATCGAGTTGGTGCTGTAGCTCTCGGTGGAGAGCTGGCCGGAAAGCGTGGCGGTCGTTGCCTGCGGGTTGGCCGGGAGCATGATGCCGGCGAGATCCTTGCGCACGATGTTAAGCGCGCGCTGGACCATGAGGTCGTGATCGATCTTGTCGTGCGTCGTGTTGTGCAGGCGCAGTGCGCCGAAAAACGTGGTGTTGACCACCAGCAGCACGATCGCGCCGATCGCCGTCGCGAGCAAAAGCTCGAGCAGCGTGAAGCCTGCTTGCGCCTTCGCCGCGCTGCGCAGGGCGCGGTTCGCGCGGTCACGGTTGTGTCGAGCGGCGATCATTGGGTGGTGACCGGCGCAGTTGTGGTCGTGGTCGTCGCCACCGCGGGATCATACAGCGTGCTGGCGGCGACATCGAACGTGTTACCCTGCACGTCGAACGTCACGCGCACGGTAAGGACAGTCATCGAATCTTCGGTCCATGGTTCCGAAACCATCGTCCAAGGGTAGGTGACGTCGCCATCGACGACATTGCCGTAGGGCGTGGCGGTGGCGATCTGGCCCGTGATGATCTGCTCGTTAAGCACGCGCTCGGCGATGCGCATCGCGGCGGCCTTGCGTTGCCCGAGGATGCCCGCCCGGCTTGCCACGGACACACCTTGCATCGTGACCGGAATCAGGATCGCCATGAACAGCAGCGCCGCCAGCACCTCGGCCAAGGTGAACGCGCGCCGGCGTTTGAAACGTGTGGCGTCAGTTAACATTGGATGCAGGCCGGATCTCGTAGCCGAGCCGGTTGATCTTCTGGATGACATCGAGCGCAGCCTCGGTGCCTTGCCGGATGGTGATCTTGGTGACGCTCGAATCGTCGAAAAAACCGTCGGGCAGGAAGCGGATGAACGCCAGACTCTCGTCGGTGATGCCGAGCTTTTCGTCGTCCTGCTCGGAAATGAGCGTGGCCACGCCGACCGGCGTTTCCAACCTGAGGCCGGATTCAGCGGCGTATTTGACGGCGCGCACATCGCTATCGACCTCGTCGAAGCTGGACTGCATCGAGAGCCCGTAGGTCGAGTCCGTGGGATTGATCCAGAGGATGAAGGGCACGCCTTCGGAGACCGCCCGGCTCTGGGCGTAATGCGTCAGCGAAAGCATGCGCCGCGCCTCGAAATTCAGCGCGCGCCCCCGGAAGAACGGCCCCATGCTCGCCACCACGAACAGCGCGCAAATCGCCAGCAGCGCGAGGACGAAGATCAGTTCGATCAAGGTGAAGCCGCCGGCCCCGCCGAGATATTTTCGGCGGACCTGCGCGCGAGCGGCCGCGGGCGAAAAATTACTTTGCCGAGATGGATGCATTCACCACGTCGTCGGCCGTGCCGGGCTGGCCATCCGGTCCCATGGAAACGATGTCGTAGCCGCGGGTATTCACGCGGCCGGGAAACTCATAGACGTAGGCGCGACCCCAGGGGTCGAGCGGGATGTCGCTCTTCAGATAAGGCCCGCGCCAGCCGGTGATGTCGGGCGGAGCGACGAGCAGTTGCTGCAGGCCGTCCTGGCCGCGCGGGTAGGTGCCGGTGTCGACCTCGAAGGCGTCGAGCGCCGTGCCGAAGGTCGAGATCTGCGTCTGTGCGGCGGTGATGCGCGCCTGCTCGGTGCGGCCGGTGAACTTCGGCAGCACCAGCGCGGCGAGGATGCCGAGAATCACGAGCACGAGGAGCAGCTCGACCAGCGTGAAGCCTGCGGCGCCGCGATTACGCACGGACGATTTCTTCGATGAGTTCATATTCATGGGAAAAATTATTTGATGTGGTCCTGCAGCGAGAAGATGGGGATGACCATGCCGATGAAGATCGTGCCGATGAGGGCCGCGATCACGAAGAGCATCACCGGCTCCGCGAGCGCGACGGTCGACTTGAGCTGCCGGTCGAGGTCGCCCTCGGTGACGGTGGCGATGCGCATCAACTCCGCGTCGAGTTTGCCGCTCTCTTCCGCGACCGAGATCATCTCGACGATCGCACCGGGGAAGAGATCGCGGTTCTGCGCCAGGCTTTTGCCGAGCGGCTTGCCCTCCTTCACGCGATCGATCGAGTCCGACACCGCGTCGATGAGCACCTGATTGCCGATGGAGCGGCGGGCGACATTGAGGGCGTTGATGAGCGGGACGCCGGCTTGGAGCAGGGTGCCGAGCATGCGGCAGAAACGCGCCATCGCGAACTGCGCGACGAGCGGCCCGATCAGCGAGATCCTCAGGATCAGCCCTTCCCACCAGCGCCGACCCTTGGGCGAATTGAGCCACGTGCGCAGCAGGAAGAAGCCGACGATCGCGCCGGCGCCGAGAAACAGGCCATAGCCGCGCACGACCTCGCTCGCCTTTACGATGACCTGGGTGATGAGCGGCAGCTCGGCGTTGAAACCGGCGAAAATTGTCTGGAAACGCGGGATGAAGAAAACCAGCAGGAAGATCAGCACGCCCATCGCGAGGATGAGCAAAATGACGGGATACATCAGCGCCGTCATCACCTTCGACTTCAGTTCCTTTTCCCGTGCCTGAAAATCCGCGATCTGCGCGAGCACGACATCGAGGAAGCCGCCGGTCTCGCCGGCCTCGACCATCGCGACGTAGACGCGCGGAAATGTCTCCGGCGATCGCTCCATCGCCTTCGAGAGCGACATGCCGTCGATCACGAGATCGTGGATTTCCTTCCACTTGGCCTTCGCCATCGGCTCGGCGGACTCGCGGTGCAGGATCACGAGCGCACGGCTGAACGGCACGCCGGCCGCGAGCAGGCTCGAGAGCAGGCGCGTGAAATTCTCCAGCATCCGCGGCGTGATCTTGCCCTTGCCGCCGAACGAAGGGCCCTTCGTGCCGCCCTCCGCCGGCGCCCCGGCGGACGATTTCTTCGCCGCTGCGGGTGCCGCCGATTCCGACAGCTTGATCGGACGCAGGCCGCGGCCCTCGACCTGACGCATCGCTTCCTGGCGGTTGCTCGCGTCGAGGAAACCTTCGGTCAGTGCGCCGTTCGTTTGGACGGCTTTGTAGGCAAACTGGGGCATCGCGGGGCGCGGTTAGATCAGCGAGCGGGGCAGCACGGCTTCGGCGGCCGGCGCGGCGTGGGCGGGCTTCGCGTCCGTGGTCTCCATCTCATGCACCGTCGTCACGCTCAGCACTTCCTCAATGGTCGTGATGCCTTCCTCGACGAGGCGGCGGCCGTCCTCGGCGAGCGTCTTCATGCCGGCGCGACAGGCGGAGTTGCGGATGGCGTCCGTGGAGGCGTTCTTCAGGATGAGCGAGCGGATCTCGCTGCTGGAATCCATCCATTCGAAAATCGCGCGCCGACCGTGGTAACCGGTGTTGCGGCACTCGCGGCAGCCGACGGCGCGGTAGACTTTCGCCGTGGGTTTGATGCCGATCTTGAGTTTGTAGTCGCGCGACTCGGTTGACGTGTCGACTTGCTTGCACAGCGGGCAGAGCAGACGCACGAGGCGCTGGGCGAGCACCGCCTCGAGCGAGGACGCGACGAGGTAGGGCTCGACGCCCATGTCGACGAGGCGCGTGAGCGCACCGGCGGCGTCGTTGGTGTGCAGCGTCGAGAAAACCAAGTGACCCGTGAGCGATGCCTGGACGGCAATCTGCGCGGTTTCCTGGTCGCGGATTTCGCCGATGAGCACGACATCGGGGTCGTGGCGGAGGATGGAGCGCAGGCCCTTGGCAAACGTGAGGCCGGACTTCTCCGAAACTTGGATCTGGTTCACGCCCCTCAGCTGATATTCGACCGGATCCTCGATCGTGATGATCTTGCGCTCGGAATCGTTGATTTCGTTGAGCGCGGTGTAGAGCGTGGAGGTCTTGCCCGAGCCGGTCGGACCGGTGACGAGCACGATGCCGTGCGGCAGCTCGAGCACACGGTTGAGACACGAAAGCTCCCGCTCGCCCATGCCGAGATCGCGCGCGCCGCGGAGCTTGGAATTCTGCCGGAGCAAACGCATGACGACCGCCTCGCCGTGCAGCATCGGGATGATGGAGACGCGGATGTCGACCTCGGC
>JANOCA010000325.1:0-33967 GCA_031411915.1 Opitutaceae bacterium
ATCTGCGGATCCATCGCGAGCGCGCGCGCGACCGAGACGCGCTGGCGCATGCCGCCGGAGAGCTGGCGCGGGAGCTTGTCGCGGGCCGGCGTGAGATTGACGGTCGCGATGGCCTTCGTCACGAGGTCGGCGCGTTTTTCCGGAGCGTGGTTGGGGAAGACCTGGTCGACGGCGAGCGCGATGTTCTCGGCCACGGTGAGCCACGGCAGCAGCGAGTAGTTCTGGAACACGACGCCGCGATCCGGTCCGGGCGCGGTGATCTCGAGGTCGTTGAGCTTCACGGTGCCGCGGTCGGGCTTCTGCAGGCCGGCGATGAGCGAGATCAGCGTGGTCTTGCCCGAGCCGGAGTAGCCGACGATGGCGACAAACTCGCCGCGCTCGATGGCGAGGTTGACATTGTCGAGGATCAGCGGACCGCCGAAACCTTTGCTGACATTGTTTAGTTCAAGGAAGGGCATCGGATTTTTGCCTCACGCAAAGGGCGCGGAGGTCGCAAAGGACTGAGTTGAGCCATGGCGACACTCCGACAGGATGCGCTTGCCATGAACGAAAACGAAATCGCCAAGGTTGTCTTGGACGAAGCCTTCAAGGTTCACACGAACTTGGGGCCGGGCTTGCTGGAGTCGGTCTATGAAGCCGTGATGGCTTATGAATTGTCGAAGCGCGGAGTCGCCGTGCGGCGCCAAGTGCCGATTCCCATTCGCTATGAAGCACTGAGTTTCGAGGAAGGTTTCCGCGCCGACTTGCTGATCGAGGACAAGTTCATCGTTGAGCTGAAATCGGTCGAGGCCCTTGCGCCGGTGCATGGCAAACAGGTCCTCACCCAGCTTAGGCTTAGCGGCCATCGGCTCGGTTTGCTCATCAATTTCGGTGAGATTCACCTGAAGGATGGCATCAAACGGGTCGCGAATGGCCTGCCAGAGTGAGCGGGCCATTGCGTCCTCTGCGACCTTGGCGTGAGGCATCATAAATTCGTTCGTGGGCATCTTGGGCTTCGTTCGCGCCTTGGCCTTGAACCGCATCAAGCGGTCTTGAACCGCTTCTCGAGCAGGCTCATCAGGCGATCGAGGACGAAGCCGACCAGGCCGATGACGATAATCGAGAGGATGATGTGCTCGTAGATGAGTGCGTTGTATTCCTGCCAGAGGAAGCCGCCGACACCCGGCCGGCCCGTGAGCATCTCCGCCGCCACGATCACGAGCCACGCGATGCCGAGGCTGAGGCGGAAGCCGGTGAACATATACGGCAGTGTCGCGGGAATCAGGATTTTCGTGAGCGTCTTCCAGCGCGAGAGCTTCAGCACGCGGCCGACGTTGAGGTAATCCTGCGGCACGGCGCGGACGCCGACCGCGGTGTTGAGCACCGTCGGCCACATCGCGCAGATGGCGATGGTGAACAGTGCGCCCCACGTGCCCGCTTCCTTGCCCGTGCTGAGAAAAAGCACGAGCCCGAGCGGCAGCCACGCGAGCGGCGACACCGGGCGCAGCACCTGGATGATCGGGTCAAACGTCTTGGTGAAACTCTTCGAGAGCCCGAGGCAAAACCCGATCGGCGTCCCGACGATCAGCGCGAGCGCGTAGCCCTGTGCGACGAGGACGAGCGAATACCACGTGAAGCGCAGAATCCCCTGGTCCATCTCGCCGCGCTTGGCGAACGGCTCGAGGATGTAGGGCTTGCTCGATTCCCAGGTCTTGAGCGGCGAGGGCAGATCCTTCGCCCACGTGGCGCTGCTGACAGCCCAGACGCCGAGAATGATCGCGACGCCGATGAGCGGGAGGATGAGCCAGTCGAGTTTGAATTTGTTCATCGATAGGGCGGGATTGGAGCTTACGGACCGATGGGAAGGACGGGACGAATGAGAATAATGGGTGCCGGGCACTCAGCCCTTGAGTGATTTCACCGCGGCTGATTTCGCGAAGCCCTCGGGGTCCTTCGGGTCGAAGACCGCGCCGTCGAAGAATTTCTCGGGCGTCTGCTCGGCGCCGCCGTGGGCGTAGCCGATTTCCTTCATCGCGGCCTCGTAGAGGTCGGCGCGCATGACGCGCTTGGCGACGCCCTCGTAATCGGGCGCACCGGTGACCATGCCCCAGCGGCGATACTGCGAGAGGAACCACTTCGCATACTTGGCCTGCGGGTAGTTGCAGTTGCGCTTGCTGAAGTGCATCGGCAGCTCGTCCTGCACCTTGCGGCCGTCGCCGTAGTCGAGCTGGCCGAGCAGACGGCCCTCGATGATCTTTGCGTCGCAGTTGATGTAGGTGGGCTTGGAGACGATGGCGCACTGCTCGGGGCGGTTGGCCATGTCGTCGAGCCACACGCTGGCCTCGTGCAGGGCCTTGAGGACGGCCTTGAGGGTCTTCGGATTTTTCTCCGCGAACTCCTCGGTGAAGGCGCAGACTTTCTCCGGGTGGTCCTTCCAGATGTCCTGGGTGGTGACGGAGGTGAAGCCGATCTTGTCGGCGATGGCGCGGGCGTTCCACGGCTCGCCCACGCAGTAGCCGTCCATCTTGCCGATCTTCATGTTGGCGACCATCTGCGGCGGCGGGATGGTGATGAGCGTGACGTCCTTGTCCGGGTCGATGCCGCCGGCGGCGAGGTAGTAGCGCATCCACATCGCGTGGGTGCCGGGCGGGAACGTCTGTGCAAACGTGAGCGGCTCGCCGAGTTTCTTGGCGGAATCGACGAAGGGCTTGAGGGCCTTGGGATCCGCTCCGACTTTGCCGGCCCACTCCTTCTTGAGCGTGATGGCCTGGCCGTTGCGGTTAAGAATCCACGGGATGACCATCGGCTTCTTCGGCGAACCCGCGAGGCCCATGGTCGAGGCGAGCGGCATGCCGATGAGCATGTGCGTGCCTTGGATGGAGCCGGAGGAGAGGTTGTCACGGATGGCGGCCCAGTTGGCGCCCTTGGTGACGGTGGCGTTGACGCCGTATTTCTTGAAGAGGCCCTTCTCGTGCGCGATCACGATGGGCGAGCAGTCGGTCAGCGCGATGATGCCGAAACTCATGTTGGGCGTCTCGGGCGCGTCGCTGGCGCTGCCGGCGGTCGCGGCCCACGTGCGCGTGCCGAGCGCGGACCAGAACGCGGCGGCGCCGGTCGCCGTGGCGGCGTGGGCGATGAAGCGGCGGCGGTTGAACGGAGTCTCAGCCGGAAGGGCTGCGGACCCCGCGGAGGTCGGATGTGGATGCGATTTCATGCAGGTTTTGGTTGGGTGGTAGGATCACGCGGTGGAGATCCTCGCGAAACAGGCGGCGGGGTAATTCGGGGTCCTTGGCGCTGGTGGCCGGGAGCAGGCCG
Organism: Opitutaceae bacterium; assembly: GCA_031411915.1. Lineage (GTDB taxonomy): Bacteria > Verrucomicrobiota > Verrucomicrobiia > Opitutales > Opitutaceae > ER46. Next base: position 3,295 of record JANOCA010000325.1, read on the forward strand.
GCGACACCGAGCGCCCGCTGGATCGTGCGGGCCTTCTCCACGACGGGCACGCTGGCGTCGCCCCGGTGGAATACGTGGAAATCCGGCACGTTCTCCACGCGGCCGTGGCCGCAGTCGAAACGGCCAAGCAGGGCCGGCGCGATCACACGCGCGGGGAGGTTGAGGTAAGGCGCTTGCGCGAGCAGCTCGGCGAGGCGCTCGCGGTTCTGCGGCTCGTCGCACCAAGCCGCCGACTCGGCCAGCGCGCGCACCAGCGCGGCGTGCTCGGCGGAGCGGCCCTCGGCGAAACGCCGGGTGACGAGCAGGACCTTCTCGACGTGGCCGGGCTGAAGGGCCGCGCTCCACGTCGGGCACCAGCCCGCGCCCTCGCGCACGGCGAGGGAGTTCCAAGGCTCGCCCGCGCAAAACCCATCGATCGTGCGCGCCGCGAGGTTGCGGAACATCTGCGCCGGCGGCACGACGACGATGCGCACATCCTTCGCGGGATCGAGACCGGCGGACCGGAGCCAGTCCGTCAGCAGCAGATGGTGGGAGGAAAACGGGAAGACCACGCCGAGCGTCAGCGGCTGGCGCAGGCGCCGGTTGCGCGCGTGCTCGCCCAACGAGGCGGCGTCGCGCACCCCCGCATCCCACAGGGCCCGCGCAAGCGTGATCGCGTTGCCGTTGAGGCTGAGCACGAGCGCGGTGAGCGCATCACATGGCGGGCACCCGAGGCCGAGCTGGACGGACCACAGCATCGGGGCGGGCGCGTGGGCGGCGTCGAGCTCGCCATAGATGATCTTGTCGCGAATGGTGGCCCAGCCGATCTCGCGGCGAAGCTCGACGTCCACGCCGTGGCGCGCGAAGAGCCCGAGTTCCTGCGCGGCCGCAAACGGCGCCGCATCCGTGAGCGCGATGAACCCTACCCGCAGCGGCCGGCCGCGGTTGGCGGGAACGGCTTGGGCGGGTGAGATTGCGGGCGTCGGCATGGGTGGCGAAAGAGCCGCCGCTGTGCCACGCCGCCCGGCTGGCCCGTTTACTGCTCTTCAAACATTTCATCGCCCGAATGAAGTTCGCTCATCCATGAAACCGACGCTCGACAGCCGTCAGCTGCTCGCCTTCGCCGCCCTCGCGCGGCGCGGGAGCTTCACGATCGCCGCCAAGGATTTGTTCCTCACGCAGTCGGCCGTCAGCCACGCGATCAAGGCGCTGGAGGACGATGTGGGCGCGCGCCTGCTCGACCGCATCGGGCGGCGCGTGCTGCTGACGCAGGCCGGCGAGCAGTTCCTCCGGCACACGGAAAAAATCCTGCGCGAGATGGAGGCGGCGCGCTCCGGCCTTGAGGCGCTCACCAAGTGGGGCCACGGCCGCCTGCGCGTCGGGGCGAGCACGACCGCGTGCCAGCACATCCTGCCGACGGTGCTGCGCGAATTCCGCCAGAGCTATCCCAAGTGCGTCATCCGCATCGAGCCCGGCGACAACGCGCAGCAGCTCGAGCTCCTGCGCGGCGGGCAGGTCGATCTCGCGGTGGTGCTCGAGCCCCCGCCGCAGGGCGGGGAGTTCGCGTTTGTGCCGCTCTTCCACGACGAGCTGCGCTTCATCGTCGCGCCGCTGCACCCGTGGGCCCGGGCCGGCCGCGTGCCGCGCGAGCAGATCGAGGGCGAGACGCTCGTGCTCTACAACAAGACGAGCCAGACCTTCCGGCTCGTGAACGACTATTTCCGCGAGGAGAAAATCACGCTCAGCAACTTCATCGAGCTCGGCAGCATGGAGGCGATCAAGGAGCTCGTGAAGATCGGCATCGGCGCCGGCATCCTCGCCCCGTGGATCGCGCGCACGGAGCTGGAGAGCGGGTCGCTCGTCTCGCTCCCGCTCGGCCCGCGCAAGCTGTGTCGGAGCTGGGGCGTCGCCCACCTCAAGGGCCGCCGCCTCGCGCTCGCGGAGGAAACCTTCGTCGGCCTCTGCGGCTCGGTCTCGGAATCACTCGGGCTCAACGCGCCGCTGAGCGCGGCGTGAGGAGAGAAGCTATTGCTCAACCGAAAAAACGGTCGCTCGATTTGCTTGGGCCGCTTTCGAGTAGAAGCGACGCATGTCCTCAAAATACGACCAAGAGTATTCGAAGTCCTCTTCGTCAATGGGCCCCGCGTAATCGGTGATGTCGAACCACAGAAATTTCTTTCGAAGACCAAAGTAGCGCTGTCGAAAATCTGATTTCTCAATCGAAGCGAGTTCGGCCGATACGCCTTTTACCTCATCTACGCTGAGGTAGGAAATAATCCAATCGTCGCGGTCAGAAAGCTGTCGACCTCCTAAGACTGCCCTTGCGGAGATCGAAGGCTGTGAATTCTTCAGTGAGCCGTGGCCGAGGCACCGATGGATTGCGTCCCACGACTTATCCATCTCTTGGAGCCAATCTTCATCCCAGCTTCCCTCCATTTCCTCGGTGACAAGTTCGATTACGGTGTCGGCGCTGGATGCCGCGAGCAGTTTTGCCTCCTCATTTTCTGTGAGGGCAAAGAGAACTCCTCGGCATGCCATTATCGCGTTCTCCTTGGGAAGCTCAAATCTCCCACTCCCCCGGCATCTCGCCCGCCGCGCCGTTGCCGTTGGATTTGCCCTTGCCGGTGAGGGTGTCGTTCTTGCGGCGCGAACGCACGACGACGCTGTCGCCCTTGAAGTAGGCCACGGACTCGGGCGGGATCGATTTCATCAGCCAGACGTTGGAGCCGATGATCGAGTGCGCGCCCACGGTGGTGTCGCCGCCGAGGATCGTCGCGTGCGCGTAGATCGTCACGTGGTCGCCGATGTCCGGGTGGCGCTTCACGCCCTTCACCGGGTTGCCGTCGGGATCGGTCTCGAAGGATTTCGCGCCGAGCGTCACGCCTTGGTAGAGCTTCACGTGCGCGCCGACGGTCGCGGTCTCGCCGATGACGACGCCGGTGCCGTGGTCGATGAAGAAGTGCGTGCCGAGCCGTGCGCCCGGGTGGATGTCGCAGCCCGTGCGCTCGTGGCCAAACTCCGTGAGCATGCGCGGGAGCAGCGGCACGCGCAGGTGAAAGAGCACGTGCGCGAGGCGTTGCAGGGAGATCACGAGCACGCACGGGTAGGCGAGGATGATTTCCTCGACGCTGCGCGCCGCGGGATCGCCGGTGTAGGCGGCGTCGACATCGGTCTTCACGATCTTCCGCAGGTCGGGGAGCTGGGCGAGAAACGAGGTCGTGATCTCGCGGGCCTGCTGCGCGGGGTCGGGCACCTTGGAGAAGCGCAGGCACTTCTCGATGTCAGCGGCGAGCCGTTGATCGATGCGCACGAGCAGGCGGTCGACGAAGGCCGGCAGGTCGCGTTCGCTGAGGGCAGTCTGCTCGAAGTAACCCGGGAACAGCAGGTGCATGCAGTCGGCCGCGAGCTGGTTGACGGATTCCTGCGAGGGCAGGTTGACGCCGTCGACGTGGTTGATGCCGCCGTGGCTGCGATAGGAGGCGAGGAGAGCCTGCTTGAGGGAGTCGAGGTGCATGGTGCCGGACCAGCGAGCCATGAATCGCAACGCCCGGCCCCACGCGAGCTTGAACCGTGTCATTTGCGTGACGAACGCAGTAGTTCGGGATGTTCCGCGCAACGTGAGGATTAATCTTCCTGCGCGCGATGTTCTGTCGTGGACAAACACGAATCAGTGCGCACAGGTTTCCCCCCAGAATAAATCCACCACCGATGGAAAACCTGCGCGGGGCCTCGGCTCCCAAATCGCGGATCAAGGTGACGGCGAAGACAAAGACCTTCGTGCTCGACACGAATGTCCTGCTTCATGACCCGCAGTCGATCTACAAGTTCGAGGACAACAACCTCGCCATCCCGGTGGAGGTGCTCGAGGAGCTTGACGCGATCAAGGGGGAGCAGTCCACCGAGCGCGGCCGCAACGCCCGCCGTGTGCATCGCATCCTCCAGGAGCTGCTGCCCGACACCCGCGCGATGCATGAGGGCGTGGAACTCGCCACCGGCGGCACCCTCTCGATCATCATCAATCCCTACCTCGTCGATCCCGCGCGCCGTTCGCCGATGATGGACAAGCTGCGCGCGATTCTTCCCGACCTTTCCAAGAAGGACAACCGCATCATCGCCGCGGCGCTGTTCGTTCAGGAGCAGTATCCGCCGCCGACGATCCTCGTGACGAAGGATGTGAACGTGCAGCTCAAGGCGCGTGCGGTCGGCCTCGAGTCGCAGGATTATCTCAACGACAAGGTGCCCGTCCTCGACGACGAGGATAGCTACCAGGAGGTCGCGGTGAGCGTTTACGAGCTGCAGCGTTTCTGCTCGGAGGGGATGTTCGACGTGGGTGACGAGGCCGCCGCACCGCTCCATCTCAACGAATATGTGCTGCTGCGCTCCGACGAAGGGAAGACGATGCCAGCGCGTTTCTACGGCGATGGCGTCGTGCGCCGCCTGAAGCTTCCGGATTTCGTGAAGGCCCCCGGCGGCATCCCGATCCGCGCGCGCAACCTCGAGCAACAGTTCTTCATGGATGCGCTGCTGGACGACAGCATCTCGATGCTCACGTGCTACGGCAAGGCCGGCACCGGCAAGACGCTCCTCTCGGTCGCCTGTGCGCTCCACCAGACGCATGACGATAACTCGCACTACGACGGCCTCTCGATCTCGCGTCCCGTGATCGCGCTCGGCAAGGACATTGGTTTCCTCCCCGGCACCCTCGAGGAAAAGATGAAGCCCTGGCTCCAACCCTACCACGATGCGCTCGAAGTGCTCATCCCCTCGAAGCCGCCGAAGGATCCGCAGTTTGCCGCGAAAAAAGTCGCCAAGAAAAAGCAGAAGAGCCGCGACGGGCAGTTCCTCGGGACCATGACGGTCCCGCAGCCGAGTCACCCAGGCCACAACGGCCACGGTCCGCTGACCAAGCCCTACGAGCGCCTGCTCAAGAGCGGCCTCGTCGAGATCGAGGCGCTCGCCTTCATCCGCGGCCGCTCGATTGCGCGGCGCTTCTTCATCCTCGACGAGGCCCAGCAGCTCACGCCGCACGAGGTGAAGACCGTGATCACCCGCATCAGCGAGGGCTCGAAGATCGTGCTCATCGGCGACCCGGCGCAGATCGACAACCCGTATGTCGACTCGCGCAGCAACGGCCTCGTCTATTGCCACAACCGCATGAAGGGCCAGGCCATCGCCGCGCACGTGAAGCTCATGAAGGGCGAGCGCTCGCGCCTCGCCGAGCTCGCGGCGGATTTGCTGTAGGTCGGGGTTTATCCCCGACAGGTTTGAGTCAGGCGACAAACGTCGGGCGTGAAGCCCGACCTAGGCCGCGGCGCGTCTTGCGAACAGGCTCGCCGCTCCGTTGCGCAACGCCGCGAACTCCATCCCGAGCGCGAACACGCCGGTGAACAGCAGATCGCTCGCGAGCGTGTTGCGGAAAAACCAGATGGTCGGCGGGAACTCCGGCCGGCCCACGGTCAGCGCCTGCGCCCAGCCTGCGAAGGACTTCGCGTAGAGCGGATCGCGCACCCAGGCGTCGGTGTTGGTCCCGAGGTAGAAGAAGAGAGAGCCGGCGAGTGTGCCGCCGAGGATAGTCATCCAGCTTTTGTGCCGTGCGACCCAGCTTCCGATCGGCAGGGCGGTGGCGAAGCACAGCGCGCGCACGGCGACGCTCGGCCAGGTCCACGTCTCGCCGAAGGTCGTCGCGTGGTAGTAATCGAGGTAGAGATCCGAGGCGAGGAGGGCGGCGAACGGCACGAGCCACAGGCGCTTGTCACGGAAATAGACGGCGCCGCAGAACATGAGCGCCATCAGCGGCGCGAAGTTCGAGAGCGCGGGCGCATGGACGGCCACGATTCGCCAGCCGGCGGCGAGGACGAGGACGATGAGCGAGACGGCGAGAGGCATGGGAGGCAGCGTGCGCGACGGCGGGGCGGAGACAAGCGCGCGTTGCGTCACGTAGCGGCGGACGACTGCCCTCCGGCTGTAGCCCGCTTCGGGAGAGGCGGGACCGACAGGAGATTGGGTGTCGCGCAATCCCGCTTCTCCCGAAGCGGGCTACCGAGTGAAGATCACTGCTCCGCCTCACGCGCGAGCAGCCAGAGCAGATCCGAGAGCCGGTTCACGAATTGCCGCAGCTCGGGCCGCACGGCGCGGCCGTGCGCGGGCAGGGCGGTGAGGCGGCGCTCGCCACGCCGCGCCGCGGTGCGCGCCAGATCGAAGGCGGCGGCACGCACGTTGCCGCCGGGCGTGGCCCAGCCGTCGAATTTCAATCCACGCGCCTCGAGCGCGGCGACGGCTTCGTCCAGCACGCGCACGTCTTCGCCGGAGATTCTTTCGAACTTGGATGCCGCGTGGCGCGCCGCGTCGGCCTCGGCGCAAGCGACCTCGCCCATGAGCGCGACGAGATTTTTCTGCACACGCGTGAGAAGGGCGCGCAGCTGGGCATCGCGCGGCGTGGACTCGAGCAACGGCTTGGCGGCGCCGAGCGCGACGTTCAGCTCGTCAAACGCCCCGACCGCCTCGATCTGCGGGTGATCCTTTGGCACGCGCTGGCCGTAGAGGAGGCTGGTGGTGCCATCGTCCCCGGTGCGTGTGGCGATGGAGCGGGTCATGATTGAGAGGGGGATGGTCCGGCAGGTTTCCCGAGGGCATGGAGATCGGCGAGATCCTTGGGGCGGCCGCTGGCGGCCTTGTTCCTGAGCAGATTCTCCAAATTGATGAAGGGCACGCGCACGCCATCGATCACTGTCTCGACGCGGGTCGAGTAGCACGCTGCGAAGGTTACGCCGGAAATGTGGTTCATCACCTCAAGCCGCAAGGGCGGCACACCGACCCGGAGGATTTTGCCCTCGTCGAGGAAAAGCTCTTTGCGCACCTCAGGCAGGTGGAGGCCGAAATCATGAAACGCTGCGACGAGCGCCGCCGCGTTTTTCTCAGAAACAGCGACGAACACGTCCAATTCGCCGGTTGCGGGCACGAAGCCGTGGAAGCCCACCGCGTAGCCGCCGATCACGAGATACTCAACTCCACGGGCGTTCAGCGACCTCAAGAAGTCGGCGAAATTCGGGTCGAGCTTTTCCATAGGCGAAGAACTGCCGCCGCAAAAACTCGATGCCCGCGATCCGCTCTTCCGGCGGCCGGCTCAGCCACCAGGCAAGATCGTCCGGCTCATCGGCAAAGGTGCCGACCGAGACCGCCGTGCGATCGAGTGCGGTGATTTTCATAGCTGCGGTAAGAACGATAGTGCACCGGCCGGGTGGAACAAGGCTCGGTTTGCGGAATCCTGCGCGCCCCGCTCACCCGATTTTCCGCGCGGCGAGTTGGGCGCGGAGACAGAGCTCGGCGGCTTTGAAGGCGTGGGCCTGCGTCATCGCCTTCTCGGTGCGGCTGAGGCAATCGAGGATGAGTTCGCCGAAGAACCGGAAGCCCACCTGGCCCGCGACGCTGAGATGGCGCTCGCCGCTGTCGTCGACGACATAGACTTGGTCGCCGGCCTTGTCGCGGGCGACGTCGATGTATTTGCGCAGCTCGATGTAGCCCTTGGTCCCGAGGATGAAGGTGCGGCCGTCCCCCCAAGTGCCGAGGCCGGCGGGGTTGAGCCAATCGACGCGGATGTAGTTCGAGGCGCCGTTGTCGCCGAGCAGCGAGGCCTCGCCGAAATCCTCGAGCTCGGGCTTGTCCGGATTGGCCATGTTGCCGACGGCGGCTTGCGTGACGGTCGCGTCGGTCGCGCCGGAGTAGGTGAGGAATTGCTCGAATTGGTGGCTGCCGATGTCGGTAAGGATGCCGCCGTATTTCGCCTTCTCGAAGAACCAAGCGGGGCGGTTGGCCTTGCCGAGACGGTGCGGCCCGAGGCCGAGCACCTGGACGACCTTGCCGATGCCGCCGCCCGCGATGAAGTCGGTGGCCCACATCGCGGCCTCCACGTGCAGCCGCTCGGAGAAATACACCATGTATTTGCGACCGGTGCGGGCGACCGCGGCCTTGGCCTGATCGAGCTGGTCGAGGGAGGTAAATGGCGTCTTGTCGGTGAAGTAATCCTTGCCGGCTTCCATCACGCGACAGCCGATCGGGCCGCGGTCGCAGGGCACGGCGGCCGCGGTCACGAGCTTCACGGCGCCGTCGGCGAGAATCTCATCAAGCGAGCGGGCGACCTTGGCCTGCGGGTATTTCTCGACGAAGGCGGCGACCTTCTTCGCATCGGGATCGAAGACCCACTTCAAATCCGCGCCGGCCTCGAGCAGGCCGTTGCATTGGCCGTAGATGTGGCCGTGGTCGAGATGGGCCGCCGCGAAGGTGAATTCGCCGGCCTTCACGACCGGGCGGGGTTTGCCCTGCGGGGCGTAGTTCATGCCATCGGCTTTCTGGACTTGGGTCATGGGAGATTATTTGTTGGCGGAGGCCGCCTTGGTTTCCTTGGCAAGAGTCTTCACGGCCTCGTTTAGCCCGGCGCGGACTTTCTTGTCCATGCGCTCGATGAACAGCACGCCGTTGAGGTGATCGACCTCGTGCTGGATGCAACGGGAGAACAGGCCGTCGCATTTCAGCGTGTGCGCCCCGCCGCGCTCGTCCTGGAACTTCACCGTGATCGCATCCGGGCGCACGATATCACCGCGGATCTTGGGAAACGAGAGGCAGCCTTCCTCAAAGACCGTCTCCTTCGTGCCCGCGGCAATCGTGACCTGGGGGTTCACCAGTGCCATCGGCATGAAGAGATCGATCGGCAGACGCTTGCCGTCGAGTTCCCAGGTGAACTCGGCGTCCGAATCGCGCAGATCAACCACGCAGACTTTGAGGGCGCGCCCGACCTGCTGGGCGGCCAAGCCGATGCCTTCGGCGCGGTGCATCGCCGTGATCATTTCAGCGACCAGCGCGGCGAGATTGGCGTCAAACGCGACAACTTTCTCGCCCTTCCGGCGCAAAACGGGTTCGTTGTAGTGAACAATTCGCAGCGGCATCGGTCGGAGGAATGCGCAGCGTGGGATTGCCATTTCCGGCCGGCAACAAAAACTTCGATTCGATGACCGTCTCTTCTCCGAGCCAGCGTCAGTCCAGCGCCGTCGCGGCGCCGGTCCTTGTTGTGCTCGGGTTGGCCCTCGCCGTGGCCGGCTGGTTGCTGCCGGTGAACGTGAAGGCCCTCAGCCCCGCGCTCCTGCGCGCCGCGGGCGCCGGCACGCCGTCCCTCGGCGCCTACGGCCGCGATCTGGTGGATGTGGAGAAGATCGGGCCCGCCGCGCTCGTGCTCGCCGCCGCGCGTGCGACCGAGGATCCGAAGGCCCCGGCGCTCGCGGCCGCCCTCGAACAATTTGCGGTGCGGCAGCCGGGACTGATGGCGTGGGGCGGCTGGGATCCGTTCCTGGATCCGCTTTTCAACCTCCGCGCGGACTCCGGGCGGCGCGGCAGCACGCCGGTGCTCACGTTTTTCAACACCGAGAAAGCCCGCGGCATTCTCCGCACGTATCTCGCGAAGTCCGGCTCCGAGGGCGTGCAGGCGCTCGTGAAGCTCCGCGATCTCACGGGCACGGGGCGCTTCGTGCCCGCGACGCGGCCGGGCGGGCAGCCGCTCGACGCTTTGATTCTGCTCACGGGGCTGCTCTACCAAGGCGGGCATCTTTCTCCCTCGCTCCAGCGCGAGCTGCGCGGGCTCGCGGACACGGCCCTGGTCCAAAAGGATTTTGGCGAGCTCGAGAGCTTTTTCATCGACCTCCTATCGCTGGGCAGGCGGCTCGACTGGTCGCAGCTGGCGGAACTCATGCGGCGCACCGACAGCGTGCGGACCCTGAGCGAGTATGCCCACCTCGCGCGCGTCGCGCCCGATCATTTGCCGCTGATCTATGCGGCCGCGCTGTTCTCCGATTCCGCGGACCGCGTGGCCGGCTACCTGATCGAGTTTGGCAAGACCGGCATGGAGGATCTGCGCACGGCGCTCACGCACGGGCAGGGCGCGGTGAAGCAGCTGCTCCTGCGGCGCGTGCCGATTAACCGCTCGACCAATCCCACCCTCGGTGGCTTCGCGGAACTGGCGCTCACGTATCCCCAGTTTTTCCTCGCCCTCAAATACCTCGCGGTGATCGCCGGCGTCTGGATCGCGTTGCGCGGGCTCGACCGCTGGTTCGTGGGTCCGGCCGGCGCCGGCTCGGCGACCTTCGCGCTCGGGGGCGCCAAATCCGGCGCGCTCTCGATTCTCTTCGCCGCGATCGTGCTCGCCGTGACCGAACCGTTTCTCATCCAGGCCGCGCCCGCTTCGGAATTTCAGCTCCGCCGTCCTGTGCTTGTCCTGGCCAACATTCTCCCTGCTCCCGACTCCCAACCCGCCTTCACCATGGAAACCTCCAACGTCATCTCGATCGCCCTGTTCGCCGCGCTGCAGGTCGGCGTCTACCTCCTTTGCCTGGCCAAGATCCGCGAGATCGCGCGGCGCAACGTCTCGCCCGCCGTCAAGCTGCAGCTGCTGAAGAACGATGAGAACCTCTTCGACCTCGGGCTCTACGTCGGCATCGGCGGCACCGCGGCCGCGATGGTGCTCATCACGCTCGGCCTCACCAACGCCAACCTGATCTCCGCGTTCTCCTCGAACCTCTTCGGCATCACCTGCGTGGCGCTGGTGAAAATCGTCCACGTGCGGACCTTCCAGAACCAGCTCACGCTCGAGGCCGATCATCACAGCAGCCCCCGCGAGGCGATCGGTGCCGCGGCCCGCGGCTGATATACGCCATGAACAAGACCCTTCTCCTCATCCTCTGCGATTTCCTGCTGCTGACGCTGCTGGCGCTGTCGAAGTGGGAAAAAGCGGAGCCGCCCCGCGCCAAGGCGCCGCCGGTCCCCGAGCTGGCCGCCAACGCCGTGACCAAGGATCAGGACTTGGTTGACGCCATGCGCGAGTCGCTCACCGACGAAAAGACGGCGCGCGATGAACTCGCGCAGAGGCTCTCGGCCGCCGACGCCACGCTCGCCGCCCGTGAGCAAAGCCTCAATCAGACCCAGGAGGCCAACGCCCGGCTCGCCGCCGAGCGCAACGCCGTCGCCGCCTCGCTTTCCCAGGCCCAGAAGGGCGCCGCTGAATTGGCGCAGAAAGTCACGACCGTCTCCCGCGAGGCGGACATGACCAGGGAGCAGCTCACCGCGCTGCAGCGTGAGCTCGCGGAAAGGCTGGCCGAGGCCAACCGCACGAAGACCGACCTCGCGCGACGCGAGAAGGAACTCGACGACGCTCGGAAACGGAATGAGACGCTGACGGCCGCCTACTTTGTCGCCGAGGAGCAGAAGAAAAACCTGCAGGAGAGGGCCAAGACCTTGGAGACGCAGGCCAAAGTGCTTGAGACCCAGGTCGAGTCTGAGCGCACCGAGCGCATCAAGGTGCAGGAAACCGCCACGCAGCTCGCGCAGGGCGTCGGACAATTCGCGGAGAAATCCGCCGAACTCACCAAGGAGATCCGCGACTATCGTCCGATCAACGCCAACGTGCTCTTCAACGATTTCCTCGCCAACCGCGTGACGGCGAAGTTCGCGGCGAGCCGCCGGGGTTTCCTCGGCAAGACGGAGAACAACAAGGAATCGAACACCGTGCTGGTGACGGACGGTGCGCGCGTTTACGCGCTGCTCCACATTTCCGACACGCCCTTCGCGCTCGGCGAGACCGGCGTCGCGTGGGACAGCCTGTCGGTCGAGCTCTCCAAGGCCGGGCAGGGGCGCAACGCCGCGGGCGGCGTCGATTTCCTCGCGCACGATCCGCGCATCGTGGCGATCCCGCTCGAAGCGGCGCAGGTGGCGGCGCTCGGCGCCAAGGTCTTTGGCCTCGCAACGGATCCCGTGCGGTTCCCCGACGCCGTGATCATCGACGGCGGCGGCCGGGGCTACGGCGAGGTGGGCTTCAAGCTCGACCCGGCGGACCCGGGCTACGTGCGCGTGGACAACCGCTTTTTCAAGCGGCTCTTTGGCGACTTCTCCCCGAAGCGGGGCGATCTCGTCTTCGCCAAGAGCGGCGAACTCCTCGGCATCATGGTCAACAGCGATTACTGCGCGCTGCTGAAGAGTTTCTCCCCGCAGAAAACGATCACCCCCGGGGCTGACATCAAGGCTCAGGGCACCGGCGCGATCTTCGACTCCCTCATCGCGCGGATGCGCGCGATGCCGGTGAAGCTGCAGTGACTGTGACCGTAATCGGGATGGGATTGGGACTCCGCCGTGATCGATGTTGCGCCGCCGATCGATTCGCCGGTGCGGTCTCGAGAACAGTGATCCTCAGCGTGGCTTCACGTCCGATCCGTCCATCGCCGCCAACGCGTTTCGGGCCGCGGTGCGGATGATCTCGGGCTTCGTGGCGTGGCCCGTCGTGAAGACGACGAGGATGAGTTTCGCACCTCCGGGCAGCTCGATGTAGCAGGCGTCGTGACGAGTCTGGCTCGTCCAGCCGGCCTTCGACCAGAGCTTGGCGCCGGGTGGCAGCGCGGGGCCCGTGAACGCGGCCTGCTCGTCGTTTTTGGCCAACGGGTCCCGGGCGAGGAGTGTCATCATCTCGGCGCTGCGGGCCGGAGTGATGCTGCGGCCCGTGACGATCTCGGCGAACAGGCGCGCCGTCGCATCCGTTGTCAGCATGTTGCGCTTGGGCTCGTAGAGCCGGATCGCCTGCGATTCCCGGCCATAGGGGCCGTCGCCCCAAGGCTTCTTGTGGGCGAGCACACCGGTGTAGCCGAGCGAGGCGAAGTAGGCGGTGACGGCGTTTCGTTTTTCAAACCACAGCTTGATCTCGGCTTCGGGCAGCTCGGGGCCGCTCGTGGTGCCGGTGAGGAGGTCAATGATGTAGTGGGTCGCGTCGTTGGAAGACTCGACGATCATGTCCTTCATTGCGCGGCGCAGCTCGGGCGCATCGGTGAGGCGGCCGTCCTCCAGCCAGCGGTGCGCGGCGGCGAGGTAGAAGAGCTTGATGACGCTCGCCGGGTAGATGAGCGCTTCCCCGCGGACGCTCCCCCGCCGCGGCGCCGCCGGATCGCGAAGATCGACGAGGGTGAGCGCGAGCTCCTCGGGCTTGAGGTTGGCAGTGCGGAACTGGGCGAGCGTCTCCGCCGCCGCGCGCTGGGCAATCGCGTCGAGCTTGGAATCGGCGACGACTGTCTGGGCGCAGGCGGCGAGCGTGGCTCCCAGCAGGAACAGCGAGCAGCGGCAAAAATGATGGGCCATGCTGAAGCGAAGGCCGGGCGAGCCGTTGCGGCAATCCAAAGGGCGCCATGCAGCGGCGGGCCTCCGTGCCCGCCGGTTCAGCGCGTTCGTCAACCATCTCAAGCCTCGGCGGGCAGGGACGCCCGCCGCTGCGAGCTCACTTCGCGGCACCGAGGAATTTCCGGTCACCCAGCCACTCGTGGAAGCGCACGATCCAGGCGCCGGAGGGGGACTTGTTGGTGTCGCGCACGCCGAAGCCGTGGCCGGCGCCCGCATACATCATCAGCTCGGCGCTCGCGCCGGCGCGCTTGGTCTTGAGGTAAAACTCGGCGAGGCCCTCGGAGATGTTCTGCCGGTCCCCGTAGCCGGCGGTGAGGAAGACGGGCGGCGTGTCCTTCGTGATGACGATGTCCGTGCGCGGCAGGCCGCCGGGGTAGATGAGGCCGTAGAAGTCGGGCCGCACGTTTGCATCGGGGGCGCGGGTGGCCGCGAGCAGCGCGACCTCGCCGCCCGCGGAAAACCCGATGATGCCCACGGCTTGGGACCGCACACCCCATTCTGCGGCGCGGGATCGCACGATGCGAATCGCCTGCTGCGCATCGGCCAGCGCGTCGCGATCGACGGTGTAGGGCTGGGCGGCGCCCGGCGGCGTGGCGTCGTCCTTCGCCAGCCGGTATTTCAGCACGAACGCCGCGATCCCGTGGTCCGCGAGCCATTGCGCGACGTTCCAGCCCTCATGCTGGATCGCGTGGCGCGCATGGCCGCCGCCGGGCGCGACGATCACAGCGGCGCCGGTGGCCTTGTCCTTTGCGGGCAGGTAAACGGTGAGCGACGGATGGTGGATGTTGGAAACGTTGGAGCCGGCGATTTTTTCGGGCTCGCCCTTGCGCGCCTCGGAACCGGGAGCGCCGGCAGGCCAGAGCGGGACGACGGGTTTCGAGTCGGCGGCGAGCGCGGCACCCGCGGCGGCCAAGGTGAACAACGAGAGGAAGCGCAGCGTTTTCATGGGGAGGGGAAGATGAAGGATGAGGTTTGAATGAGTTTCGATGATCGAGAACTTTGCAAGGAACGGACGACGAGGACTTGGAAGAAGGGCGGGTCACTGACCCGCTCTTTCACGCGGAGAGTGCTCGAGCCAAGTGCGGATCAAAGACCCGCCCTACTTGGCGCGGCTTTGGCAATCTCCACGGCGTAGGCGTGCGTGAGGCCGCGGCCGTTGGGGAGGCGCGAGTGGAAGTTGCCGGAGAAGATGAGCCACTTGCCGTCGCGCGTGAAGTGCAGGTTGGGCTCCACGCCGCCGTCTTTGCTGTAGTTGTGGTTCGACATGTCCACCAGCCGCTCGGACTGGAAGTAGCCCACGTCGATGAGATCGCGCTGGCCGCTGAAGGATTTGCCACGCGCCATCACGGGTCGGAAGAGATACATCCACTGGCCGTTGCCATCGGGGACGCGCGTGCCGTCCATCCGCGAGGCGGCCACGCTGGTCGGGCCGCCGCCGTCGCCGGCGAAAAGTTTGCCGTCGTAGGAGACCGTGTAATGCACCGACCACTCGGCGCGCTCGTGATGATACCAAGTGCGCTGGCCGGTCGCGAGGTCCACGCCCGCGAGCCAGAACACCCCGCTCTTCGGCGTCTGGAGATCATACCAGACCATCTTGCCGTCCTTGCTGAAGAACTCGTGGCCCTCGATCTCCATGTTCATCGTGCGCTCATGCAGCAGGCGCGCGGGTCCGCCGTCGGCGCGGATCGTCCACGTGCGATCGACCCAATGCCACGGGCCTTCGTGGCAAAACAGGATCTGCTGCGGATCGGTGGGCGAGACCTGAAGGTGGTTGGTCCAGTCGTTCTCGCGGTGCAGCACCTTGAATTCGCCGGTCTTGATATTGACCGTGTAGATCATCTTCGGCGTGCCCGCGGCCCACTGGTTGAGGAGGGTGCCGCCGGTGCCAGGGTCGCCGGGCGGGGGCGTGCGCGGGATGACCTTGCCGTCGGGATCGGGGCCGATGCCGACGAGGAGCGTCTCGTCGCAATTCACCGCGAACTGCGCGCCGCGCGCCTGCGAGGGGAGCTTCACGACGGTGCGCGTGGCCTTGGTTTCGAGATGCACGGCCATGATCGCGCCGGCATTGCGGTCGGTGAAATAGACCTCGCGCGTGCGCCACGCCGTGGTGATCGGGCTGGCGTCGGCGAGCACGAGCTCGGGTTTCACGGGGGCGGTGCCGAGCTGGGTGATGTCGATGGAGACGATGCCGGCGCGGGTGCGGAGGACGACCTTGTCCCCCTCGGGCGTGAATGCGTGCTGGTGGAAATACAAACTGCCGCCGCCCTCGTCGGGTGAAAGGCGGATGATGCGGTGGCCGGTCTTCTCGTCGATCCAGTCGCGCGGGGGAGGCGGGAGCGAAGGCGGCTCCGCGCCAAAGGCCGGAAGCGCGGACAGGGTGAGCAGCAACAACAGACGGGCGGGGTAGCTCATGGGGGGATTGTAATCCGTGAGACGCACGGCGGTCGACCGGGGATGTGCGGCCGCGGGGATGGACAGTCCGAGGTGGGGCGAGGGCGCAGGGTAATGTAGGTCGGGGTTTATCCCCGACAGGGTTGCAAGCGGACGCGCAAGTGTCGGGCGTAAAGCCCGACCTACTTCGGCAACTGCCCCGCCGCGACGATCTCGGCGAGCATCGCCTCCGCGTAGCGCCAGAGCTCGGCGGAGCCATCGGCGATGTGGCGGTTGCGCGCGACGACGCGGTCGTGCGTGACGCCGTGGCGCGCCCAGCCCGCGCCCTGCGTGCGGCAGTTGAGCAACATCGGTTGAAAGCGATCGCAGGCCGTCGCGAATTTCGCCTCGGCGGTTTCTTTCGCCTCAAACTCATCCCAGAGCGCGCGGAACTCCGCGGCCTGATCCGCGGGAAGCAGGCCGAAGATGCGCTCGGCCGCGACGACCTCGCGCTCGTGCTGGCCCACCATCGCGGCGGTGTCGTAGGCGAACGTGTCGCCGGCGTCGATCTCCACGAGGTCGTGCACGATGAGCATCTTGAGGACGCGCAGCACATCGAGGCCGGGATGGTTGGCGTGCTCGGCGAGCGTGATGACGCAGAGGCAAAGGTGCCACGAGTGCTCGGCGTCGTTCTCGGCGCGCCGGCTCTGGGTGTTGAGGGTCTGGCGGAAGATTTCCTTCAGCTTGTCGCACTCCGCGATGAACTCGATCTGACGGACGAGGCGTTGCGCGGCGGGAGAAGGGGAGTCGGAGGTGGGGCCCACGAAACAGACGAAAGGCACGAAAGCACGGCGGGCAATGGCAGACACCCGCGTTGCCGCCGTGCGCAGACTCACCGAACTCGTGCCGCCGGCTCAATAATCGCGATGTCCGGCTGGTTTCTTTAGCACCGTTGCTGGTGCCTAGTTCGGCTTTTGTGCCCCAACATGCACCAAGCGGTAGTGACCATTGTGGCCGTAGATTGAACGGTAGCGACCGGCCTCAAGCTTCACTGTCATGGAGTCGTCAGAAAATGACACCGAACCCTTTTGGAAACGATCGGCAGCATACCCGGAGAGCTTTGCCTTCTCAGATGTGACGATGATTTCGCTGCCGGGCACGGTGCCTGTCGTGGATTTTAGGTATAGCCAGTTGGCACCGCGATATCGGCCCGGAAAAGGTGAAAGATTGTGGGGATTGTAGGCGCGACCATGAAAGCGCAACTCAATCTCAAAGGTGCCATCCGACAGTTGTGTAACGTGCGCCTCCGTTTCGTTCTTCTCATACGCGGAGCAACCCGCAAAGACGGAGATGCAAATACCCAAAGCCACGACGCGCAGCTTCATTTTGCCGAACAGTGTCATTCGCCGTGACTCGATGGCCTTCCTCGACGGGGGTTCATGCGCGCAGCCAAAGGCGTAAGCGGTTTGCCGGCAAGGCTCGGCCTGTTTGAGTGGGGCGTGAGGCTGGCGATGGCGGAGCGATGAGATTCTCTTCCGGTAGCCCGCTTCGTGAGAAGCGGGAAGGTGCGGGAACCAAAACGCCTTCGGTCCCGCCTCTCACGAGGCGGGCTACCAGGAAACAAACTGCCGGGCGTAAAGCCCGACCTACTTCAGGCTCTTGATGTAGAGCACGAGCGAATCGATCTGCGAATCGCTCAGGACGCCGGCGTAGCTCGGCATGGCGAACTCGCCTTTCTCGAAGCCGGCCGCGATCTTTGCGGAGGCGTTGAGGATCGATTCGCGGAGATAGGCGTCGTCGGCGGTGACGTTCGTCGCCTTCCCCTCGACGAACACTGCGCGCTGCGATCCTGCGAGGCCGCGCCACGTGGGGCCGGCGCGCTCGGCGAAGCGATTGACGGTCTCGAAGTGGCACGCGACGCAGGCGAACATCTGCGCGACGCGTTTGCCCTCCTCGAGGTTCACCGGCCCCGCGGCCACCGCGGCGGCGGCGCGCGGCGTGAGATCGATGGTGATGTCGCCGAAGCCCTCGGCGCGCGGATCGAATTTCGCGAGCTCGTAGGGCGTGGTGTAGGCGTTGTCGTCGAACGCGGCGCCGGTCGCCGTCGCGAGCGACCAGCCGACGCGGAGTTGCTCCACCGGCTTCAGGCCGGGCACGGCGATGAAGACGCTTTTCCCATCGCGCGAAAGATACGCGGCGCTCGGCGTGAGCGAGTCCTGCCCGGGCGTGCCGTCGGCCTTGAACTGCGGCGAGCCGTATTTGTGCGTGCGCTGGTAGCCCCACGTCTGGAGAGAGTAGCTCGAGGCGTCGGCGGCTCTCTTTGGATCGAGCGCGACCTCAAACTTCACGAGCACACCGCGATCCGTCGGCACGACCTCGCGCGGGATTGTGACGGGCGCGCCGGTGTAGCGCACGCGGCCGAGACCGGCGGCGACATCGAGGATGTTGCCCCAGCCGAGCACTTGGAAACCGGCGAGGTAGAACTGGCCGTCGCGCGGGTTCACGCTGCCATTGAGCGGCGTGAACTCGAACGCGCGCGTCACGCTCACGACGGCGGCCTGGAGGCGCGAACCGCGCTCGTTGAGCAGCACGCGGAACAGCTCGGGCTTGTTGAAGCCGATGTGGACGAGCGCGTCGGTGAGCGGCCCCATCTTCGCGCCGAAGAGCCACGCCTGCGAAATCGCCGAGGTGTTGATCGGGTGCGGAATCCACGTGAGCGGATCGGCGGGTGGCGACGGGTATTTTTCCTTCGGCTGGAATGGCGCGAGGAAACCGTAGAACTGCCGGTCGCGCACGACGTGCAGCGGCGTCGAGGGAATGTATTGGCCCTGCTGGTCGCTCGAGGTGACGAGGCCGGTGCGCGGGTTGATGCCGATATTAGGCTGGCGGAAACCGTAGCCGAGCACGGTCGAGCTGCGGCCATCGGCCGAGAGGCGGAGCACGCTGCCGTTGTGCTTGCCGAGGGTGGTGGCCTGCTGGCCGCCCTTGGCGATCACGAACTCGCCACCGGGGCCGAGGCGGATTTGCGAGGGGAACTCGCGCATGTCGGCGGTCTGCGCGAAGGCGTTTGAGAAAAGCTCGTGCACATCGGCCTCGCCGTCGCCATCGGTGTCGCGGAGGCGCCAGACGGCGTTTTTGTCGAAGGCAAAGATTTCGTTGTCGCGGATCGCGACGGTCATCGGCTCGTGCAGGCCGGAGGCGAAGCGCCGCCAGCGCACGCGGCCCGCGGTGTCGCCGAGCTCACGGGCGAGCCACACATCGCCATCAAGCGTGGGCACGACGCCGGTGCCATCGGCGAGAAACTGGATGTCGCCGGGGCGGAAGCCGCGCTTCCACGGATTCTGCGTGGGCAGGCCGACGTGATCGACGACGTAGGCGTCCTTGGCGGTCGAGAGTTTCACGGTGGTTGTGACTTCCTGCGGCCAGCGGGGCGCGGGGCGCGTCGAAGGGATGGAGCGCGGGGCGGGAGGGGTGACGGTGCCGCTGTTGGAGAACGCGAGCGCGACGGTGATGGGCGTGGTGCGCGGCGCGACGCGGAGCGTCCAGACGGATTTTTCCTCGCCGAGCATCACGGTGGTGTCGGGGCCGGCGCTCTCGCCGAGGATGATCGTCGTGGCCGCGTTTTTCCGGCCGAGCACGAGGCGAAGCGGTGTCCTTGACGGCGCGATCTCGAGGTGGCGCTCGATCACGGGCTGGCCGTTGCGCTCGACGGCGGTGAACCACTCGCGGATCGCGGTGCCGGCGACGGCATACTCCAGCACGACGCCCTCGCGCACGAGGCGCAGGGCGTTGAAGCGGCCCATGGCCTCCGGCAGCGGCCCGCGGCCGACTTCCTCCGGGCTCGGCGCCGGCTCGCGCGGATCGTCGAGCGAGAATTGATCGCCGGCCTGCCAGCCGGGGTAGATGCCGTTGGCGGCCCACACCGCGCCCTCGGGAGTCGGCAGACCCTCCTGACCGCCGGGCGTCTTGCGGCTCACGTCGTGGTAGGAACCGGGCGCAAGCGCCGTCGGCTTCACGCCTGCGCCGCGCCACACCGCGGAGACGCGAAGGAGATCGGGATCGAAGCACACCCAGCAGTCGCGGCCGAGATTCAGGATGAGGCCGCGCGGCGTGAGGTTGTTGGCCGGGAGATCGGCGCCGGCCTTCCGGGCGTCGAGCACGCTGGAGAAAAACGGAAAGTCCGGCTCGACCCACGCGGCGAGCGGCGAGGTGGACGTGGGGGGCGCGGAGCGCGGGGCATTTTTCTTTTTGGACGCGGGGGCCTCGGCGGCGAAGCCAGCGAAGGAAAAAGCGCACGCGGCGAGCAGGGCAGGGGCGAGGTGCAAGCGATGGGGAAAAAAGCGAGGCATGGCGGATGGAAATTCGAGAACCAAGGACTATTTCATTCTGAGCGGGGCGAAGAATCCAGCAGGACTTTCATATCCGCAAACCGCGTCGGCACTCCAATCCATTTGCCACAGAGCGCACAGTGCTCGGAGACCGAGTGCACTGAGTCGAACCCTCGGCCTTGCTCTGTGTTCTCTGTGTCATCGCTCCGTGTCCTCTGGGGCCCATGCCTTGGCTTTTGTCAGTGCGATGGCTCCGGCCTTCGCGGGGCCACATTCGGCGTGCAGCGCGTCGGGCGGGGGGCCAAGGTCCGGCACCCCTCTCCTCCGCCAACCATGAATGTCCTCCGCGCCCTCGTATGCGTCCCCATGTTTGCAACGGCGGTTTTTGTCGCTGATGCCCGCGACCTGCCACGCGCGACCCCTGAGTCGCAGGGTGTGTCCTCGACGGCGCTGCTGGCGGTCCTCGACGAGGCCGAGGCGAAAATCAACTCGCTGCACAGCGTGATGATCGTGCGCCGCGGCCACGTGATCGCGGAGGGCTGGTGGGGGCCGTATGCGGCGGAGGAGCCGCATCAGATGTTTTCGCTCAGCAAGAGCTTCACCTCGACGGCCGTCGGCCTCGCGATCGCGGAGGGGAAATTTGCCGTCGACGATCCGGTGCTGAAGTTTTTCCCGGACGAGGCGCCGGCGCAGCCGAGCGCGAACCTCCGCGCGATGCGCGTGCGCGATCTGCTCACGATGTCGACGGGCCAGCACAATGAGGACATCGCGGGGTTCCCCTACAGCTCCAACGAGAGCGCGGTGAAGAAATTCCTCGCGCTGCCGGTCGCGCACAAGCCGGGCACCTTCTTCGTCTACAACACGCCCGCGACCTTCATGCTCTCGGCCATCGTGCAGAAGACGACCGGCCAGACCGTGCTCGACTACCTGCGCCCACGGTTGTTCGAGCCGCTCGGGATAGAAAACCCGACGTGGGACGCGAACAAGCAGGGCATCTCGCTGGGCGGCTTCGGCCTCAGCATCCGCACGGAGGACATCGCGAAGTTCGGCCAGCTCTATTTGCAGAAGGGAAATTGGAACGGGAAACAACTCGTGCCCGCAGCGTGGACCGAGACTGCGACGGCGCGCTGGCAATCCAACGGCAGCAACCCCGCGAGCGACTGGGAGCAAGGCTACGGTTTTCAATTCTGGCGCTGCCGCCACGGTGCGATCCGCGGCGACGGGGCGCACGGGCAGTTCTGCGTGGTGCTGGCCGAGCAGGAGACGGTCGTCGCCATCACCGCCGGCACGCGCGATCTGCAGGGCGTGCTGAATGTTCTCTGGGCGAAACTGCTGCCGGCGTTGGAAGCGAAAGGCGCGCTCCCCGCCGATGCCGCCGCCCAGGCGAAGCTGAAGGCGAAGCTCGCGAGTCTCACGCTCAAGCATCCCGTCGCGATCGCGCCGCCGTCGCTTGCGCAGGAAATCGCAGGGAAGAAGTATGTGTTTCCGAAAGAGGCCTTCGGGATCGAGAGCGTGGTGCTCGCCGAATCCTCCCGCGATGCTCGTGCGACCCAAGTCACCACGGTAGTCGCCGGCCGGCGCGAGCGCGTCGATCTCACGCCAGGAACTTGGGAGCGGGGCGAAGTCGCGAGCGGGCCGATCGCGGGGGTCGTCGCGCTCAGCGGCGCGTGGACGGCGGCCGACACGTTTACGCTGGATGTGGTGCGTTACCGCACGCCGTTTGTCCTACGGCACCGGCTGAAATTTTCCGGCGATCAGGTGACCCTCGTGGTCGAGCCCAATGTCGGCGGTCCGCCCGGGACGCCGGTCATCGGGCGCCGCGAGTGACGCTTCCCGCGATTTTCCCTCCCGACATCTCCCCATGAAAACCCCGCTCCTGCCTTTCCTGCTGTTCCTCGCGCTCGTGATTGGGGCCCACGCCGCCGCGGTGAAAGACCGTGAAGGCGCGGTGCGCGGCGACAAGGCCAAGATGGAGGGCGATGCGCGCTGGCTCTACAACGACGTCGACCGCGGTTTCGCCGAGGCGAAGCGCACGGGCAAGCCGCTGATCGTGGTCCTGCGCTGCATCCCCTGCCTCTCGTGCGTGGGCCTCGACGCGGCGGTGCTCACCGAGCCCGCGCTCGCGCCATTGCTCGATCAGTTCGTGTGCGTGCGGCTGATAAACGCCAACGCGATCGACCTCGCGCGCTTCCAGTTCGACTACGACCTCTCGTTCTCGACGCTTTTCTTCAACGCCGACGGCACGCTCTACGGCCGCTACGGATCGTGGACGCACCAAGTCGATCCCGACCACAAGGAGACCATCGGCTACCGCAAGGCGCTCGAGGGCGCGCTTGCTTTGCACGCCGGCTACCCCGCCAACCGTGCGTCGCTCATGGGCAAGCAGGGCGGGCCGACACCGTTTCGCACGCCGGTGGAGATTCCCGAGCTGGCGAAGAAATACGGCCGCGAGCTGAACTGGGGCGGCAACGTCGTGCAGAGCTGCGTGCACTGCCATCAGGTTGGCGAGGCGTTTCGCGGTTGGTATCGCGAGAAAGGCGAGCCCGTGCCGAACGAGCGCATCTACCCGCTCCCGGCGGCGGAGACGATCGGCCTCAGCCTCGCACCTGATCACGCGGCGACGATCACCGCGGTGGCGCCGGGCTCGATCGCGGCGCGCGCGGGCTTCCGCGCGGGCGATGCGTTCGTGAATTTTGCCGGCCAGCCGCTGATCTCGGTGGCGGATTTTTCGTGGGTGCTCCACGGCGCGCCGGAGACGGGCGCGCTGGCTGCGGTGGTGCGCCGTGGCGGAAGCGACGTGCCGCTCTCGCTCGCGCTGCCCGCCGGCTGGCGCGCGAAGAGCGACATCTCGCGCCGCGTCGGCACCTGGTCGATGCGCGCGATGGCGTTCGGCGGCATGTCACTCGTCGACCTCGACGACGCTGCGCGCAAGCAGCGCGGTTTGAATTCGGACAGCCTGGCGCTGCTCGTCAAAGGCATGGGCAATTTCAACAAGCATGGCACGGCCAAGAAATCCGGCTTCCTGAAGGATGATGTGATCGTGGCTTTCGGCGGTGAGAACGCTCGCGTGACCGAGGGCGAACTCATCGGCCGCGTGCTGGCGAAAACCAAGATCGGCGAAACTGTCGATGTGATCCTGCTCCGCGGCGAGGAACGCGTGACGCTTAAGCTGCCTATGCAGTAAGCCCGCCGGGGTGCGGGCTACAGTTCGCGCAAGGCTGCGGCGATCGATTCCCCGCGATCCTCGCGGCTCACCTTGAGCGCGGAGAGCTGGGCGCGCGAGTTGGAGTCTGGCCTGCGCGTGGGTGGCGTTTCACGCTCACCCACTGGCAACGCGGAAGGCAGTGAGAAGCGGTGCAAAAGAAAACGAATCCCTTCAGACCGAGACGAGAGCCCGGTCTGGGGGATTCGGTTAGGCGCGCGGACGGCCGCGCTAATTTTTTCCGGCGAAAACCAACGTGTGGCTTTTGGTCGTCACGGCAGCAGCACGGCGTCAATCACGTGGACGACGCCGTTGAGTCCGCGGACGTCGGCTGCGACCACGTTGGCTCCGTCGATTCTGACCCCGCCCGTGAGGTTAACGACCAAGGGCCGGGCTCCAGCCCGCAGTGTGGTCACGTTCTGACCATTGGTAAGTTGCGAGGACAGCACCTGACCGCTGGCGACGTGGAAAAGGAGAACTTGGGCCAGCTGAGTGGGATTGGCGAGCAGGCTGTTGAGCGTGGCGGGAGGCAGAGCGGCGAAGGCCGCGTTGGTGGGAGCGAAGACGGTGAACGGCCCGCCTGCGGCCAGAGTTGAGTCGAGACCCGCGACCCGCAGCGCCGTCGCGAGTGTGCTCAAGTTGGGATTAGCAGCGGCGAGGCCGCTGATCATCTGGCTGGTGGTTCCGGCGGGGACGGCACCGAACTCATAGACCTCAAGCAGGGCGGGCCGAGCCTCCGTCGCGGCGTTGGTATGGAGTTGCACGGTGTAGGCGCCGCCGGGAACGCCGATCAGCAACGCGGCGTCATTGGCGCTAACGAGGGGGAACGCCCCTGCGGCGGAGGTGACGGTGTTGAGCAGCTGGAGGTTGGGTGCGGTGCCGACATTGTCATTGACGCCAACGACGGTGCCGCCGGCGGCGGTGACCTGAATGGCCGGGTCGGTCAAAGGTGCGGCAACTCCGAATGACGAAAGAGATGGGCCGACGCCACGAATCAGCACCCAGCGCAACTGCCCGGCGGGCGCGTTGACGACGAAGCCGCTGATCATCGCATTGGCCCCGCTGCCGGCGACACCGCGGGTAGAGTTGTTGACGAGGCTGCTGGTCTGGGCCGAGGCGACTCCAGAGACCAGTGCGAGGAGGGGAATAAACGCAGATTTCATTTTCGAGCTACGTGGTTTGGTTAATTTTACCGGGACGGCATGCGACCCGGTTCATGGCTCTTCAACGGACGAACGGAACGCTCGGATGCACGGGGGTGATTTTTTTCGTCACACGGTGACCGGGCCCAACCGCAGAGGGCGGGCGGCCTCCGATCGAGCGACGCGAAACAGGTGATACCAACGTCCCTAGAAAACTAGACTGTCATTGCGAGGAGCGTAGCGACGAAGCAATCCAGCTGGAGTGCCACGGCGCGCTTCGCGCACCTCGCAATGACAAAGGTCTAAAAATTAAGGGACGTTGGTATGACACGTCGGACCGGTCCCGGCTCTCGCGAGGCGGGCTGCTATTCACGTGTAGCCCGCTCGGTGATAAGCGCCACAGTGCGTCCCAAGCCGGTCGAGGCGGCTCGCGCCTCACCTGCGATTTTATTTCGCGAGCCTCAGCAACACCGGTCGCGGCGTGGATCGGGCGTGAACTCCCGCTCGCGATACTCGAACCAATCGAAGTCCGCGGGGTGCGCGGTGCCGGCCATGTCCTGGCAGGCGACGCCGACGAAGGTGCCGGTGAAGTTCGGCGCGCCGGGGGCGGTGGCTTCGTCGGAGAGGATGCTGGCGTCGAATTGCTGCGGGAGCCATTGCCACGCGGCGTCGCGGCCCTCGACGCGGTAGGCGAAGAGCAGGCGCTCGTGATCGACCTCGACCCGCAGTTCGACGCGTGCGCCGGCTGGGATGGCGATGGGCGCGGTGAACGAGTCGGTCTGCGGCGAATCTGGGACGCAGGACATCACTCGCAGGTGTTTTCCGATTTCCTCGTCGTGGGTGACGTGGAGGTAGTGGAACTTGGCGGAGTTGTAGTAGCACACGAGGCCGGCGGCCTGCTGGTAATGCTGCGGCTCAAACTCGATCACGGTCGAGGCGCTGTAGCAGTGGGACTGCTGCCGGCGGGCGACGAGCGATTGCCGGAACGGGCTGCCGATCGTCTCGCGGCCGAAGAGGCGCAGGTGGCCGGGGCGCGCGGTGAGGGAAAAGAGCTCGTCGGGAAACGGCGAGCGGAGCCATTGGAAGGCGAGCGGGAGTTTCGCGCCGCTGAAGTCTTCTCGAATGGGAGAGCTGGGAAAAGCGTGAGGTGTGAGTCCGGCGGGCGCGGGCGTCGTCTCGGTTGGGAGGCCCGTGCCGTCGACGGTGCGCAACCAGCCGTCGGCCCCCCACTGCATTTTCTGAATCGCGGTTTCGCGGCCCAGCGTGCAGCGGCCGCGGTTGCGCAACGGACGGCCGCATAGGTAGACCATGTAGGTCTCGCCGCCCGGCGTCTCCACGAGATCCGCGTGGCCGGTGCGCTGGAGCACGGCGTCGGGCCGGTGTCGGGCCGTGAGCACGTAGGTGTCGGGGTGCAGTTCGTAGGGGCCGGTGAGCGAGCGCGAGCGCGCCATCGTGACGGCGTGACCCCAGCCGGTGCCGCCCTCGGCGGTGATCAGGTGATACCAACCGTCGCGTTGGTAGATGTGCGGGCCTTCGGTGAACCAAATGGGCGTGCCGGCGAAGATGTTCTTCCGCTCGCCGATCAGCCTGCGCTCCTTGACGGAGTATTCCTGGAGGACGATGCCGTTGAACCGATTCTTCCCGGGGCGGTGATCCCAGAGCTGGTTGAGCAGATATTTTTTTCCGTTGGCGTCGTGAAACAGCGACGGATCGAAGCCGCTGCTGTTGAGATAAACCGGATCGCTCCACTCGCCGTCGATGGTGGGGCAGGTGACGAGGTAGTTGTGGAAATCGCGGAGGGAGGCGCCGCTCGCGCCGCCGACGGTCGTGCGACCGTAGCGCTTCACATCGGTGTAGATGAGCCAGAAGAGGCCGTCGGCGTAGGTGAGGCACGGCGCCCAGACGCCGCAGGAATCAGGATCGCCGAGCATGTTGAGCTGGCTCGGTCGCGTGAGTGGGCGCGACAACAGCCGCCAATGCACGAGGTCGCGCGAGTGGTGGATCTGCACGCCGGGAAACCACTCGAAGGTGGAGGTCGCGATGTAGTAGTCGTCGCCGACGCGCACAATCGACGGATCGGGATTGAAGCCGGGGAGGATGGGATTGCGGATAAGCGGGGCGGACATTGGGTGCGATGAAGCTCAGAGCGGAGAGTCCAGGGCTGAGAGCAAGAAAAGGCGTTCGGAGTTTGGTTTGGCGTGTTGCGGAGAATTCACGTCGCGGATCGTCTCTGGCCTCTCAGCTCTAGGCTCTTCGCTTCACGAAGCGGCGGCGCGGCGGACGGCGAGGTCGCGCTCGATTTCATCCACCTTGGACTTGCCGAGCGGGTAGATCCACAGAGCGATGCCCTTCAGCACGGCGAAGCCGGCGGGGAAA
Source organism: Opitutaceae bacterium (assembly GCA_031411915.1). GTDB lineage: Bacteria > Verrucomicrobiota > Verrucomicrobiia > Opitutales > Opitutaceae > ER46. Next base: position 29,889 of record JANOCA010000325.1, read on the forward strand.
AGGGAGAACGTGAGCGTGATTCCGAGGATGGAGGTGGCGCTCTGCGCGACGTTGGGGAGGTAGTCGTATTTCGCGAGAATCCACGGCAGCATCAGCCCCGCGAGCGCCGTGCCGGTCTTGATCGCGAAGAGCGAGGCGGAATAGACGAGCCCGGTGGAGCGGCGGCCGAACTTCCATTCGCCGTAGTCGGCGACGTCGGCATACATCGCCCACACGAGCGCGGAGGCCGGGCCCATGCAGAACGCGCCGAGCGCCTGCACGGCGAGCTGCAGCGGGAAATTGTCCTTTGGGATCCAGTAGAAAACCGCCCAGCACGCGGCGGTGACGAACGTGAGCGCGTAGGACAGCACGCGCTTGTCGGCGATTTTTGCGAAGAAGCTCAGGCAATAGGCGCCGGCCATCTGGCAGGCCATGCCGAGCGAGATGAAGAGCGTGAAGCGGTCGAACTGCCCGAAGAGAACCGGCTGGTTGTCGTAGCCCGCGACGTATTTGAAATAGTAGATCGCGCTGCCGTTGCGCAGGCCGATGAACGTGAGCGAGAAGATCGCGGAGAGCAGCAGCATCACCCACGGGTAGTTGCGCAGCAGCTCCTTCACCTCGCCGACGGCGTTGTTTTTCTGGCCGGGCGGGACGGTCACCCGCTCCTTGGTCGTCGCGAAGCAGATCAGGAACATCGCGACGGAGAGCACCGCGAAGATCAGCATCGTGAGCTGAAACCCTCGCAGCTCGTTGACGACCTTGCCGGCCTCGTTGGCGCCGCCGCCGAGCCATTTCACGAGCGGGCGGACACACAGCGAGACGAGCAGGCCGCCGCCAAAGGCGCCGACGAACCGGTAGCTCGACGCCAGCGTGCGGATGCGCGGCGAGGGGCTGATGACGCCGAGCAGCGAGGAGTAGGGGACGTTGATGAACGAGTAGGCCAGCATCATGAACCCATACGTGAGGTAGGCGTAGACGAGCTTGCCCGAGGCATCGAGGTCCGGGCTCGCGAACAGGAGGTAGCCGGCGAGGCCGTAGGGCAGCGCGAACCAGACGAGGTAAGGCCGAAACTTGCCCCAGCGCGTCTGCGTGCGATCCGCCATCAGGCCGATGAGCGGATCGGCGGCGGCGTCGAGCAGGCGGACGACGAGAAACATCGTGCCGATCACCGCGGGCGCGAGGCCCCAGACATCCGTGTAGAAATAAGTGAGGAAGATACCGAAGGTCTGGAAGAACAGGTTCGAGGCGGTGTCGCCGAGGGCGTAGCCGACGTATTCCTTGGTCTTCAGCCCATCGGACGGGGCGGGCGGAGCAGAGGGGTGCTGCATGGAGGCGCAGCAAACGGCGCCGCGCCGCGAGCGACAAGCGATTACCGGACAGCCCGCCCCCCTCGAACGGGTGAGGGTGGGGCGGGCTGCGTATTCGGTCGATGAGGCCGTTTACGGCACTTCGTAGATTTCGACGAGGGCGACGCCGGTGGTGTTGGCGACGCCGGAGACCTGGGCGGTGTAGCTGCCGGGCGCGAGCGTCACGAGCAGCACGGCGTCGAGGCTCGCAGCGTCGAGGGCAAACGCGCCGACGCTCACCGCCGCAGCCGTAATGGCCGCGCCGCCGCCCCAGTTGTCGTTCGAGTTGATGACGGTGCTGCCGGAGAACAATTCGAGCCTCGGATTGGCAAGGACACCCGTGACGCCGAACACGCCGAGCGTCGGGCCGACGGCGCGGATGAGCAGCGTCTTCGGCGTGGTGCCGCCGATGTTGAAGCCGGTGATGAGAATATCCGCACCGGTGCCGACCTGCGTGCGGGCGGAGACGTTGATGAGCCGCGGCGTCGAGGCGAGGAAGAGGTCGACCGGCGTGGCGTCGTAGATTTCTGCGAGGGTGATTCCCGTCGTGCCGCCGACACCGCCGACCTGCACCGTATAGGGTCCGGGCATTAGGGCGGAACTGTAGATAGCCGCGTCGCGGCTGGTGGCCGTGCCGAGGGCAAACGCGCCCACCTGTGTGCCGATCGCGGTGACTTGGGCATCTCCGTTCCAGTTGTCGTTTGAGGACACGACGGTGGTGCCCGAAAATACGCTCATGGTGGGATCGACGAGAAAGCCGGGGACGCCGAACACGCCGAGCGTCGGACCCACACCGCGAATGAGCAGCGGCTTCGTGCCGGTAGTGCCGGCTCCGCCCACCACGAGGCCGACGATCAGGGTCTGCGCGCCCGTGCCGGCGTTGGAGCGGATGGAGAGGTTGGTGAGACGCCCGGTGTTCGAGGTGGCAAAGCCCAGCACAGCGACGTTGCTCGTGGTCGAGCCGACGGTGTTGTTGGCGACGAGGGTGTAGCTGCCGAGATTGGCGACCTGGACGTTGTTCACGGTGAGCGTGGTCGTGGTCGCGCCGGGAATGGGGACACCGTCTTTCTGCCACTGGTAGCCAATCGCGAGGCTGCTGGTCGCGGTCCCGGTGAAGGTCACATTGGTGCCGGGCGTCACGCTCAGGCTGGCCGGTTGAGTGGCGAAGCTCGGCGGGGGAGTGAAGGCCAGGACGGCGGGGTTGCTCGTCGTCGGGCCGACGGCGTTCGAGGCGACGAGGGTGTAGTTGCCGAGGTTGGTGACTTGGATATTGTTCACGGTGAGCGTGGCAGTGGTCGCACCGGAAATCGCTACCCCATCCTTTTGCCACTGGTAAGTGATCGGAAGGGTGCTGGTCGCCATCGCGGTGAAGGTCGCGCTGCCACCGGGCGACACGATCAGGCTGGCCGGATGCGTGGCGAAGCTCGGCGGCGGGGTGAACGAAAGAATCCCGGCGTTGCTTGTGCTCGAGCCGACCATGTTCGTTGCGACGAGGGTGTAGTTGCCGAGATTGGCGGTCTGGATGTTCGAGACGGTGACCGAGGAGGAAAACCGCGGCAGGTTGGCGGAGGAGAGCGCGAGGGTCGCGTTCGTCGCGCCGGGAATCGCCACGCCGTCCTTCTGCCACTGGTGCGTGGTCGGAACATTGCTGGACGATGTTGCGGTCAGAGTCGCGCTGGCGCCGGGTGTCACGACTTGGCTGGCCGGATGGACCGGGAAGTCAGGGGTGAACACGCTCATGCGGATAGTGTGATTGTTGGTATCCCCCACATAGAGATTGCCACGCTGGTCGATGGCGATGGCTTGGGGAGAACTAAACCGGACTGCGTTACCGATGCCATCCGTGCTGCCCACGCCGCCGCCGCCGGCGAGCGTCGTCACCACGCCGCCCGCTGTGACCTTGCGGATCGAGCCGCTGCTTTGGTCGACGACGTAAACGTTGCCGCTGCCATCCACCGCCACGCCATACACCTGATTGAACCGGGCTGCGCTGCCCGTGCCATCGATGTGGCCGCTAATGGGGACCGCCAGTCCGGCCAAGGTCGTCACCACGCCGTCCGCCGTCACCTTGCGGATCGAGTAATTGTCGCGATCAGCGACGTAAACATTGCCGCTGCCGTCCACTGCCACACCGCGGGGAGAATTGAATTTCGCTCCGGCTCCGGTGCCGTCGCCGCTGCCGCCGCCGGTGGGGCCCAGCACACCCGCGAGGGTTGTCACCACTCCGGCCGGGGTGATTTTGCGGATGGAGTGGTTGGCCGTGTCCGCAACGTAAACGTTGCCGCTGCCATCCACCGCGACGCCGTTGGGTGAGAAAAAGCGCGCGACGGAGCTGGTGCCATCGACACTGCCGGCGCCGTTGCCCGCGAATGTCGTGACCTCACCCGCCGGGGTAATTTTGCGGATCAGATGGTTGCTGGTGTCGGCGACGTAGAGGTTGCCGGCGCTGTCCACCGCCAGGCCACGGGGCAGGTTAAACCGCGCCGCGCTCCCCGTGCCGTTCGCCGACCCGGAACTGCCGGCCGTCCCGGCGAACGTGGTGACCACGCCATAATACGTGATCTTGCGGATGGTGTGGTTGTTCGTGTCGCTCACATAGACGTTGCCGCCGGCATCCACGGCCACACCGGCCGGCTGAGAGAACCGCGCGGCGGTGAGTGTGCCGTCGGTCGAGCCGCTGGCGGTCACGCCGGCGAGGGTCGTGAAAAAATACGGCGTGGCGTAGTTGATTTGAGCGTCCGCGACAGTCGCGAC
>JANOCA010000326.1:0-7547 GCA_031411915.1 Opitutaceae bacterium
CTCGTCACCTTCGATCAGGTGAAGACCGGCCGCCGCGTGCCCTATTGGGAGCCGATCCAGTTCTTCGTCGAACGGCAGCCCGTCACGCCTGCCCTCTGGCGCGAGGACCGCTACTTTCACGAGCAGACCAAATACACCGGCAACCGCGCCGTCACCGAGGAGATCGTCGCCGGCTACGCGATGGCGCACGGCAAGCTAGGGCGCGAGGGTTTGCTGGGTCGCACGGGCTTTCTCGGTGGCATCCGCACTGAGCGCACCGAGACCTCGAGCTGGGGCTGGGTCCGCGCCCGCACCGGCAGCTCGGTCGCGGATCAGACCGCCGATCCCGCCGGCTCCGCCACGCGCGACTATGCCGGCACGCTGCGCCGCCTGGCCGGCAGCTACACCAAATCGTTTCCCAGCGCGCATCTCACCCACGACATCACCCGGGACCTCAAGGCCCGCCTGAGCTGGTCCACCAGCTTCGGCCGCCCCGCGCTCAACAACGCGCTCCCCAACGAGACGATCTCCGAGGCCAACCAGACGCTCTCCGTGAACAACGCCGCGCTCCTCCCGCAGCTCGCCGACACGTGGGACGCGACGCTCGAGTATTACTTCGAGCCCGTCGGCAGCGCGTCCGTCGGATTTTTTCGCAAGCGCATCCGCGACTACATCGTGAGCGGGATCGCCACCGGCACCATCGCCGGCGGCAACGACAACGGCTTCAACGGCGAATACTCCGGCTTCACGCGCCTCACCACGGCCAACGCCGGCACCGCCTACGTGCAGGGCTGGGAGTTCAACTACCAGCAGCAGTTCACGTTTCTCCCCGGCCTGCTCAAAGGCCTCGCGTTCTCCGCCAACTTCACCGCCATCGAGACCCACGGCGACTTCGGCGGCACCGTCTCGCGCGAGACCAATCAGGTCGCCGGCTTCATCCCGCGCATGGGCAACGTCACGCTCTCGTGGCGCCACGGGAAATTCAGCACCCGCCTGCTCTACAACTACACCGGCGACTACATCACGAACTACACCGCCGCCAGCGTCGGCCGGAACATCTACCGTTTCGACTACACGATGATCAACCTCGGCGCCGCCTATCAGCTCCGCCCGTGGCTCCAGCTCACCGTCGACATCCAGAACCTTGGCAACGAGCCCCAGCGCTTCTACCGCGGCATCCGTGACCAGTTGGAAAGATCGATCATCAACGGCACGACCTGGACCTTCGGCGTGAACGGACGTTTCTGAGCCAGAGTCGTGGACGAGGTGTCCCGCCTCGTTCCATTTCATTTCTCCCATGCGCACATTTCTTCCCCTCTCCCTCTCTCTCCTTCTCCCTGTCTCCGCGCTCGCGGCCGCCGCCGCGAACCAGCCCCCGCTCAACGTCGTCATCCTCTACGGTGACGACTGGCGCCACGACACGCTCGGCATCGCCGGCAACCCTGTCGTCAAGACGCCCAACCTCGACCAGCTCGCGCGCGAGGGCGTGCGGTTCACGCATAACTTCGTCACGACCTCCATCTGCTGGGTCAGCCGGTCCAATCTTTTCACCGGCCAGTGGATGTCGCGCAACGGCCAGCCGGCAAACGGCATGTTCGCCACGCCGTGGGCCCAGACCTACCCCGGCGTCCTCCGCGCCCGCGGCTACCACACCGGGCATGTCGGCAAATGGCACAACGGGCGGTTCCCCGCCGACCAGATGGACTTCGGCGCCGACCGCATCACCCCGATGCGCCACTGGATCAAGCAGCCGGACGGCACCGAGATTCACGTAACGAGGAAGAATGAAAACGACGCGATGGAATTCCTCCGCACGCGCCCGAAGGACAAGCCCTTCGTGCTCACGCTCGCGTTCATCGCCACGCACGCCGAGGATCAGAACCCCAAGCAATACCTCCCGCAGCCCGAGAGCATGGCGCTTTACCGGGACGTGACCGTGCCCGTGCCGAAGACCGCGACCGAGGATCACTTTCGCCGCCTGCCGCCGTTCATCGCGAATCCGAAAAACGAAGGCCGCAACCGCTGGACCTGGCGCTTCGACACGCCCGAGCGCTACCAGGAATACATGAAGAACTACTACCGCCTCGCCACCGAGGCGGACGCCACCTGCGGCCGCGTGCTCGCCGAGCTGCGCGCGCAAGGCGTGCTCGACCGCACGCTCGTGATCTTCACGACCGACAACGGCTACTTCCACGCCGAGCACGGTCTCGCCGACAAATGGTATCCCTACCAGGAGAGCATCCGCGTGCCGCTCATCGTCCGCGACCCGCGCCTGCCCGCCGCGAAACGCGGCACCACGAGCGACGCCATGACCCTCAGCGTCGATCTCGCGCCCACGATCCTCGCCGCCGCCGGCGCACCCGCCCCCGCGCGCATGCAGGGCCGCGACATGGCGCCGCTCTACCTCGCCGCGACGCCACCGAAATGGCGCGACGAATTCTTCTACGAGCACGCCACCGTGCGCAGCATCGATTTCATCCCGTCCTCCGAGGCCCTCGTCCGCAAGGACGTGAAATACATCTGGTGGCCCGACTTCAAACACGAGGAGCTCTATGATCTCCGCGCTGATCCCCTCGAGGAAAACAACCTCGCCGCCCACCCCACGCAGGCCCCGCGCCTCGCCGCCCTTCGTTCTCGCTTCGCCGAACTCAAAGCCGCCGCCCAATGAAAACCCCCTGCCCCCAGCCCCAAGTCCTCCGCGCTTTCCTCACCGCACTGCTCGCCGCGCCGCTGCTCGTCGCGCAGACCGCGCCGCCCGCGAGCGGCACCGCCGCCGCGCCATCGGCCGGCTCCGCGGTCAAGCTCGACGACTTCGTCGTGACGGGCGTCTTCAACGCCACCGAGGCGCGCAAGGCCACCACCGCCATCACCACGCTCACGGCCGATTTCCTCGCCGAGCGTGTCGCCCTCAGCGCCGACGACCTGCTGCTCGATGTCGCCGGCGTCTTCGTCAACTCCTCCCTCGGCGAGATCCGCGGCATGGTTTACTCGCGCGGCATCTCGGCCGACAGCTCCGACGGCGCCACCGGCCAATACTACGTCTCGATGCAGGAGGACGGCCTCCCGATCACCAACATCGCCTTCGGCAATTACAACGCGTCCTACTTCAACCGCCCCGACGCCACGCTCCAGCGCGTCGAGGCCGTCCGGGGCGGCAGCGCCTCCATCACGTCGTCCAACTCCCCCGGCGGCGCCTTCAACTACATCAGCCGCACCGGCCCCGCGCGCGCCGGCGGCGAGGTGCGCTCGCGCTTCGGCCTCGAGGGCCGCGGCGAGCCCCACTACCGCGCCGACATGGTTTATGGCGGCCCGCTCGGCCGCAAGGGATGGGTTTATTCGCTCGGCGGTTTCTACCGCTACGCCAACGGCCACCGCCCTGCCGACGGCTACCCGATGAACAACGGCTTCGTCGTCCGCGGAAATGTTTTCAAGGACTACGGCCACGGCTCCGTGAAGATCTACGGCAAATACATGGACGACCGGAACCACTGGTATGAATACCTCCTCGCCCGCGATCCGCAGGACCCGAAGCAGTTCCCCGGCCTCAGCCGCTTCAGCACAAACCTCCTCCCGAAGAGCTCCCACCAGTATCCCCGCGAGTCCGACACCACCTTTGCCACCTTCGACACCGCCGACGCCGTGCGCTCGCGCTCGCGCTACGCGGGCGTCGAGTGGAAGCACGAGTTCGGCGACGGCTGGTCCCTCAACCACAACGTGAAGTTCTCCCGCAACTGGGCCGACTGGAACTCCTCCGCCGGCGTCACCCCGCGCTCGATCGAGTGGCCGAATTTCTTCTCGACGATGGCCATCCAGTTCAGCGGCGGCACGCAAAACGGCCGCGTGCCCGCCGGCCTCTACCGTTTCTCCGATCGTCGCACCGGCGCCGTGCTCGCCGAGGTCTCGTCCAACGGCAACTTCACCGTCAACGCCAACGCCCTCAGCAACGCCGGCCTCATCGTCCGCTCCGCGAATCTCCCCAACAACCAGATCCTCCCCGCCGCGCTGTGGACGAACACCGGCCGCGTCGCCAACGAGCACATGGACGAAATCATGGAGCGCCTCTCCCTCACCAAGCGCTGGCGCTCGCACGTCTTCACCGCCGGCGGCTACTTCGGCTACGCCGACATCTCCGACCGCCAGACCAGCGGCGGCCGCACCGCCTCGACGCTCACCGAGCAGCCGGAGCCGCTCGCCATCACCTGGATTCCCGCCACCGCCGCCAACCAGCCCGCCGGCACGCCCGCCGCCGCGCTCGCCGCCGTCGCCGGCTGGAACGGCCAGCCCGTCCTCCTCACCAATCCCGAGGGCTTCACCTCGCTCGGCAACGGCTACACGCGCGACCTCGGCATCGCGCGCCAGTTCGCGTATTTCTTCGGCCACAAGTGGGACATCAACCCACGCTGGGGCATCGACTGGGGTTTCCGCGGCGAAAAATTCCGCGTGAAAGGCTTCAACCAATCCGGCTCGCAAAACCCCCGCGGCAACTGGGACCCCACCTACGGCGGCGCCGACGGCAATCCGCTCACGATGGCCGACAACCGCTTCACCGTGCCGAATCCCGCCGCGCAGTGGTTCTTCGACAAGAACGTCCGCAGCTTCTCGTGGTCCGCCGCCACCAATTTCGTGATCAACAACGAGAATTCCTTCTACGTCCGCTACGCCGACGGCGAGAAGGCCCCCGACTACGCCTTCTTCCGCAACTACAACTCCGTCTTCCGCCTCAACAACCTCCGCCCCAAGCCCCAGACGGTCGAGCAGGTCGAGCTCGGCTACCGCTGGAAGACCGCGCGCGCCACCGTCACTGTCACGCCCTTCTGGTCGCGCCTCGGCAACATCAACAGCAACCCGCAGGCGACCGAGGCCGACGGCGTCACCCTCTACTACCCCGATCCGATCTACAACATGACGACCACGCTCGGCGTCGAGTTCGAGGGCGAGTATCGCCTCACCGAGCGCCTCCGCGTGCGCTCCGTCCTCACCGTGCAGCGCCCCGAGAACACGATCTGGAAAGTCTTCGTCGCCGGCGTGAACGGCCGCGACGACGACAGCTACCTGGATTTCTCCGGCCGCGACGCCGACAACAACCCCGACTTCATCCTCAACACCACGCTCGACTACCGCCTGCCTTGGGGCTTCGCGAATCTCTCGTGGCGCCACATGGGCGAGCGCGCCGGCAACATCGCCAACGTGATCACACTCCCGCGCTTCAACCAGTTCAACCTGAACGCCGGCTGGAACATCTCCCGCACGCGCAACCTCGGGCTCTCCATCAACAACCTCCTCGACAGCGAGGGCGTGATGACGTGGCGCGGCTGGGGCATCAACCCCGGCGACCGCCAGAGCTACACCTCGCTCCCCGCGACGGGCCGCGACACGATGCTCCAATACGTCCCCGTCCAGCCGCGCTCCTATTGGCTCACCTTCACGCAAAGGTTCTGATTCCACCGCCGAATCTCGAGGTAGGGCGAAGCGTCCCCGCCGAGCCGTTTTGACAGGCGCCCGCGGCTCGCCGGCACGGTTCGTTCCACCTCCTGCCCACAGAAATCTTCGCTCCCTTTCTCCCCCTCACTTCGTCTCCCTGTCTCTCCTTCTTCCTTCCCATGCTCCGCCCCACCCTCGCCCTTTTCCTCCTCCCCGTCGGGCTCCTCGCCCAAGCGCCAAAAAAGAAAGCCGCTGCGCCCGCCGCGGAGGCCCCGCTTACCGCCGGGGAAGCCTCCCGCCGCGAAATGGCTGCCCTCACGGCCGCCACCGACCCCTCCGCGATCACCGTCGCACCCGGTTTCAAAGTTGAGCTGATCTACACCGTGCCGAAGGGCGACCAGGGCTCGTGGGTCGCCATCACGATGGACCCCAAGGGCCGCCTCCTCGCCAGCGATCAATACGGCGGCATCTATCGCATCACCCTGCCCGCCCTCGGCACGACCGCCGGCACCAAGGTCGAGCACCTCGCGCTCGACTTCACCAACCTCAAGGCCGGCACCCCCGCCGAGCCAGAACCCGCGGCCGCCTCCGCGAAGGACGCCGGAAAGAAAAAGGCTGACATCGGCCCCCGCATGCAGGTGGGCGCTCACGGCCTGCTCCATGCGTTCGGCGCGCTCTACGTCATGGTCAACGAGCAGCGCGGCAAGTCCGGCCTCTGGCGGGTGCGCGACACCGACGGCGACGACCAATACGACAAGATCGAGTTCCTCCGCGCCATGACCGGCGCCGGCGAGCACGGCACGCACGCCCTGGTCCTCTCGCCCGACGGCAAGTCGATCTACTTCGCCAACGGCAACCACACCGACCTCCCAAAATCGATGGAGAAGACGCGCATGGTCGCTTGGGGCGAGGATCACCTCCTCCCGCGCATGTGGGATGCCCGCGGCCATGCCCGCAACAAATTCGCCCCCGGCGGCTACATCGCCCGCACCGATCCCGACGGCAAATCGATCGAGCTTTTCTCGATCGGCTTCCGCAACCAATACGACATGGCCTTCGATCAGAATGGTGAGCTCTTCACCTACGACTCCGACATGGAGTGGGACCAAGGCTCGCCGTGGTATATGCCCACGCGCATCAACCATGCCGTCGACGGCGGTGACTACGGCTGGCGCTCCGGCGCGGGCCGCTGGCCCAGCTACTACGCGGACAGCCTCGGCGAGGTCGTCAACATCGGCCCCGGCTCTCCCGTCGGCGTCACCTTCGGCACGGGCGCGAAATTCCCTGCGAAGTTCCAGCACGCGCTCTACGCCGCCGACTGGACCTTCGGCACGCTCTACGCGATTCACATGAGCCCCAACGGCGCCACCTTCCGCGGCGAGCGCACCGAGTTCGTTTCCGGCAAACCGCTCCCGTTCACCGATGTGATCATCAACCCCGCGGACGGCGCGATGTATTTCACCGTCGGCGGCCGCCGCACGCAGGCCGCGCTCTACCGGGTGACCTATACCGGCCGCGAGAGCACCGCGCCCGCGAAAATCGCGCCGCCCACCGAAGCCGCCAAACTTCGCCGCACGCTCGAGGCGCTCCACGCCGAAGGCACCGGTCCCGAGGCCATCGACACCGCGTGGCCGCACCTCGCGAGCAAGGATCGCTTCGTCCGCTTCGCGGCTCGCGTCGCCATCGAGCGCCAGCCCGCCGAGCGCTGGGCCGACCGCGCGCTCGCCGAACTCCAGCCGCAGGCCTCCATCGAGGCGCTCATCGCGCTCGCGCGCGTGGGCGACAAATCGCTGCAGCCAAAAATCATCGCGTCGCTCGGCCGGTTGGATTTCGCCGCGCAGCCCGCCGAGCTGCGTCAGCCGCTCTTGCGCGCGTGGCAGCTCGCGTTCACGCGCATGGGCAAGCCCACCGCCGAGGTGTGCGCCACCGTCGCCGCGAAACTCGAGAACAGTTTCCCGCACGCCGATGCGCTTGTGAACCGCGAGCTCGTTGCGCTCCTCATCTATCTCGATTCGAAACAGGTCGTCGCCAAGGCCGTGCCGCTCCTCAGCGTCTCCGAGCCCGCCGACGCCAACGCCTTCGAACTTGGCGGCGCCTCGCTGATTGCACGCAACGATCGCTACGGCGCCACCGTCGCCGAGGTTTCC
>JANOCA010000327.1:0-3582 GCA_031411915.1 Opitutaceae bacterium
TTCACCGCCGTCGATCTCCTGCCCACGCTCTGCGCCGCCGCCGGCATCGCGCTCCCGTCCGAGTATCGCGGCGACGGCGAGAACCTGCTCGCCGCGCTCCAAGGCAAATCGGTGAAACGCACGAAACCCATTTTCTGGGCGTGGACCGGCAAGGCCGCCGATCCCCACTGGTGGCCCCGCCTCGCCGTGCGCGACGGCGATTGGAAACTCCTCCTCACCGCCGAAGCCAAGCGCGTCGCGCTGCACCGTCTCAGCACCGACCGCGCCGAAGCCATCGACCTCGCCAAAGACCACCCGGAAATCGTCGCTCGCCTCACGCAGCTCGCGCTTGCGTGGAAAGCCACGCTGCCCACGACGGTCGATCCGGCCTGCGTCTCTCCCTTGAAATGAAACACTGTCTCGCGCTCCTGCTGGCCTCCGCCGCTCTCACGTGGGCCGCACCCGCGCCCGCCCTCGACGGCGCGCGCCTTCGCGCCCAAGTCGCCGCCCTCGCCGAACTCACGCAGCCACCCGCCGTCCATGCCGCCGAGGGTTTCGCAGCCGAGGGCACCATGAAACCGCTGTTCTTCGAGGGCCTGCCCTATCGGGGAAAACCCACGCGCGTCTTCGCGTGGCTCGGCCTCCCCGCCGAGCGCAACGGCAAAGTCCCCGGCGTCGTGTTGGTGCACGGCGGCGGCGGCACGGCGTTCAAAGAGTGGGTGCAGAAGTGGAACGCCCAGGGCTTCGCCGCGATCTCAATCGCCGTCGAGGGCCAGACCGATGAACGCATTGCCGGCGCGCCGCCGGGCGCCCAGTGGCGGCGTCACGCCGCCGCCGGCCCGACGCGTCAGGGCATCTATGGTGACTCCGCCGAGCCGCTCGCCGACCAGTGGATGTATCACGCCGTCGCCGATGTCGTGCTCGCCAACTCCCTGCTGCGCTCCCTGCCGGAAGTGGACGCAGCGAAGGTCGGCGTCTGCGGCATTTCGTGGGGCGGCATCATTACCTCGACGGTCGTCGGCATCGATTCGCGCTTCGCCTTCGGCATTCCGATCTACGGCTGCGGCGCCCTCGACCGCGCGCCCAATCAATACGGTCGCGCCCTCTCTGCCCTCGCCACGTATCGCGAAGTCTGGGAACCGCTGCTCCGCCTCCCGCGCGCCACGCTGCCATTGCTTTGGCTCACGGGTCCGAGCGACGCGCATTTCCCCCTCGACGTGCAGCAGGCCAGCTACCGCGCCGCCGCCGGGCCGCGCATGGTTTCCGTCCCCTTCGACATGCGGCACAGTCATCCCGCCGGCTGGAATCCGCCCGACGGCTACGCCTTCGCGAAATCTGTCGTCGAGACCGGCCGGCCGTGGGCGCGCGAGCTTTCGCAGGAAAACCGCGACGGCACCGTCCGCGTCACCTTCGAGGTCACGCGCGCGATAAGCGCGGCGACCCTTGTCTATAAACGCGCGGCCGACTGGGAAAAATCGCCGGCCCAACTCGAAACCGCGTCCGGCCGCGTCACCGCCACCGCCCCTGTTCCCGCCGGCACCACGGCCTACTTCATCAATCTCGACGCCGGCGGCCTGACCCTCAGCTCGGAACTCCAAGCCCTCGCAACGACCACGCCCGCCGCTCCACCGCGCGTGACCGCGAACTTCCCCGGCTTCTCCTGGAACCGCGTCCCGCTCAACCTCCACTTCGGCAAACGCACCGCCGACCTCACCGACGCCGAGGTCGATTTCGTTGCGCGCCACAGCACGTTGATTGCCCTCGAAAAAAGCCACGGCGTCACGCCCCACGGCAGCACCGAGGCCGGCATCGCCGACTCCGCGCGCCGCATCACGCAGCGCAATCCGCACGCCAAAGTTCTTTTCTACCTCAACGCCTTCATCAACTGGCCCGGCTACGACGCATTCAAAACCTACCGCCCCGAGTGGACGCTCCGCGCCGCGAGCGGCGAGATCGTCACGCACCCCTCCGGCACGCCCCGCCCCGATCCGTCGAACGCGGAGTTCCGCGAGTGGTGGTCCGAAGTCGTCGCCCAGGCCAACCGCTCCGCGCGGCTCGGCGGCGTCTTCGTCGACGCGCTCCCGCAGGCGCTCGCTCCCGCACTCGCCAAACAAGTCGGCGACGCCAAAGCCCGCGCCATCGTCAGCGGTCTGCGCGAGATGATCGCGCTGACGAAGCGCAAACTCGGCCCCGACCGTCTCGTGCTCGCGAACGGCCTGCGCACGACCGATTTTCGCGAGATCCTCGATTGGGAGGGCATAGACGGCGTGATGATCGAGCACTTCGGCGGCTTCAAAACCGATTCGCCCACCGACATCAAGGCCGACCTCGACTCCATCGCGATCGCCGCCGCCAAAGGAAAATTCGTCGTGATCAAGGGCTGGCCCGGGTTCAACTGGCTGGACAAGGAAATGATGCAGCGCCCCTACGCCGAGCTGCTCCAACTCGCGCGGGAGCGGATCACGTTTCCGCTCGCCTGCTTCCTCGTCGCCGCGCAACCCGGCTCGCACTTCTGCTACTCGTGGGGCTACACGCACACGCACGGCATGCTCGATGCCTACGCCGAATTCGATCGCCCGCTCGGTCCGCCCAAAGCCGACGCCAAATGGGACGGCCTCACCGCCACCCGCGAATTCGCCCGCGCCTCCGTCTGGGTTAACCTCGCGACCAAACAAGCCCGCATCGACTGGCGTTGATTTTATTTTCCCGCTTTCCGTCTTTCCCCATGCCCCTCCTCCGTTCAGGTCTCGCCTTCGCTCTCCTTCTGCCTCTCTCCGCGCTCGCCGCCGTCGCGGCGGCTGCCGCGCCCGCCACCAAGCCCAACATCGTCTTCGTGATCACCGATGACCAAGGCTACGGCGATCTCGGCTTCACGGGAAATCCCGTCGTCAAGACGCCGCACATCGACCGGCTGTCCACCGAGTCCTCGCAACTAAAAGACTACCACGTCGCGCCGACGTGCTCGCCCACGCGCTCGGCGCTGCTCACCGGCCATTGGACCAACCGCACCGGCGTGTGGCACACCGTCAACGGCCGCTCCATGCTGCGCGAAAACGAGATCACCGTCGGTCAGTTGCTCAAGGCCCACGGCTACGCCACCGGCATGTTCGGCAAGTGGCACCTCGGCGACAACTACCCCTACCGCCCGCAGGATCGCGGCTTCACCGAGGTCTACTATCACGGCGGCGGCGGGGTGGGGCAGACGCCCGACCTCTGGGACAACTCCTACTTCGACGGCAGTTATTTTCACAACGGCCGCATCGTCGCCGCCAAGGGCTTTTGCACCGATGTATTTTTCGCCGAGGCCCACCGCTTCATCCGCGAACAGGCCGCTGCCAAGAAACCCTTCCTCGCCTACATCTCGCTCAACGCCCCGCACAGCCCGTTTCACGCGCCGCAAAAGTATCTCGACCTCTACCCGCAGCAGACGCCCGAACTCGCCTCGTTCTTCGGCATGATCACCAACATCGACGACAACGTCGGCGCCACCCGCTCGCTCCTGCGTGAACTAGGCATCTCCGATAATACGCTCTTCGTTTTCACCACCGACAACGGCACCGCCACCGGCGAAAAAATCTTCAACGCCGGCATGCGCGGCAAAAA
>JANOCA010000328.1:0-3449 GCA_031411915.1 Opitutaceae bacterium
CCTGCGCGCTCTGCGCAAGCAGCTCGCCGACGAGCGCCGCGTGCCCGCCTACATCGTCTTCGGCGACACGACGCTCCGCGCGATGGCGCACCACTACCCCGCCACGCTCCCCGAGATGGAAGGCATCCCCGGCCTCGGCGAAAAAAAGCGCGCCGAGTTCGGCGAGATTTTCGCCAACGAGATCGCGGGCTACCTGAAGACCAATTCGCGCGTGGCGTTTGAGTGATCCCGCTTGGGCCCGCCCGGTCGGTGAGTCCGCGACCCAGCTAGGGTTCCAAGAAGAATCATTATGCGCAGACAATTTCAAGTTGTAGCCCAATAGTTACTCAGAGTGCTTGCGGGCTTGGTGCGCAACCTGCGTTGTCCCGAAGCGACTCTCCACTCTGCTAATGAAATCATACCGTCTCCTCACCTGCCTTTCCGGGGTTATTGCCCTTGGGTTGCCGCTGGCTTCACTCGCTGCAGCTGCGTCCGCCTCAACGGCCACCCAGGCCACGGGCACCATCACCGGCCGGGTCCTGAACGTCGGCACCGGCCAATATCTCAACAACGCCCGCGTCACCCTTAAGGGCTCCAACCAAACGGTCTTCACCGATCGCGACGGCACCTACCGCCTCGCCGGCGTCCCGGCCGGGCCGCAAACACTCGAGGTCTTCTTCACCGATCTCGATGTCCAGACCGTCTCCGTGATCGTCCCCGCCGGCGGCGCCGCCGAGCAGAACGTCGACCTCACCAACGCCCGCCGCTACGGTCAGGACGCGTCCTCGACCGTCCGGCTCGATGCCTTCGTCGTCTCGCAGAACAAGGAGACCGATGCCCAGGCCATCGCGACCAACGAGCAGCGCTTCGCCCCCAACATCAAGAACGTCATGTCGACCGACTCCCTCGGCGACGTGCTCGGCGGCTCCGTCGGCGAGTTCATCAAGTTCCTGCCCGGCGTCACCGTCGAGAGCGACCTTGCCGACGTCTCCGGCATTTCCGTCCGCGGTATCGGGGGTGGAATGACGGCCGTGACCAACGACGGCGCCCCCGCCTCCAACATCTGGACCACCGCCACCCGCTCCGTCGACATCCGCTCGATGGCCCTCAACGACATCTCCCGCATCGAGCTGTCGAAGGTCCCGACGCCCGCCAACCCCGCCGACTCCCTCGCCGGCTCCGTGAATCTCATCAGCAAGAGCGCCTTCGAACGCAAGGGCCGCGAGCTGCGCTACTCGCTCAACCTCGTCGCCAACCACGAGAACCTCGACTTCAAGGCGACCCCGCACTCCCACCGCGACCGCAACACCTGGAAGATTCTCCCCGGCGCCAACATCGACTTCACCTGGCCCATCTCGAAGAACTTCGGGATCGTCATCGCCGGCACCCACGCCCGCGTCTTCAACGAGCAGCACCGCACCCTTCAGACTTGGACCTCGATCGTCCCGCCCGGCTCGCCCGCCGGCACCCCGATCAACTACGCCAATCCCGTCCTCACCACCCTCGCCTTGCTCGACGGTCCTCGCGACCTCACCCGCAACACCCTCAGCGTAAAGGCTGACTGGAAGCCCACCCGCAACTCCGTCCTCTCCGTCGGCCACGTCGCCAGCCGCACCGACACCCGCATCGGCTCCCTCTCCTACACCTTCGGCACCAGCGCCACCACCACCTCGTCCATCGCCGGTGGCACGCCGCTCTCCTGGAACGAGGACCAGACCGTCGGCGCCACCGGCCGCGGCTCCCTCAACAACAACGGCACCAACCAGCTCATCAACCAGATCACCGACAGCAGCACGGTGAACTACCGCTACGACGACGGCGTCTGGCGCGTCGAGAGCGGCGTCAGCCGCTCCCACTCGCAGACCAAGCGCCGCTACTTCGACGCTGGCTTCTTCCTCCAGGCGAGTTCCATCCAGCGTTTCCCCGTCCGCATCAGCTTCCTCGACCTCGAGCCCGGCGCCGCCCGGCCCGGCCGCATCGAAGTCCGCGACAACGCCAACAACCTCATCGACTGGAACGATCCCGCCAACCAGCGCGGCAACACCGCTGGCAACGCCGACCTAAACAACCGCAGCTACACCAACCAAGCCTACCTCAACGTCCGCCGCCGCCTCGCGTTTCTGCCCTTCCCCGCCTCCGTCCAAGCCGGCGCCTCCGAGCGCCGCGTGATGCTCGACACCAACCTCTTCAGCCCCACCTGGACGTTCATGGGTCCCAACGGCGCCTCCGCCGCCACCGCGCCGATCGAACCCTACCTCATGCAGGTCTATCGCGGCGTCGAGACCGGCTACGGTTTCCCCAGCGTCAACTGGATGTCCCCCGGCCGCGCCTTCGAGGCTTTCAAAGCCAACCCGCTCCTCTACCAGCAGACCGACGCCCAGATGGCCACCGCCCGCAACGGCCACATCGACAACAACGAGAACATCAAGGAAAAGGTCCAGGCCGCCTACCTCCAGGCCGACACCCAGCTCTTCAACAACCGCCTCCGCATCCTCGGCGGCGTCCGTTTCGAGAAGACCATCGACGACGGCATCGGCGGCACGAACGACACCGAGAAAATCTGGCAGCGCGCCGCCGACGGCTCCTTCGTCCGCAACGCCGCCGGCCAGCGCCTTCGCCGTCCGGAAGCCGGCGCCGCCGGCTCGCTCGCCGAAAGCCTGCTCACCCGCTCCTACCGCTCCTTCTTCACCCACCGCGAATACGACGGCTACTACCCGAGCCTGCACTTCACCTTCAACGCCTCGGAAAATCTCCTCCTCCGCGCCGCGTGGGCCAAGACCTACGGGCGCCCCAATTTCTCCGACATCATCCCGCGCACCGTCGCCAACACCAGCGCCCTCGATCCAGATGAGGACGACGATCTCCAGCCCGGCCAGTTCCGCGGCACGCTCAATGTCCGCAACCCCGCCCTCCTCCCTTGGACCGCCGACAACTTCGATCTCTCCGCCGAATTCTACACCGCCGACGGCGGCCTCGTCAGCGCGGGCATTTTCCTCAAGCAGCTGAAGAACTTTTTCGGCGACGCCTCCCGCCGCGGCACGCCTGAGGTCCTCGCCGAGCTCGGCCTCCCCGATCGTTACATCGACTGGAACATCAACTCCCGCTTCAATTCCGGCGACGCCCGCATCACCGGCGCCGAGATCAATCTGAAGCAAAACCTCCGCATGCTCGGCAAATGGGGCAGCTCCTTCACCCTCTTCGCCAACGGCACCAAGCTAGAGCTCGACGGCCGCCCCGGCGCCGCCTTCTCCAGCTTCATCCCGAAGAGCGCCAACTGGGGCGCCACCTTCGCCCGCAAGCGCGTCACCTTCACCGCGCGCTGGAACTACCGCGGCCTCGACAAGCGCGCGCCCCTCGCCGCCTACGGCCCGAATGGCTACGAATACATCGAGGCCCGCACCGTCCTCGACATCAACGGCACCTACCAGCTGACGAAGCGCCTGTCCCTCGTCGCCAGCGCCAACAACATC
>JANOCA010000329.1:0-5116 GCA_031411915.1 Opitutaceae bacterium
TGGGTCCTCGACCACGGCTGGCGCAACGTGATCATCGAGGTGAACAACGAGTGCAACGTGAACTATGATCACAAGATTCTGCAGCCCGAACGGGTGCACGAGCTCATCGAGCGCGTGAAAAACACCAAAACCCCCGACGGACGCCGCCTCCTCGTCAGCACCTCCTACGGCGGCAATAAGGTGCCGCTCGAGAACGTCGTCCGCTCGTCCGACTATCTCCTCCTCCACGGCAACGGCGTCAGCGATCCGAAGCGCATCGCGGAAATGGTGCAGCTCACGCGCAAAGTCGCCGGCTACACGCCCAAGCCGATTTTCTACAACGAGGACGACCACTTCAACTTCGAGGTCCCCGACAACAACTTCACCGCCGCCGTCGGCGAATACTGCGGCTGGGGCTATTTCGATTTCCGCATGAAGGGCGAGGGCTACGCCGAGGGCTACCAGAGCATCCCTGCCAACTGGGGCATCAGTTCGCCGCGCAAGGCCGGCTTTTTCCGCGTGCTCGCCGAAATCACCGGCTCCACACCCGGCCGCAATTAGCACGCGCAACCGATCCATGAAACACCAAGGCCTCGATCACCTCGCGATCTGCGTGCCGTCCACCGAAGACGCGTTGAAGCTCTGGCGTGACCAGTTCGGGTTCCCCGTCGTATGCAGCGAGGTCGTCAACGGCGGCGCTGTCCGCCTCACGCATCTCAACCTCGGCAACACCCACCTCCAGCTCGTCGAGCCGCTCACGCCCGATCATCCGTTGCGCGCGTGGCTCGCGCAGAACGGTCCCGGCCTGCACCACTTCTGTTTCAAAGTGGGTGACGTCTCCGCCTCCCACGCCGAGCTGGTCGCCGCTCGTTTCGCGCCGGCGATGCCGCTCCCGCATCAAGGCACGCAGGGCAAGCGCGCACTTTTCCTCGCCAAAGCCGCCACCCAAAACGTCCAGGTTGAGATCACCGGTGCTTGAGCCCTCTTCCATCGTCCTCGCAAAAAGCGCCGCCTTCGCGGCGCTCCCGCCCGTGTGGCCGCACGAAGTGCTCCCCGCCAACGCGGCCGCCGCGGCCGCCTCCGGCCGCACACTCGTCGTCCTCGACGACGATCCCACGGGCACGCAGACCGTGCGCGACATCGCCGTCGTGACGTCGTGGGACTCCGCCACGCTCACCGCCGAGTTCGCCGCTGCGCCCACCTGCTTCTACATCCTCACCAACTCCCGCAGCCTCACCGCGCCGGCTTCGCGGGCGCTGCACCTCGAGCTCGCGAGAAATCTCCGCGCCGCCTCCGGCGCCACCGGCCGCGCGTTCGTCGTCGCCAGCCGCAGCGACTCCACGCTCCGCGGCCACTATCCGCTCGAGACCGACACGCTCGCCGAAGTCCTCGGTCCTTTCGACGCCACGATCATCACGCCGTATTTCGAGGCCGGCGGTCGCTACACCCTTGACGACACCCACTACGTCGCCGAGGGCGACCGGCTTGTGCCCGCGGCCGAGACACCCTTCGCGCGCGACGCCGCATTTGGCTACCGCTCCTCGCACCTGCCCGCCTACGTCGAGGAAAAGACCGCCGGCCGCACCCGCGCCGCCGCCGTCGCGTGCGTGTCCCTCGATCTCATCCGGCGCGGAGGCCCGCTCGCCGTCGCAGAGAAACTCCGCACCCTTCCGCGCGGCTCGGTCTGCATCGTCAACGCCGCCGCGCCATGCGACATCGAGGTCTTCGCCGCCGCCACGCTCGCCGCGGAGAGCGCCGGCTCGCGTTTTCTCTATCGCACCGCCGCCGGATTCGTCGCCGCGCGCATCGGCCAGTCGCCGCAGCAGGCGCTGCTGACGCCCGCGGCATTCAGCCTGCGCAACGCGCACGGCGGCCTCACCGTCGTCGGCTCCTACGTGCCGAAGACCACCGCGCAACTGACCGCGCTCCTCGCCCTGCCGGATCTCGCGGCCATCGAGCTCCCGGTCGCCCCCCTCCTCGACGATGCCCGCCGCGCCGCTGCGCTCACCACCGCGCTTGCGCACATAAACGCCGCCCTCGCGGCCGGCCGCGACACCGTCGTTTACACGAGCCGCGAACTCATCACGTCGCCCGACGCCGCCGCGAGCCTCGCAATCGGCCGTCGCGTCTCCGACGCGCTGATTCACTTGGTCCAAAACCTCGCCATCGTCCCGCGCTATCTGATCGCCAAAGGCGGCATCACTTCAAGCGACACCGCGACCCTTGCTCTCGGCGTTCGCCGCGCCCTCGTTCTCGGCCAGGCCCTGCCCGGCGTCCCCGTCTGGCAGCTCGGCCACGAGGCCAAGTTCCCCGGCCTCGGTTACGTCGTCTTCCCCGGCAACGTCGGCGCCGACTCCGCGCTCGCCGACCTCGTCCGCCGGCTTCGCTCCACCTGATTTTCCATGAAAATGCCCAACCGCCTCATCCCCCTCGCGGCACTCCTCGCGCCCCTCTTCCTCCCTGCCGCCACGCCGCCCGCGCCTGCGCCCGCCGACCTCGTCTTCGAGGAGCGCGGTGGCCTCGTCGCCGTCGAGGCCGAGCATTTTTTCAAGCAGGAGCTCACCGAGAAACGCGCGTGGCACCTCACGACGCCGACCGCGCACCCGAAGCTCACGCCCGACACCGATGGCACGCACGTCATCGGCGCGAGCGGCGGCGCCTACCTCGAGGCCTTGCCCGACACCCGCTGGACCCACGACGAGAAACTGATCGCCGGCGAAAACTTTTCCAACGACCCGGGAAAAATCGCCGTGCTCTCCTACAAGGTCCGCTTTGCCACGCCCGGCCGCTACCATTTCTGGGCGCGCATCTACTCCACCGGCGGCGAGGACAACGGCCTGCACGTCGGCCTCAACGGCACCTGGCCCGAGAGCGGCCGGCGCTGGCAGACGATCAAGAAAAACGCCTGGCAGTGGGACAGCCGCCAGCGCACCGAAGCGGTCCACGTGGGCGTGCCCGGCCAGTTGTTTCTCGATGTGCCGAGTGCCGGCGACCACATTGTGCAAATCTCGATGCGCGAGGATGGCTTCGAGATCGACAAGTGGCTCATGACGACGGACGCGAAGTATGTGCCTGAAGGCACTGGCCCAGCGCCGCGCGTCGCCAGCGGCCGTCTGCCCGCGGCGTTCGCGCAGCCGGCCAACTACAAGGACTCCGCGCCGCTCACGCCGCTCACACCCAAACAAGCTTCCCCTAAGCAGGCTGCACCCAAAGCCGCCAAGTCCGCTCCGACTGCGCCCGCCGCCGCGGCCGGCCTGTCCGCCGAAGCCTTGGCGAAGGCGGGCACCGTCACCGCCGCCTCGCTCAAACTCGAGGGCACCGGCTTCTACCTCGACAAGGGCAAGTGGGCCGCGATCAACCCCAACGAGCGCAAGGAAGCCGCGGTCAAGTTTCCCGTCCCCGCCCTCAACGGCGTCTACCGCGTGGAACTCCACACCGTCGGCGAGAACGACGGTTCGTCGAGCTACGAGGTCTATCTCGCCGACAAGCTCCTCGGCCGCTACACGCCCCCGCTCTCCAACGAGCAGTTCGAGGAAGGCGAGCGCTACAACACCGCGTGGTTCGATGTCGATGTGAGCGAGGGCACGCTCGTCGAAGTGCGCGCGCGCACCGGATCGCGCGACAGCCAGGAGTGGAGTCGCGGGCGCTGGTCCAAGGTCGTGTTCATTCCCCGCAACCCGGCCACCGTCGGCCACGGCCAGTCCCAGCTCGCGCTCGCCGCCGCCCAGCGCGAAAAACTCTTCCGCCCCGTCCCCCGTCAGACCCCCGGCAACGGCAGCGTGCAGATCGCCGGCGAACTCCGCCAGTGGCACAAGGTCACCCTCGATCTCGCCGGCCCGTTCGCCGCCGAGACCGACACCGCGCCGAATCCGTTTACCGGATACCGCTTCGACGTCACCTTCACCCACGAGTCCGGTCAGCCCTCCTACGTCGTGCCCGGCTACTTCGCCGCCGACGGCAAGGCCGCGGAGACCTCCGCGACGGCCGGCACCGTCTGGCGCGCCCACCTCTCGCCGGACAAGCCCGGCCAGTGGAACTACCGCGTCTCTTTCACTGCCGGGCCCAACGCCGCCACCTTCGGCAACGGCAAGGCGCTCGCCCCTTACGACGGCAAGACCGGCTCCCTCACGGTCGGCGCGACCAACAAAACCGGCACGGACTTTCGCGCTGGCGGCCGCCTCGCCTACAAGGGCGGCCACTATCTCATCGCCGCCGGCACCGGCCAGGCCTTCCTGAAGGCTGGCGCCGACGCGCCGGAGACCCTCCTCGCCTACGCCGACTTCGACGACACTCTCGCCCTCAAAAAAGAAGTTCCGCTCAAGACCTGGGCGCCGCACACCGGCGACTGGCGCCCCGGCGATCCCACTTGGAAAGGCGGCAAGGGCAAAGGCCTGATCGGCGCCCTCAACTACCTCGGCACGAAAGGCGTCAACGCCGTCTCCTTCCTCACCTACAACGCGGCCGGCGACGGCGACAACATCTGGCCCTTCGTCGCCCGCGACGAGAAGCTCCACTACGATTGCTCGCGCCTCGACCAGTGGGGCATCGTCTTCGAGCACGCGCAGGCCCGCGGCGTGTTCCTGCATTTCAAACTTCAGGAAAACGAAAGCGACGACGACCGCATCGGCGCCCAGCGCAAACCCGGTCGCGTGCCCGAGTCCCTCGACGGCGGCGCCTGCGGTCCCGAGCGGCGACTCTACCTCCGCGAGCTCATCGCGCGCTTCGGTCACCTCCTCGCGCTCAACTGGAATCTCGGCGAAGAAAACACTCAGACCCCCGAGGAGCAGCGCGCCATGGCGCAGTTTATCCACGACACCGATCCCTACCGCCACCTGATCGTCATCCACAGCTTTCCCAACCAGCAGGACGAAGTCTACGGTGCCCTCCTCGGCCAACAGTCCGTGCTCACCGGCGCCTCCACCCAGAACAGTTGGAAAGCCGCCCACCAGTGGACGCTCAAATGGGTCCGCGCCTCCGCCGCCGCCGGCCGCCCGTGGGTCGTCTGCAACGACGAGCAAAACCCCGCCAACCAAGGGGTGCCGCCCGATCCCGGCTTTCAAGGCGTCGCCGGCCTGAACAAAGCCGGCATTCCCGTCGGCTACGACCTCCACGTCATCCGCAAGAACACGCTCTGGGG
>JANOCA010000330.1:0-1788 GCA_031411915.1 Opitutaceae bacterium
GGTCAGAAAGCGCCCGGGGCCAAGCCGCCGGCAGCCCGCTCCGCGACACCCAAGATCGCCGCGCCCCGGCAGCAAGCGGCCGCCCCCGAATCGTCCGCTGAGCCCAGCGAGGAACGGATGGCCGCTCCGCGCGCGAAACCCGAGCGCGCCGTCAACCGCACTGGCCGTGAGCCCGGCATGGTGGCGATCTTCCTCAACGTCGGCCGCAAGGACCTCGTCACGCCCGCCGACATCGTCGGCAAGATCGCGGGCGTCACGCGCCTGCCCGCCAATGTCGTCGGCGCCATCGACATCCACCAGCGGCATTCGCTGGCCGATGTGGCCGAGAGCGAGGCCGATTTCATCCTCAAGAAGATGCCCGGCATCCGCCTCAAGGGCGTGGCGCTCGAGGTGGCCCGCGCGACCGAGGCGCAGCGGGCGGAGTGACCGGCGCGCGCCCTTGACACATCCGCGCGGCCGCGGCTATTGCCGTGGCCCCGTATTTCCCGATGGAAGCCGCGCTCGACCAACCGGTGCTCGTGCTCAACCGCCTCTGGCAGGCGGTCAATGTCATCGGCGCCAAGCGCGCCTTTGGTCTCCTCTCGCGCGGCCACGCGCAGGTCGTGCATCACCATGACGACGACTTCCGCACGTTCTCGATGCTCGATTGGATCGATTTCTCGACGAGCAATCCGCCCCTTGCGGAGCTCGAGACGGTGCGCACGCCGAGCCGCGTCATCCGCCTGCCGCGCGTAATCCTCCTCGTGTTTTTCGACCGGCTGCCGTGCAAGGAGCTGAAGCTGACGCGCAACAACGTCTTCGAGCGCGACAAGAACACCTGCCAGTATTGCTCGCGGCCGATGCCCCGCGAGCAGCTCAATCTCGACCACGTGATCCCGCGCGATTACGGCGGGAAGACCACGTGGGAGAACATCGTGTGCTCGTGCATCAAGTGCAACACGCGCAAGGCGAACCGCCTCCCGCACGAGGCCGCGATGCGCCTCATCCGCAAGCCGGTGCGCCCGAAGTGGCGCCCCGTTATATCGCTCGTGCTCGGCCATCAGCAGCACGAGGGCTGGAAGGACTTCCTCGACGTCGCGTATTGGAACGTCGAGCTGGAGGAGTGAGGTCACGGATAGAAGTCGGGATTTTCACGGGTATAGGAGCGGTTAGGGGCTGTTCTTTCGCCCCGTCGAGAGGCAGATGCAGCCGCGGCTTTTTCTGTTAAGTTCCTTTTTCGCCCAGCCCGTCAGCGCCGGCCGGAGCGGCTTTCGCAGAAAACCAGCCGGGACGCTCCCGTCCTTGCCGCTCCGCCGGCACGCCTCTCCACGGCCGCCTGGCCAAATCGGGGAAAGCCGCGACCCGTGCGCCGGGAGATTCGCTGCTTGCGGTCGGGGATGACGCGGGTGTTCTGGTGTCCCTTTTCGCGGAGGGCTTCGTGCCTGTTCGCATTTCCGCCATGCAATATATCCTCATCGTTTTGCAGGTTACTGTGGCCCTCGGAATCCTGAATGTCTGGTTGCTGCGCTCTGGCCGAGCGACGCCGTTTCGCGGTGGTGACGCCCAGACCCTGCGCGAGGAATTTACCGCCTACGGACTGCCTTTCTGGTTCATGTGCGTGGTCGGCGTGCTCAAGGTGGGTCTGGCGCTGGCCCTCCTTGCGGCCCTCTGGCTTCACCCTCTGGCGCAGCCTGCGGCCATCGGGCTGGGATTGCTCATGCTGGGGGCGTTCGTGGTGCATCTCAAAGTGAAAGACCCGATCAAGAAAGCATTGCCGGCCGTCGCTGTCCTTGCGATGTGCGCCTCCAT
>JANOCA010000331.1:0-4568 GCA_031411915.1 Opitutaceae bacterium
TTTCACGCCCGGCACGGATTTCGTCGCCTGGGCCTGCCAGATTGCCTGGTGGCGGATCCGTTATTCGCGGCAAAAGTTCGCGCGATCGAAGGTCGTCTTCGACGATGAGGTGCTCGCCGCCGTCGCGCAGACGGCCAGCGAAATGGCCCGGGAAATCGACGAACGCCACGAGGCGCTCGCGCTCTGCCTGCAAAAACTCGCGCCGCGCGATCGTGAGCTGGTGCTGACCCGCTACGAGCCGGGCGGCGGCGTGACGGAGGCCGCGCGGCGCAGCGGCCGCTCGATGGACGCCGCCTACAAGGCGCTCAACCGCCTGCGCCGGCTACTGCACGACTGCGTGACCGACCGGCTCGCCCACGGAGGCGTTGCTCCATGAACCTCTCCGATCGCGACATTCTTGAGCTGAACGAACTCTGCGGCGCGGTCGTCGACGGCACGCTGACCGACGCTCAGCGCGCGCGGCTCTCCGTCTGGCTCAGCGAGTCCGAGGCCGTGCGGCGTTTCTATGTGCGGGCGCTCAGCCAATCCGCGAGCCTGCACACTTACGCGAGCGAGTTGCACGCGGGGGCGCCGGATGCGCCGGCCATCTTTCGCCGGCCGGCGCGCCATTGGTTTATCGCGTTGGGCGCGGCCGCCGCGCTGGTGGCGGTTGCCTGGTTCGTGATGCGGGACGGTTTCAATGCCGCTCCGGCTACGAGCGAATTCGTCGCGCGGCTCACAGGGGCGAAGGACGCACGTTGGACGACCCCGGCGCTCCGCCCGGGCGAACGGCTCGAAAAGAACCAACGGCTCGAACTCGCCGCGGGGCTCGCGGAAATCACCTTCGACTCCGGCGCCCGCGTGACGCTCGAGGGGCCGGCCTCGATCGCGATCGCATCGGCCTGGGACAGCACGCTGCACCGCGGCACGCTGAAGGCGAGCGTGCCGCCCGAGGCGATTGGTTTCCGCATTTCCCACTCCGCGGTCGAGGTCGTCGATCTCGGCACGGAGTTCACCATGATCGCCGACGGCCGCGACGTCGCCGAGGTGCTCGTGCTCAAAGGCGAGGTGGAGGCCGTGCCGCGCGCCGGCGGGCCGGAGCCGGTTCTGATCCGCGAAAGGGAATCGCGCCGCTTCGCCGCCAACGGCGTTTCGGATGTGCCCGATCGCGAGCGGAAATTCGCGCTGCTGCACGAGCCCCTGATGCTCGATCGCGTGATGCAGGCGACGCGGCTGGTTCACTGGTCGTTCGACGACGCGGGTGGCCCAGTGCTGCGCGCCGAGGCGGGCGGGTCGCCGCTCGATGCCTCCGACGCGCAGGTTCACGACGGGAGCCCCGGGGCCGCCGCGCGGGTCGAGGGCCGCCGCGGGCAGGCGCTGCGGCTCGACGGCCAGCGCTACGCGCGGGCGAACGCGCCCGGCATCTCGGGCAGCACCCCCCACACGATTTCATTCTGGATCCGCGTGCCGGAGGACGCCCCGCTCTCTGAAGCCTACTCGATTGTCACGTGGGCGACGCGCAGCAAAAAACTCGGCAACCGCCACGCCGGCATCAACTGGAACCGCGACCGCACGGAGGGCCCGCTCGGCGCGCTGCGGACTGATTTCCGCGGTGGCCACGCGATCGGCACGACCTCGCTGCGCGACGGACGGTGGCATCACATTGCCGTGTGCTTCGCGCCCGGCGACGATCGTTCCGACACTCCCGTGCAGGTCCGCCAATATGTCGACGGGCACCTGGAGAGCAGCACCATCTTCGCCAGCCGCGCGCCCGGCCCCGCCGTCGCCGAGGATCCGGCGCTCATCGACCTCGTGTGGATCGGCCGCCGGCTCGGCCCCAGCGGGCCGCGCGCCGAGCGCTTCCGCGGCGATCTTGACGAGCTCTTCATCGCCGATCGCGGCCTCGAGCCGCACGAGATCGTCTCGCTCATGAACGACAACCGCCTGCCCGCGCCG
This sequence comes from Opitutaceae bacterium, assembly GCA_031411915.1. Classification (GTDB taxonomy): domain Bacteria; phylum Verrucomicrobiota; class Verrucomicrobiia; order Opitutales; family Opitutaceae; genus ER46. The sequence continues at coordinate 1,936 of JANOCA010000331.1, forward strand.
GCTCCCGCCGCCCATCCACCCTCACGATGAAACTCACCACTCTCTTCCTCGCCGCCACGATGGCTGCGGCGCCCGTCGTCGGCGCCGAAGCGCCGCCCCGGCCGCGCATCACGGGAGTCTCCCACGCGGCCTTCTTCGTGAGCGACATGGTGAAGGCGCGCGCGTTCTACGAGGGTTTCCTCGGCTTCCAGTCGCCGTTCTCCATCCCGCGCCCCAAGGGCGGCGAGCTCGTCTGGATCAAGATCAACGAGCGGCAGAGCGTGGAGCTGTTTCCCGGCAACGAAGTCGCGCCGGGTGCGGACCGGCTTTACCACATCGCCTTCGAAGTTGAGGACGCCGACGCGATGCTCGCATACCTCCGGGCGAAGGGCGTCGCCGGCTTGCCTCCCGGCCCGGCCGCGCCGCTTGGCCGCATCGGCAACAAGAATTTCACGATCAAGGATCCGGCCGGGAATGGCGTGGAATTCACGGAATACACGCCCGCCGGCTGGACCGTGCGGGAGCGCGGGAAGTTTTTGCCGGAGACGCGCGTCGCGCACCGGATGAGCCACGTCGGCGTAATGGTCGGCGAGCTCGACGCCTCGCTGAAATTCTACCGCGACCTCCTCGGGTGCACGGAGACTTGGCGCGGCAGCTCCGGCGGCCGCACGCTCAACTGGGTCAACCTCCGCGTGCCCGACGGCGAGGACTACGTGGAGTTCATGCTCTACGACAAATTCCCCAGCGACGATCGCCTGCGGACGATGCACCACATCTGCCTCGAGGTGCCCGACGCCGCGAAGGCCGGCGCGATCCTCGCCGCGCGGCCCTATCCCGCCGGCAGCAAGCCGCCCACGCCGCTGAAGGAAGGCGTCAACGGCAAGCGCCAGATCAACTACTACGACCCCGACGGCACGCGCGTGGAAATCATGGAGCCGCACACGGCGGATGGGAAATCGCGACCGGCGTCGGATGCACCGCCGCCAACGAGCGAGCCGCGGCCGGGAAAGTAGGCGGGGAGGCTGGCGAAGAGCGCCGTCCCTACAGTTTCGCCAACGCCTCGCGGGCTCGGCGCCGCGCTTCGTCGTCGTATTTCTCGCGCTTCGGCAGGGCGAGGGAATGGGTGAGAGTCTGGCGCGCCAGTTCCCGCTGGCCATCGGCGAGAAGCGCGAGGCCCAGCTCCACGTGGTGCGAGGGCAATTCGGGAGAGAGGTCGACCGCGCGGCCGAGGTGGCGCACGGCTTCGGTCGTCGAGGCGGGGGGCAGGCCGCCGTAGATGAGCCGCACGAAAAAGCGCGTGGTGGCGCCGAGTGTCGCGACTTCATAGTGCCAGCGACCGAGCACGTGGTGGGCGTAGTCGTAGGCGGGATTAAGGGCGAGGGCGCGCTCGGCGTAGTCCTTCACGAGGCGTGAGTATTCGAGCTTGGTGCGCGTGTCGGAATAGATGCCCAGCTTGCCGTAGCAAATGGCGAGGGAGAGCACGTTGACGGCGTCGTCGGGCCGCAGCTCGACGGCGCGGCGCGCGTGGGCAAGGGCCTCGGTGCAGAGGCGCTTTTTCTCGGCCAGGTCGGGCGTGTCGATGGTGAGATCGGAAAATTGGCGCGAGAGTTTTTGGAGGATGAACGCATCGCCCGGCCGCGCGGCGTCGGCGCGCTGGAAAAGCGCGAGCGCCGCGCGCGAATCAAAACGCGCCTCGGCGGCGAGCGCGTCGCGGAGGAGTGCGTCGGCGGCAGTGGCTCGTGTGGAAAGGATGCACGCGAGCGCAGCGACGATGGGAACGGCTCGTCGCATATTCACGGCTTGCGGAAGAGGTAGTGGCTGACGAGCCATTCCTCGCCGCCGCGGTAGCCCCAGAGCTCGGCGCAGCTCATGTAGAAGGTGCGCCAGTAGCTCCACCATTTCGTCGCGTGCGCGGCGCCGTAGGTCTCGGCGAAGATCGGCATGATCTCCTCGCGATGGGCATCCATGTTTTGGAGCCAGTGCTCGGCGGTGCGCTGGTAGTGCGTGCCGTTGACCTTCCAATCGGAGATGAGCTTCAGGTCGTCCTGAAACTGCATGAACAGATCGTGCGCGGGGATCTGGCCGCCGGTGAAGAAATAGCGGCTCATCCAGTCGGAGGCGTCGCGCGCGACGAAGTGGTAGCTCAGCCGGTGGTGCGTGAAGATGTGCGTGAAGAGGAGGCCGCCGGGCTTGAGCCAGCGCGCGATGCTGGCGAAGAGGCGCTGGTAGTTTTTCAGATGCTCGAACATCTCGACCGAAACCACGCGGTCGAACTGGGCGGGCGCGGTGTCGAAGCCGTTGATGTCGGCCGTGACAATGGTGAGATTGGTGAGGCCGCGGCGCTTCGCCTCGGCGTCGATGTGTTCCTTTTGCGTGCGCGAGTTCGAGATGGCGGTGATGCGGGCGCGGGGGAATTTCTCGGCGTTGTAGAGGCAGAGCGAGCCCCAGCCGCAGCCGAGTTCGAGGATTTGCTGGCCGTCGGCGAGCTGGGCGCGCTCGGCGTAGAGGGCGAGCATGGCCTCCTCGGCTTGGTCGAGTGTCTCGGTGCCGGTGGGATAGAGACAGCTGGAGTATTTCAGGCGCCGGCCGAGGCAGAGCTCGTAGAAACGCGTGGGGACCTCGTAGTGCTGCTCGTTGGCCGCGGCGGTTTGCTC
>JANOCA010000332.1:0-3850 GCA_031411915.1 Opitutaceae bacterium
GGCGTCGTGATTGTGCCCGACGAGCGCGCCTACGTGCTCCAGAAAATCGCCAAGACCAACGTGGTCGTGCCCGCCGCGATCGAGTTTGTGGACATCGCGGGCCTCGTCGCGGGCGCCAGCAAGGGCGAGGGTCTCGGCAACCAGTTTCTCGCCACCATCCGCGAGGTCGATGCCATCGTGCAGGTGGTGCGCTGTTTCGTGGACGACGATATCGTCCACACCATGGGCGGCGTCGATCCGATCCGCGACATCGAGGTAATCACCACCGAACTGGTGCTCGCCGATCTCGACGCGGTCTCGAAGCGGATGATCAAGACGCAGAAAAACGCCAAGGCCGGCGACAAGGAGGCGATCGCCGAGATGGCGCTGCTCCAGAAACTCGAACCGCACCTCAACTCCGGCAAAACCGCGAACACGCTTGTCGCCACGCCGGAGGAGAAGGTCGCGATGAAACTCTTCCAGCTCCTCACGGCGAAGCCCGTGCTCTTCGCCTGCAACGTCGCCGAGGGCGACCTAGCGACCGCTGAGCAGAATCAATACGTGCAGAAAGTCGCCGAGTTTGTCCGCACGCACCACGACGCCGCCTACGTGCCCATCAGCGCGAAGATCGAGAGCGAACTCATCGACCTCCCGCCCGACGAGGCCAAGGCCTTCCTCAAGGACCTCGGCGTCGATGATTCCGGCGTGTCGTCGCTCATCAAGGGCACCTATGGGCTGCTCGGGTTGATGACGTATTTCACCGCGGGCGAAAAAGAAGTCCGCGCGTGGACCATCAAGAAAGGCTGGAAGGCCCCGCAGGCCGCCGGCGTGATCCACACGGACTTCGAGAAAGGCTTCATCAAGGCCGAGGTCGTCTCCTACAAGGATCTCACGACCCTTGGCAGCGTGGCCGCGGCGCGCGAGGCGGGCAAATACCGGCTTGAAGGCAAGGAATACGTCTTCGCGGACGGCGACGTGGCGCTATTCCGCTTCAATACCTGAGGTGGGCGGGCGCGTCCCCGCGCCCGCATTCTGAGAATCACGAGCGGGTTCGCCCATGCGGGCACAGGGGCGTGTCCGTCCACCTGCCCACGCTGCCCGCGGGCGGAACGTTACGATCCCACGCCCGTCATGCGCGACGTTGCCACCCTCCAATCCGCTGTTCCAGCATCCGCGGGTGTTCGCCACCCGTGTTGTTGCCGTCGCGCTGCTCGGCGCCCTTTCGCTCTCCGCCCACCCTGAGATCGAGGGTAGTCTTGCACGTCTGAACACCGCGATCGCCGAACGCCCCGCGGACGCCGAACTCTATCTCCAACGCGGCGAACTCTACGCCCGCCACGAGGAGTGGGTGCACGCCGAGGCCAACTACCTTCGCGCGTCCGAGCTGGACCCCCGCCTCCCGCGGCTGGCCCAAGCCCGAGGTGCGCTGGAACTCGCCGCCGGGCGGCCGGCGTCCGCCCTCCCCTTGCTCGACCACGCGCTGGCGCTCGACGACAAAGATGCCGCCGCACTCGTGCTCCGCGCCCGCGCTCACCGCGCGTTGAAGGCCAAAACCTCCGCGCTCGCCGATCTTGAGGCCGCACTGGCCTTGCTGCCTGCGCCACCGCCGGAACTTTTTCTCGAACGCGCCGCGCTGCTCCCAGCCGCCGAGGCGATTCGCAGCCTCGACGACGGCATCGCCCGTCTTGGCGAAGTCGTGACACTGCATCTGCGCGCGCTCGCCCTCGAGGAATCAATCGGGCGCATCGACGCTGCCCTCGCGCGGCTCGACCGCCTCGCCGCCGAAAGCGAGCGTCAGGAGCCGTGGCTCAAGCGCCGCGGCGATTTTCTCACGCGCGCCGGCCGCAACGCCGAGGCGCGCTCCGCCTACGCCGCCGCACTCGCCGCCATCGCCGCCCTGCCCGCTTGGTTGCGCGAATCGCCCGACACCGTGCGACTCGCCGCCGAGCTTGCCCAACTCACCGCTCCCCGCTCCTGATTGATTCTCCCACCATGCGCACGCCGTTCCTCGCTTCGTTTCTCCTCATCGCCGCCGCGCTCTCCGCCGCCACCACCACGGTGCGCGGGCCGTATCTCCAATCCGCGACGCCCACCAGCATGGTCGTGCGTTGGCGCACGGACATCGCCGAGGCGTCCGTCGTGTCCTACGGCACCGAACGCGCCAACTTGGACAAGTCCGCCAAATCCGAGGGCATCCTCACCGAGCATGTCGTGCAGCTGAGCGGGCTCGCCCCCAGCACCAAGTATTTCTACAGCGTCGGCCCGGCGGCCGTGAAGCCGCCAGCCCCCGCCGCCAAGGCCGGCGCCGCCGCGCCCGCCACCAAAGCCGCAGCCGAGGACGCCCCGAGCCGGGCGCCCATCAACACGTTCACGACACCCCCGCCCGTCGGCCCCGCCGCGCCCATGCGCGTCTGGGTGCTCGGCGATCCCGGCACCAAAGGCGCGGTGCAGGCCGCCGTGCGCGACGTCTACTACAAATTCAACGGCACCCGGGCCACCGATTTCTGGCTGATCCTCGGTGACAACGCCTACCCCGATGGCACCGACGCCGACTACCAGAAGGCGATCTTCGAGATGTATCCGAAGACCTTGGCCACCTCGCCGGTCTGGCCCGCCCTCGGCAATCACGATGGCAAGAGCGCCAACTCCATCACGCAGTCCGGCGTCTACTACGACATCTTCTCGTTGCCCACCCGGGCGCAGGCCGGCGGCGTGCCCTCCGGCACCGAGGCCTACTACTCCTTCGATTACGCCAACGCCCACTTCATCTGCCTCGACTCCCACGACTCCGATCGTTCCGCCGATGGCGCCATGATGCAGTGGCTCAAAGCCGACCTCGCCGCCACGCAGCGCGACTGGATCGTCGCCTACTTCCATCATCCGACCTACACCAAGGGCACGCACGATTCCGACAAGGACACCGACAGCGCCGGCCGCATGAACGATATGCGCCAGATCTTCCTCCCGGTGCTCGAGCAGGGCGGCGTCGATCTCGTCCTCACCGGACACTCGCACGTCTATGAGCGCTCGTGGCTCATCGATGGCCACTACGGCAAGAGCCCGACATTCGACGCCGCGAAGCACATCAAGCAAAAAGTCTCCGGCCGCGCCGACGGCGACGGCGTCTATCGCAAGCCCCGCGCCCGCACGCCCAATTTCGGCCACATCAACAACGTCACTGGCAGCGCCGGCCACGCCGGCAGCAAGACCAAGCCGCCCGCGCTCAACCACCCCGCGTTCTTCCTCTCTCTCAACGAGGCCGGCTCCTCCGTCATCGACATCGACGGCCTGAAGATGGACGTCACCTTCCTCAACGACGAAGGCGTGAAGCGCGACTGGTTCAGCATCGTGAAGGAGTGAGCCGACAACGGTGGAGCAGTTGGACAACTGTGGGAGGGGCTTTATGCCCCGACTCGCAGTCGTTGCCACCTCCAGTCCGGGCATAAAGCCCCCACCGCTTTCCGGTTTGAGCGCGCAAATCGTTTCCGTGTAGGCCAGCGCGCTTGCGCGCGCCACACCGCGCTCGCAAGCGAGCTGACCTACGGATGTGAAACCAAACCGGAAAGCCGTGATAAAGCCCCTCCCACAAAACACCGGCGTTGCGCACTTCGCGCCCGCCGCTCAATTTCCCCGCACGCATGAGCGCCGCGCCTTCCTCGTCCTTGCCGCCCGCCGAGTCGCTCGACTCGATCATCCTGCGGCAGCTCATGGACACGATCCCGGACAAGATCTACTTCAAGGATCTTGAGAGCCGCTTCGTCCGCAACAACGCCGCCCACGCCCGTTCCCTCGGCGCCGCCTCGCCTGCGGACTGCGTCGGCAAGACCGACGCCGACTTCTTTTCCTCCGAGCACGCCCAGCACGCCCGCGC
>JANOCA010000333.1:0-5736 GCA_031411915.1 Opitutaceae bacterium
CCGCATCCTGATGATCGGCGCATGATGTCGGTCGGCCTCACCAAGCGCGGGGAAAAACTCCTCGTGCGCATCCTGCCCGCGCATTTCCGGCGCATGGCCTGGCTGATGGAACCGTTGAGTGAGAAAGAGCGAAAGACGTTCGTCCGCCTGCTCACCAAGGTCCTCACCCGCGCCACCGGCGAGAATTCCACCGCCGAACCGGCGGCCGCTGTCCTCTCCGCCCGTTCCTGATCGTTGTAATTTCAATCTAACACCACCTCGCCATGCTCAAGAAAGCCTTCATCTACGTTGCGACCGTCTTCGGCCTGCTTGTCGTCATTGTCGCCCTCGGCGGCACCAAAGCCCTTCAGTTTTCCGCCATGGGTGCGGCCGGTGCGGCCTTCGTGCCCCCGCCGGAGACCGTCACGGCGGCTGCTGTGTCCGAGGCCGCGTGGGAAAGCGCGATTGTCGCCACCGGCTCCCTTGCCGCGGTGCAGGGTGTGACGATCGGGGCCGAGCTGCCCGGCCAGGTGGAGAAGATTCTCTTCACGGCGGGTGCCGTTGTCGCCGCCGGCGAAACACTCGTGCAGCTCGACGTGAGCACGGAGACCGCGCAGCTCCGCGCCGCCGAGGCCGCGGCCGAACTCGCCAAGCTCAACCTCGAGCGCTCCCGCGCCCTCCGTGCCCAGAACACCAACTCCGCCTCCGACCTTGATCTCGCGGATGCGCAGGCCAAGCAGGCCGCGGCGTCCGCCGATGCGCTGCGCGCCACGATCGCCAAGAAGACCATCAGCGCGCCCTTCGCCGGCCGGCTCGGTCTTCGCCTGGTCAACCTCGGCCAGAACCTGAAGGACGGCGAGCCCATCGTCACGCTCCAGACGCTCGATCCGATCTATGTGAATTTTTCCGTGCCGCAGCAGCGGCTCGCGCAGCTGACCGTCGGCTCCAGCGTGCGGGTGTCGACCGAAGGGCTGTCCGGCGAAGCCGTCACCGGCAAGATCACCGCCATCGCGCCCGAGGTTGATTCCGTCACGCGCAACGTCCGGGTGCAGGCCACGCTCGACAACAAGGACGAGCGTTTCCGTCCCGGCATGTTCGCCACCATCAGCGTCGTGCTGCCCGCCGTCGGGAAAAACCTCGTCATCCCCGCGACCGCGGTCCTTTACGCGCCCTACGGCGACTCCGTCTTCGTGATCGAGCAGAAGAAAAACGAGAAGAGCGGCCAGATGGAGAAGATCCTTCGCCAGCAGTTCATCCGTCTCGGCGCGGCGCGGGGGGATTTCGTCGCCGTCACGCAGGGCCTCAAGCTCGGCGACGAGATCGTGACGACGGGCGCTTTCAAGCTCCGCCCCGGCATGGCGGTCGTGATCGACAACAAGCTCGCCCCGGACGCGAAGCTGAACCCGAAGCCCGAGAATTCCTGATCGCCGCCCGCGCTCCGTCCCGCCCATGAAATCGTCCCTCACCGATCTCTTCATCAAGCGCCCGGTCCTCGCAATCGTGGTCAACCTCGTGATCGTGATCGCGGGCTTGCAGGCCTACCGGTCGCTCAACGTCCGCCAATACCCGCGCAGCGACAACGCCACTGTCACCGTCTCCACCGTCTACGTCGGCGCCAGTGCCGAGCTCGTGCGCGGCTTCGTCACCACGCCGCTCGAGCGCGTCATCGCCGCCGCCGATGGCATCGACTACGTCGAGTCCAAGAGCCTTCAGGGCTTTTCGTTCATCAGCGCGCGCCTGAAGCTCAACTACGAGCCGACCAAGGCCCTCGCCGAAATCAGCGCAAAGGTAAACCAGGTGCGCAACGACCTCCCACCCGAGGCCGAGATCCCCTCGATCAGCATCGTCTCGGCCGACTCCCAGTTTGCCTCGGCCTACATGAGCTTTGCGTCGGACATCCTCAACCAGAGCGAAATCACCGACTACCTCGTGCGCGTTGTGCAGCCGCGCCTTTCCGCCGTGCCCGGTGTGCAGCGCGCGGAGATTTTGGGCGCGCGCACCTTTGCGATGCGCATCTGGCTCAAGCCCGACCGCATGGCCGCGCTCAACATCAGCCCCGCGCAGGTCCGCGCCGCGCTCGCGCAGAACAATTACCTCGCCGCCGTCGGCAACACGAAGGGCGCTCTCGTCCAGGTGAATCTCACGGCCAACACTGACCTGCACTCCGTCGCCGAGTTCAAGCGCCTCGTCGTCCGTCAGGCCAACGACACCACGGTGCGCCTCGAGGACATCGCCGATGTCGTGCTCGGCTCCGAGGACTACGACACGCAGGTGCGCTACTCGGGCCAGACCGCGGTCTTCATGGGCATCTATCCGCTGCCGCAGGCCAACACGGTCGACGTCGTGAAGCGCAGCCGCATCGAGCTCGAGGCGATCAAGAAGGATCTGCCGACGGGCCTTGAGGCCCGCATCGGCTACGACGCCTCGGAATACATCACCAACGCGATCAAGGAGGTCACGACCACGCTCGTCGAGACGCTGCTCATCGTGGTCGTCGTGATCTTCCTTTTCATCGGGTCGCTCCGCTCCGTGCTCGTGCCGATCGTGGCGATTCCGGTTTCTCTGATCGGCAGCCTCTTCCTGATGCAGATGTTCGGGTTCACGGTGAACCTCCTTACGCTCCTCGCGATCGTGCTCTCCGTCGGTCTTGTGGTCGACGATGCGATCGTGGTCGTCGAGAACGTCGAGCGCCACATGCGCGAGGGGCTCAAGCCGCTCGATGCCGCGCTGCTCGGCGCGCGCGAGCTCGTCGGCCCCGTGATTGCGATGACACTCACGCTCGCGGCCGTCTACACGCCCATCGCGTTTCAGGGCGGTCTGACCGGCGCGCTCTTCCGCGAGTTTGCCATGACGCTCGCGGGCGCCGTCACCATTTCCGGCATCGTCGCGCTCACGCTTTCCCCGATGATGTCCGCCGCACTGCTTAAGTCCGGCCACAGCGACACTGGTTTCGTGGGCTTCGTGAACCGCCGGTTCAACGCCTTCAAGAATTCCTACTCCCGCGTGCTCGATGCTTCGCTTGCGCATCGCCCCGCCGCTTATGTCGCTTGGATCGTGCTAAGCGGGCTTACGCCGATCATGTTCATGTTCTCCCCGGCCGAACTCGCGCCAGCGGAGGACCAAGGTGTGATCTTCGGCATCCTTAGCGGGCCGGCCAATGCCACCGCCGAGCAGAAGGCGATTTCCGCCACAGCGGTCGAACGTGTTTTCCTTGGCACCAAGGAGGTGGATCTGAGTTTCCTCCTGATGTTCGGTGGCGCAGGTGGCGCCGTCTCAGGGGCGGATGGTTTCGGCGGCATGGTTACCAAGCCTTGGGCGCAGAGAAATCGCAGCGTTTTCCAGATCATGCCTGAGTTGCAGGGTGGTCTCAGTGCCATCCCGGGCATGCAAGTCTTCGCCACCACGCCATCGGCGCTGCCGGGTGGCAGTAATTTCCCGGTCGAGTTCGTCATCGCTTCCACCGCCGATGCGGACCGCTTGCTCGACTACGCTTACAAACTCCAAGAGCGCGCGATGCAGAGCGGCAAGTTCGCCTTTCCGCCGCTGATCGACCTGAAGGTCGACCAGCCGCAATCGGAGATTGTCATCGATCGCGAAAAGGTCGCGACGCTCGGGCTCAACCTCGCGCAGGTGGGCGCCGACCTCGGCTCGGCGCTGGGCGGAAATTTTGTCAATCGCTTCAACATCGACGGCCGCAGCTACAAGGTAATCCCGCAGATCGTGCGGTCCGAGCGGCTCAATCCAGAACAGCTCAAGGACCTCTACGTCACCGGCCCCAACAACCAGCTCGTGCCGCTCAGCACGATTGCGACGATCCAATCGAAGACGGTGCCGCGTTCTCTCAACCGTCTGCAGCAACTCAACGCCGTGAAGATCTCCGGGGTGACCACGCGCACGCTCGACGAGGCGCTGAAAGTCCTCGAGGACGCCGCGCGCGAGATTCTCCCACCCGGTGCCGTGATCGACTACACGGGCGAGTCGCGCCAGTTGCGCACGGAGGGCAGCAAGTTCCTGCCGTCGCTGTTGATGGCGGTCGTGCTGATTTTCCTCGTGCTCGCGGTGCAGTTCAACTCGTTCCGCGATCCGCTGGTCATCCTCGGTGGCTCGGTGCCGCTGGCCGGCTTCGGCGCGTTGGTGTTCACGGTGCTGAAGATGCCCAACCCCAACATGCAATACTGGACCGATGGTTGGACGACCACGATGAACATTTACGCGCAAGTCGGCCTCGTGACGCTCATCGGCCTCATCGCCAAGAACGGCATCCTCATCGTCGAGTGGGCCAACCATCTTCAGGAACAGGGCAAGTCCAAGGTCGAGGCCGTGCGCGAGGCCACGCTCGTCCGCCTGCGCCCGATTCTCATGACTTCGGTCGCCACGGTCGCAGGGCACTTTCCGCTCACTCTGGTTTCCGGCGCCGGTGCTGCGGCGCGCAACAGCATCGGCCTCGTCCTAGTCGGCGGCATGGCCATCGGCACCATCCTGACACTGGTGATCCTGCCCGCGCTCTACGTGCTCCTTGCCCGCGATCACTCGCACGACCGGGCGCCGGAGCCTGCGCGCACGCCCCCGGGCACCGCGACCGTCGTCGAAGCCGAGCCCGTTCACGCCAAATAATCCCATGCATCTCGCCCGCCATCATTTCTCACCGGTGCGTCCGATCGCCGCGCTTGTGCTCGCGGCCACGGCCGTGGCGCAGCCCGCGCCGCAGCAGCCGGTGCCCGACTCCCTCGATCTGCCGAGCGCCATCGGCTTCGCGATCGACAACAACTTCGCCATCCGTCAGGCGCGCGAACGCATCCGGCAGCAGGACGGCGTGGTCGTCGAGGTCTCGGCCCGCGCGATCCCCAATGTCGCGGCTGATGCCGCCTACCAGCGCAACGACCGCGCCATTTCCAATGGTTTCCCGGCCAGCGACCGCGCGTGGCAAATCAATCTCACGGCTTCGCAGGTCCTCTACGCCGGCGGCGGTGTGAGCGCCTCGATCAAGAGCTCCAAGCTCGCGCGCGACGCCGCGCTGCTCGACCTGCAGGCCGTGATCAACGAGGCCCTGCTCCAGGTGCGCATCGGTTTCTACCGCGTGCTCCTCGCCCGTGAGCAGATAAAGGTGCAGGAATCGAACATCGAGCTGCTCCAGCAGCAGCTCAAGACCTCCACGGATCGTTTCAACGCCGGCACGGTCTCCAGTTTCGAGAAGCTCCGCGCCGAGGTCGCAGTGGCCAACGCCAAGGTGCCGCTGATCACCGCCCGCAATGACTGGCGGCTTGCGATCGAGGCGCTGCGGCAGTCGCTCGGGTTCACCACCAACACGCGCGACATGGCGCAGAAGGTGCCGGATTTTGTCGGGAGCCTGCAATTCACGCCGCAGCAATTTGACCTGCAGGCGGCGTTTGACGCGGCCCGGGCGCACCGGCCCGACCTTGAGCGCATCGCCCGGCTGGCGGACGCGCGGGCCGAGGGCGTGACCGTGGCGCAGTCGGGCTACTACCCGAACGTCGCGGCGTTTGGCGGCTGGACGGTGCGCAAGGGCCCGACCGACAGTTTTGGCGACTCGAACAACGGCTGGCTCATCGGCGTGCAGTCCCAGTGGAACATCTTCGATGGCCGCGCCACCGCCGGCCGGGTCACGCAGGCCAGGTCAGCGCTCGAGCAGACCAGGCTCACCCTCGCCGAAGCGCAGCTCGCGATCGACGTCGAGGTGCGCCGCGCGCACTCGCAATGGCAGCAGGCGACCGAGCTGGCGGAGGTCTCCGCGAGGGT
>JANOCA010000334.1:0-3628 GCA_031411915.1 Opitutaceae bacterium
CAGGCGGTGCTGCCGACGCTGACGGGCGCCGCGCGCGTGGCGGCCCTGCAGAGCGCCTTCGACCTCGCGGTCGTGCGCGTCAACGACGCGCTCGCCGCGAGCCTCGTCTCCGCGCGCGTGAAGCTCGTGCGCATCGCCGAGACCAGTTACGATGAGAGCATCAGCGCGGGCAACCGGGTCCAGGACGACGCCCTCACGGCCCTCACCGAGACCGGCGACGCCAAGATGGACGAGATCCACGCTTTGCGCGACGCGGCGGGCGCCGACTTTGTGTGCCTGACGCTCGCGCGCCGCGATTTCGCGAGCAGCGGCCTGAGCTTCGTCCTCGGCGGCATCGACGACACGACCAACGAGCGCTTCGCGTTCTCGGTCGTTGAATACGGGCAGCTCGCGGGCTCGACGGTGCTGGCCCATGAGCTTGGCCATCTCTTCGGGTGCGCCCACGACCGGCAGAATGCCATCGGCGCGGACGGAGCCTACAGCTTCAGCTATGGCTACCGTTTCATCGGCGCGGATGGCCGCCAATACCGCGACATCATGGCCTACCCCCCGGGCACCGAGCTCGGCTATTTCTCCAATCCCGCCATCATCGCACCCACGCCGGCGACCGCCCCGCTCGGCGTGGCCGCGGGTCTCGCGGGGGAATCCAACAACGCGCTCACGATCGAGCGCACGGCGTTTGCGGCAGCGGCGTATCGGTTGCAGACGCAGACGCCGGCTGCCGCCGGCACGTTGATCAACGTCGCCACGCGGGCGCAGGTCGGCACGGGTGAAAACGTCCTCATCGCCGGATTTGTGGTGCGGGGTGCGGAGCCGAAACCGATTTTGCTGCGCGCGGCCGGTCCGGCGCTGCGCGCCTTCGGGGTCGGCGATGCTCTCGCGGATCCAGTGCTGCGGGTTTTCTCGGGCGCCGCGGTCATCGCGGAGAACGACAATTGGGCGGGCGCCGCCGTCACGGCCGCGACGGCGCGCGCGGGGGCGTTTCCGTTTGACCAGGGCAGCGCGGATGCCGCGGTGCTTGCGACGCTCGCGCCCGGAGCCTACACCGCGGTCGTTGACGGCGTCGCGGGCGCGACCGGCTCCGGCTTGGTCGAGGCCTTTGAGATCGAGGCGGGCGTGGCGCGCATCGTGAATCTCTCGACGCGAGGCTTCGCGGCCCGCGGCGGCCGCGAGATGATCGGCGGTTTTGTGGTGCAGGGCCCGGCGGGGTCCACGAAGCGAATCTTGATCCGCGTGCTCGGACCTTCGCTCGCGCGCGCGCCCTTCAGCCTCGCCGCCGCGCTCGACGATCCCGAGATGGAGGTCCGCAACGCCCTCGGCGAACTCGTGCTGCTCGGCGACGACTGGAGCTCCGGCGCGGTGGGCGGCGCGAGCCCCGCCAACGACTTCAATCCCATCGTGAGGCACTACGGCGAAAAACAAATCGCCGCGACGGGCTTCGCGCCAGGCAACCGCCGCGAGCCCTGCGTGCTCGCCGATTTGCCGCCCGGGGCCTACACGGTGATTGTGCGACCCTTCGAGCAGCGCGATCCCGATCCGGCGCTCGATCAACCGGCGCGGGCCGGGGTGGGGATCATCGAGGTCTATGAGATCGCGCCATAGCCGGCAGGGACACGTCGTCAGGGCGATGCCTTTTCTCCTAGTCTGGCAGCGAACTGCTGAGCATGTATGTCGTGTTTCCTTACATGTTGCGCGTGCCTTGTCGCGGGGCTCGAGTTAAAAGAAAACGACAAACAGATGACCAAGAATAGCTAATCCGCCATGTTTGGAGGGATCCAATTTGTGGCTCTCGTCATGCATAACCCGTAGCTCGTCCTGAACCGCAACCTTCAACAAAACTACCATGCTCACTCCAGTGACTGCGTTCCTTGCCTCCGTTCTGCCCCCCACCAGCGTTCCGGATAGCGGATCGTCCGCCGTCCTTTTTTCCTGCGGCGTCCTCGCGACCGGACTCCTGGTCCGATTCCTGAAGAATCGAAACAAGTAGCTGTCGAATATTCCAGTTTTTGAAACCGCGTGAGGCAACTCACGCGGTTTTTTTGTCCGAGTTTGCGCGCGTAGTCCCCTCGACGGAGTCCAGGGCCGCGGCCTTTTTGGGAAGACCGACTAACGGTTCCTTGAGTCGTCCCCAGATGCTTTTGGGGTAATCCGCCATGCCCTCGAATCCGAAGACCTGAGGCGTCTCCCCTTTCGTGGGCCAGTAAACGGTCCGGAAAAGCCAGTCCCAGATCGCCAGGTTGATGGAGAAGTTTTGTCCGCCGCGGCCGTGCATTTCCACGGCGTGATGCCAGGCATGGAGCCGGGGAGAGTTGAACACGAAGCGCAGGGGGCCCCAATCCCAGCTCAAGTTGGCGTGAATGAGCTCCTGTATGAGGAGAGATAGGACGAGGATGGCGAAAATCACGCTTTCACCCACGCCCAGCACGACCAGGGGGAGATAGACCACGAGCTTGTAGATGACCAGCTCGCCCCAGTGCGCGCGGAATGTGCTGGCCCAGTCGAGCCGCTCGCTGCTGTGGTGCAGCCGGTGGAACCGCCAGAGCCACGGCACCACGTGCAGCCAGCGATGGATATTCCACTCGAGAAAATCCTTCAGCACGAAAAACACGATGAACTGCCGCCACCACGGCCAGTTCGAGATCAATCCCAGCGACTCCGGGCTGGGCAGGCCGAGATGCAGGACCGTGCTGTTCAGCCATGAAACGGTGTGGGTCGCCGCGATTGCCAGCATCCAGCTGAGGAACTGAGTATTGAACACCATCCAGAACAGATCTTGGTGCAGGTCGTCCCGCATCGCCTCCTGCCTGGGCCTCCACGGGAAAAGGCGCTCGAGGGCAAAGACGAAGCCCGAAATCAGCAGCAGCCAGAAATAGAACTTCAAGTAGAGTGGCATCGTGAATGAAGTTTCTTGAAGCGGCTCATCAAAGCTGACCGACCGGATTCCATCGTCGAACACCAACTGCTGGCCGCTGACACACTTTGGGGTTGCCGCGCGCCGCGTGCCTCCGATTCTTCCGCGGTCCAGCGCGAACTCGATCGCGACCGCGACACCCGTTCAGCAAACTCCGTCCTCGGACCCAAGGCTTCATCGTCATGCGACAAGCACCCATGTCCCCGCCCGCCTGCCCGCCGCGTTTCCGCCCACGGAAAACCGTCCGGCCGGCATGAAGTCCATCCTTGATTTCCCGCGCGCCGCGCGCGAGCGGCAGGCGATCGTGATGATCGCCGCCTACGACGCCCTGATGGCGCGCCTCATCGCCTCCACCGAGGCCGATGCGATCCTCGTGGGTGACAGTGTCGCGATGGTTGTCCACGGATTTCCCTCCACCGTCCACGCCACCGTCGAGATGATGGCCGCGCATGTCGCGGCTGTGCGCCGGGGCGCTCCGGAAATGTTGGTCGTGGCTGATCTGCCGTTTCTCTGCGCGCGGCGCGGACGGCAAGCCGCGACCGAGGCGGCGGGTGTGCTCATGCAAAGTGGCGCGACCGCCGTGAAAATCGAGGGCGTCACGGGCCATGAAGACGTGATCGAGCATCTGGTTCAGGGTGGCATTCCGGTGATGGGGCACCTGGGCCTGACGCCGCAGTCGCTGCACCAGCTTGGCGGCCATCGCGTGCAGGGCCGCAG
>JANOCA010000335.1:0-3110 GCA_031411915.1 Opitutaceae bacterium
ATCAACGTGAAGCTGCGCCGGGGCATGAGCGGCAGCGAGGCGTTCGTGAGCTACGGCAACACCACGAACAAGGACTCGCACGAGTTCGTCGCCTCGTTCGCGACCGGCGTGAACACGTCCAGGCTGAGCCTGCTCGTCGGCCTGAACCTCTACCGCAAGGGCGCCATCATGGATCGCGATCGTGACTACTCGGCGGTCGCGCCGTTCGCCAGCGCCAACGCGAGCCCGTTCAACCTCGAGCTCTCGCGCTTCTCGGTCGCCGCCGCGCTCAACCAGCCCGTGCAGGCGCCGATCCGCGGCGTCGGGAATTTTGCGTTCAACTTCTTCGGCCATTCGGGCGCCGACATCAGCAACACCGGCGCGCGCCCCGCCGCGCAATACACCTACGCGCCGTTCCGCAGCTCGACCTTCAATCCCAACGAATTTTCCACTTCTTATCCCGCGGTCCGCCGCGGCGGCGGCATGCTGGCCGGCGAGCTGAAGCTTTTCCGCACCGACAACATCAAGGCCTACGGCGACCTTTCGTGGCAGCGCATCAACGTCGACTACGAGCTCGCGCCCACGGCCACCGGCGACTTCGAGACGCCCGGCCGCACCGCCCTCATTATCCCGGCGCGCACCGCCAATCCCGTGCTCACCGTGCTCGACCTCGCGAGCTTCTCGCTGCTCTCCGTGCTGCCCGGCTTCCCCGTGCGGCTGGGCATGTTCCCCGGGCCGGGCACACGCTTCGTCAACGGCACGGCGCAGCGCCTCGCGCCGGCGGGGGCGACCAATCCCTTCAATCCGTTCAACCAGGACATCTCGGGCGACTCGCGCGGCCGCCTCGCCGAATTCGGCAACCGGCTCATCCGGAATCGCAACGACGCCAGCATGATCACCGCCGGCCTCAAGGGCGACAACGTCGCGGGTAAGTGGAACTTCGACGCCTCGATCACCGCCAGCTCCATCCGTGATGTCACGGCCAACCAGCTGACCTCCGCCTCGCGCTTCAACGCCATCCTCAACGCCGCTTCGCCGATCTTCGATCCGCGCAGCCCGAGCTACATCGGCACGACGACGCCCTACAACCCCTTCGGCTACTACCGCAACCCGGTCGCGGGCAACACGGCCCTCGCCGACTATGCCAACGTCGCCGTGGCCGACGAAAACAAGTCCACGCTCATGCAGCTCAGCGCCATCGGCTCGACCCGCGAGGTGTTCGCGCTGCCGGCCGGCGCGGTGGGGCTCGCGTTCGGCGCCGATTTCCGGCGCGAGCGCCTTACGCAGCGGCCGAGCGACTTCGGGCTCGCGGGCGATCTCGTGGGCTTTGCGCCGAGCGCCGTCACCAACGCGCAGCGGAAGATCGCGGGCGTCTTCGCCGAGGTGCGCGTGCCGATCCTCGCCGGCCTCGAGGCCGGGCTCTCGGCGCGCCACGAAATCTTCTTCACGAGCGATCGCGAGAAGACGGTGCCCAAGGCCACGCTCCGCTGGCAGCCCTTTGCCCGCCAGCTCACGCTTCGCAGCAGCTACTCGCAGGGTTTCCGCGAGCCTTCGCTCTTCGAACTCTACTCCTCGCCCATCTCCGCGCTCCAGTCGATCCTCGATCCGCGCGATGGGTTCATCGAGCCTGAGCAGCCGATCACGCTCCGCGGCAACCGTCGCCTCGCGGCGGAGGAGACCGATTACTTCAACGCCGGCTTCGTGTGGTCGCCCACGCACCCGCGGCTGAAAGGAATTTCGCTGGGCGCCGATTTCTGGGCGGTCACGCGCGACGGCACCGTGCAGGCCAATCCGCAGAACACCGTTTATCGCTTCTTCGGCGTCTCGCCCGGCGGCATGTTGCCCGGCGAGAGCGTGGTGTTCACCGGCTCCGGTGCGCTCGGCAGCGTGAATTCGCTTTTCTACAACGTCGGCCGCACGGCCGTCGAAGGCTGGGACTTCAGCGGCGGCTATCAGTGGCCCACGGATCGCTTTGGCCGCATCGAGATGCAGACGGTCTGGACCCTCGTCACCCGCTTCGATCGCGCCGCGGTCGCGGGTGTGCCGCTGCGCAGCGTGCTCGGCCTCGACTCGACGGGCAGCGCCGCCGACGGCTACCTGAAGCTCAAGGGCCGGGGCCAGGTCAACTGGGCCTACCGCAACTACAGCGTCTACCTCGCCTGCACCTACACCGACGGCTTCGACGACGTCGATCCGCTTGGCGGGTTCTACCGCGTGCGCGATCGCTACCTCACGGATGCGCAGGTTTCCTACAACTTCCGCGGTTCGCAGAAAGCCTGGCTGCGCGACACGCGCCTCACGCTCGGCGCGCGCAACCTCGCCGACTGGGATCCGCCGCAAGCATACGGCAACGGCGGCAACACCTCCGGCTACCCCGGCGGCCTCTACACCTCCGAGGGCCGCTTCGTGTATTTCTCCGCGAGCCGGAAATTCTGACAGAGGTGGGGCCCGCTCTCCGAGCGGGCCTGAGTTCCAGTTTTGTTCGCGCACATAATTGTCGAAGCAACCCTGCAACCCAGGCCGGCTCGGAGAGCCGGCCCCACCGTCAATCCTGCCATGCGTTTCGTGCCGCGCCGACACTTGCCCCACGACGCGCCCGCCTGGGTGGCGGGCGGCGCGTTGTTTTTCGTCACGCTTCACTGCGTTGCGCGCGGACGCGAACAGCTCACCGTCCCGGCGGTGGCAAAATCCTTGCTCGATGCGGTCGAGCACTACCACACCGCCGATCGTTGGTTCGCCCGGTTGTTTCTGCTGATGCCCGATCATGCGCACGCGCTGATTGCCTTTCCGCGGCTTGAGGCGATGAGCAAAGTGGTTTCTGATTGGAAGCGATTCACGGCGCGGAGCGTCGGTGTCGAATGGCAACGCGGATTTTTTGATCACCGCATTCGCGAAGGCGAAAACTGGCAAATGAAGGCCGACTACATCCGCGCCAACCCTGTCAGGCAACGTCTCGTCAATCGGGCCGAAGACTGGCCGTGGCGATTCGAAGCGTGATTCAAGGTGGGGCCCGCTCTCCGAGCGGGCCTGGGTTGGTAGGTGGACGCGAGGTGAGGGAGCGAATAGCGCTGGAACCCAGTCCGGCTCGGAGAGCCGGCCCCACCTATTTCCTCCCCGCCGGCTCCACCACC
>JANOCA010000336.1:0-2207 GCA_031411915.1 Opitutaceae bacterium
ATCGACGCTCACCTCACGGCAACCGGCCGCGACGAGGTCCTCGAGTTCCTTCCGCACGAGCGGCAGCAGCGCCTCGGCGACGGCCCAGCGATCCGGATACGAGGCGCCGGGCACGAGCCGGCCGCTCAGCGTGTAGGGGCCGGGCACGCTGGCCTTGAGCGCCGGGCCCTTGGGCGCGAGGCGCTGGAGGCGCTTGAACTCCTCGACCGCACCGAGCCCACGCGGCGCGCGCAACTCGCCCGTGATCGCGTGGCGACCTCGTTGATCGTGCGCGGGCGGTCCGAAGCGCCGCGGGGATACGCCCTCGAGCGAGATGCCCTCGATGAAACCGTAGAATGAGAGATTGAAATCCAGCCGCGTCTGCTCGCCGTCGGTGATGACATCGAGCCCCGCGTCCACCTGATCATGCACCGCCGCGATCACGGCGTCGTCCTGGATCTCGCTGACATCGGCTCGGCCAAATTCCGCGAGGTGCCGGCTCGCGAACTCGAGCCAGCTGGGAAAAGGATAGCTGCCGATGACCGACGTGCGCAGGGGACAATTTTTCATGGGGAGAATGGAGGCACCGCAAAGGTCTGTTGGAATTCGCCTGTCATTGCGAGGAGCACAGCGACGAAGAAATCCAGCTGGATTGCCGCGGCGCGCTTCGCGCACCTCGCAATGACAAGCGCCTTAAAGTGGAAGGAGATGGACATTGGTGGTTCTCGGCGTGCGCCGTCCTGTGGCTCAAGGGTTCATCGCATGGCGCGCCGCGCCGATCGCGCCGGCCCATTCGCCCAGCGTCGCGGGCACGAGCGGCACGCAATGTCCGCCCGGCCGCCACTCCACCCGCGCCAGCTCCTCCACGAGCGGCCCGAAGAGCGCCTCGCCCGCCTGCGCGATGCCGCCCCCGATCACGACGACCTCGGGATCGAGGATGTTGATGCACGACCCGATCGCGCAGCCAAGGGCGCGGATGGATTTCAGCCAGACGCGCGTGGCTGCGGCGTCGCCGGCGCGGTGTGCCGCGACAAGCGCTGCCGTGGTCGCAAATTTTCCGCCGCTGCGCTCCGCCACCGTGCAGTCGCCGATCATCACCTCGATCGCGCCGGGCATGCCCGCGATGCTCCGTGGTCCCTCCGGGTCGAGCGAGAGGTGGCCGAGGTGCCCCGCGCGCCCGATGGCGCCACGCAGCAGCCGCCCGTCGCAAATCACCGCGCCGCCCACCCCCGTGCCGAGCGTAAGCATGACGACGTGTTTTTTCCCGCGCGCGGCACCGACCCACGCCTCGCCGACGATGGCGGCGTGCGCGTCGTTGAGCACCGGAACTGGCTGAGTGCGCCCAAGAGCTGTCGTCCAATCGATGCCCGTGAGGCCCTCAAGTTTCCCGGGGCAGTGCGCGATGCTGCGGCCATCCGCTGCGACAAGCCCCGGCGCGCAAACTCCCGCCGCCGTCGCTTCGCCGTGCAACTCCCGCGCAAACTCCGCCAGCGCCCCGCGTGTCCACTCGCGCCATTCGGCCGGCGTCGCCAGTCCATCGGCCGTTTCCCGCGTCACTCGCCGCAACACCTCGCCGTCGGCCGAAACCGCGACCGCTTTGATCTGCCGGCCACCGACATCAATGCCGGCGCTCCAGATCATTGGTAGAGATGCGCGAGGCTGCGGCGGTAACCCTCGTAGTAGGCTTCAAGCTGCTGCTCGGCGGCGTGCGCAGTCGCGTTGCCGACAAACTGGTGGCTCGGCAGCATCACCGGCTGGTGGCCGCGCGCGACTAGGCGCTCGGCGGTCTCGCAGCGCAGCATGTTTATGAGCATAGCGCCCGTGACCGTGGAGGTCGGGCCGGTGCGCCACGCGAGGCCCTTGACCTCGGAGACGCAGTCGCCGGCGGGGCATTGGTTGTCGAGCACCACGTCGGCGACATCGATCAGCTTCTTGCCGGACGAATGCGTGGGCTTGGATTGCGAGCAGTGCGCCACCGACACCATGCCGATCACGGGCAGGCCGCGTTTTTTCGCACCCAGCGCCATCTCGACGATCAGCGGGCGAATGCCGGAGGTCGAAATCACGATGAACGCATCGTGCGGGCCAAACTTGAAGCCGGAGAGCAGCTGCTCGGCGTAGCCCTCGATTTTTTCTAGGAAGAGCGGGCCGCGCAGGCCGTTCATGCCGACGGTCGCGCAGTGCTGCGACACCGCCTGCTCCGCCCACGAGTAGAAGCCCACGAAGCA
>JANOCA010000337.1:0-7320 GCA_031411915.1 Opitutaceae bacterium
CGCCCGCTGGTGATGGAGAAGCAGTGGTATTCGTTCATGCTTTGGGGCCGGCTCGCCTACGATCCCTCGCTGCCGGACTCGCACTTCGAGCGGCTGCTGGCCTCACGGCATCCGACGGCGTCGGCGTCCCATCTCTTCCGCGCGCTCCACGGCGGTGCGCAGGTCATGCCGCTGATCACGCGGTTCTTTTGGGGCGACATCGATCTCAAGTGGTTTCCCGAAGCCTGCCTGAGCCATCCGC
Organism: Opitutaceae bacterium; assembly: GCA_031411915.1. Classification (GTDB taxonomy): domain Bacteria; phylum Verrucomicrobiota; class Verrucomicrobiia; order Opitutales; family Opitutaceae; genus ER46. The sequence continues at coordinate 242 of JANOCA010000337.1, forward strand.
GGAGCAAGGGCTTCTATACCGTGCGCCATTTCATGGAAGGCATCACGATGCCGGGCGCCGATGTGCTGCCCATCCGCGACTGGCGCCTCCGCCTCCTGGGCCGCAAGCCCATGGACGGAACCACGCCGCTTGAAATCGCCACCGCGCTTGATGGTGCCGCCGCGGACACGTTCGCTGCGCTCGACGGGCTGAGCGACGCCGCCAGGCAGGATGCCGAACTTCAGAAAAACGTGAACGACTGCGAAGCCCTCGCGTGGCTCGGCCGCTACTACGCGGCCAAGATCCGCGGCGCGTGCGCGCTGTCCCTCTTCGACGTGAATGGCGACAAATTCGAACACGCCGCCGCGCTCCGTCACCTCGGCGACGCCCTTGCTCACTGGAAGAAATACGCCGCCGTGCGCGATGCGCACTACGTCCCCGCGCTCTACAACCGCCTCGGCTTTGTGGACATCACTGCGTTGACCCAAAATGTGGCCGCCGACCTCGACATCGCGCGAAGCTGGAAACCGGGGACGCTCAAGGACGATGGCCGGCGTTCCGGCAGCGAGAAGGGCTTCCGCAAGTAAGACCGGCGATGGGTCGCCGCCGGTTTTCATCGGGTGCGTTGCGTCCGTCACGCGCACTCCGGCGCTGCAGCCAAGGACGCAGAATCTCAGAATAAATGGGGAATACCTCCTTCCGCTCCCTTGAAGCTCCTGCTATTGTCGCGCTTTCCGGACCGGTTAAACCCCCGCCGTTACCCACGCCCAACCGCATGCCCGCTTATCCCCTGCCAACTTGCGCCACCCCTGCAGGCGGCCTCGCGTTCACCTCGCCGCACAATCATGGTGCCGGACTTCGGCCCTTTGCGCCGCCGACGTCGATGGCAGTGAGGTGGCGGACGACGGCGGGCACGAAAGCTCCGGCGGGATATGCCGCATTGCGCCCTTGAAGCGCGCAGCGGCTCAACCTTCAACGCGTTCTCCTCGCGATGTCACCTAACACGGATCGGGCGAAATGGTTTACCGATGAAGTCCACCCGCACGATGCGCAGCTGAAGGCGTATCTGCGCGGGGCTTCCGCTTCACAGAAACAAAGGGTCGGCAGGCGCTCGCGGCGATCCGCCGGCACCTCGGCGCGTTTTGGCGCTCCCGCTCTTCCGCGGACGGGAAAAATCTGTCCGCAATACGGACAACGGCGATTCGACTTTTGACCGCGCCGCCTGCAGACTGCATTCTATCGGTCTACCCCAATGAACGCTCCGACGTTCCTCTCTTCGTCTTTGTGCGCGACCTTGGTAGTCGCGCGAACGGCAATCTCCGCGGCGGTTTCCGCCCGGCATCGGTGCAAGTGAGATTTTTTCCAACTCATAAACCCCAACCTCCGAACCACACCATGACACCCCAACCCCGCGCGCTCCTCGCCGCCCTCGCCGGCTGGCTCGCCGCCTCGACGCCCGCCGAAGCCCAGACGACCGTTGCCGCAACGGCTCCCACGAAGGAAGAGACCATCCAGTTGTCGCCCTTCGAGGTTGCGGCGGAAAAAGACGACGGCTACAGGGCGACCAGCACGCTCGCCGGCACGCGCCTCCGCACCGAGCTCCGCGATGTCGCCGGCTCGATTTCGGTCATCACCAAGGATTTCATGAACGACATCGCGGCGAACAACCTCGGGGATCTGCTGACCTACACTGCCGGAACTGAGGTCGATGGACTGGCCGGTAATTTCAGCGCATCCGGCTTCAATTCCGGTGGCTTCCAGGAGTTCACCAATACGATGCGCGGCACCCAGAGCAACACGCGCGTCCGCGGTCTCGGCGCCGCTGACCAGACCCGCGACTACTTCATCACCGATGCGCCGATGGATGGTTACAACGTCGACCGCGTGGAGGTGAACCGCGGGCCCAACGCCATGCTTTTCGGCTTGGGCCGGCCGGGCGGCATCATCAACAGCGGCCTGATCCAGGCCCTGACCAACCGCACCAAGACAAAGGTTGAAACCCAGTTCGACCAGGAGTCTTCCCGGCGTTTGGTGCTCGATCACAATCAAGTGCTGAAAAAGGACGTCCTCGCCTTGCGCTTCGCGACGCTCCTGGCGGATCAGCGCTATCAGATCCAGCCCGCCTACCTGCGCAACGAGCGCTATTTCCTCACCGCCACCGCGCGTCCGTGGAAAGGCGCCCAGCTCCGCGCCAGCACCGAAATCGCGAGACAGACCTCCGTCAAACCCCACACCTCTCCGCCGATGGACTCGTTCTCGTGGTGGTTTGCCATGGGCAAGCCCGTTTACAATCCGACCACGGGGCTCGGTTCCTACCTCGGCACGCCCTCGACGAATCCCGCCCTGCAGCCGTTCAATCCCCTCACCGGCGCCAGCAGCGCCCAGATCAGCCTGACCAACCGCCCGGGAAACCTGCACGGCGGCATCAACAACAACGCGTCCCTGACCATTGTCGCGGAAGACCCCAACTCTTCGCGGCTTGGAATCACCGGGCTGAATCCAAACATCATCGCGATGGAATTGGGCAACACCCGCGGGCGACTGACGGCCACGGGAGCCTATGCGAACGACGGCATGCGCAAATTGGGCAATCCGCAGGCGTTCATGCAGCAATCCAACGCGGATAAGCCCCTCCTGTATGATTTCTGGCAGGATCACCGCATCCTCGATCCGAACGTCTTTGATTTCTACCATCAGACGCTCGACGGCCCCAACAAGCGGGAATGGGCGTTCTGGGATGCCCGCAACTTCAGCTTCACGCAGGACCTCGGCCGCAATGCCGGCATCGAGCTCGCCTACGACGGGCAGAAAATGAGAAACGGCTACGTCCAGCCGCTCCAGTTCCGGCAGACGACCCTGACCATCGATATCAATACTCACCTGATGAATGGCATGCCCAATCCGAATTTGGGCCGTCCGATGGTGAATACCGCCCAGGGCTTCCAGAGTTCGGCCAAGACCGAGCGCGAGGCCTTCCGTGCGTCGGGCTATTACAAACTCGATTTCTCCAAGGACTCGACCCACTGGCTGGCAAAATTGCTGGGTCGCCACGTTTTCACCGGGTCCGGCACCCGGCAGGAACGGGACAACACCGGCTACAGCTCGCGACTCGACACCGTGGGTAACGACTACCAAGCGGCGAAACTCATCAACTCCCCGGCCGATCTTCCCACCGACAATCCCAATCGGGTTTTCAACGCCGGCAGCAGCGAGCGCACCGTCGTCCGTTCGTCCTACCTCGGGCCCAGTCTGAGGAACGCGACTTCGCTGGCCGGCTACTCCGCCTCAGGCGTGACGGCGCTCCAGAATATCGACGGCGCCACCAGCGTGACCGCGCTCTACTACGAACGGCCGGCCAATGTCACCACCCCGCTGCCGCGTCCGCTCGGCGATTGGAAGACCGGCACGTTCAGCCTCGTGCCCCAGGGCAAGTATGATTTCTCCAACGTGACCACCAGCGGCCAGCGGCAATTCGAGCGAGTCGATTCGCTGGCCTTTGTGTCCAACAACTACTGGTGGGACCATACCCTCGTGAGCACCCTGGGCTGGCGCAAAGACAAGTATCAAAGCCAGCGGCATAACGGCCCGCCCATCGGCCCCGCCGGTCTCAGGCTGGTCAACGAGCCGCCGGCCTTGGGTGCGCCGGTCCCGTTCGAAGCCACCAAATTCAACTACGGCCTCGTGCTCCATACGCCGCCGTTCCTGCGGCGCAAACTGCCCTTCGGCGCCGAGGTCTCCCTGGCCTACAACAAGTCGGACAACTCTTCGCCGACCGCCCAGCGTTACGACGTCTACGATCGCCCGATCGCCCCCGTCGGCGGCGAGACCGAGGAATGGAGCACGTTCGTCAACCTCTTCGAGGGCAAGCTGTCGCTGCGCGCGACAAAATACTCGACGACCTCCGCCCGCTCCAACGCGCAGTTCACCGAAATCCAAAACACGATCGTGCGCCGCCTCGAAAACATGGCTGAGGTCGTCCGCAACACCTCCTTCCGTGACGAGGTGGCCGCGAAAGGTTTCGGGACGGAGCTGGCGGCATGGGACGCATGGGAGCGGTCGCCGACTGCCCAGACCCTGTTCAAGACCTACCGGTTCGCCATCCCGACCACACCGAACACCGCCAGCAACGCCAACATCACGACCGTGGAACGCATCGGCGAGGTGGTCGCCGTCCAGGACACCATCGCGGAAGGCATCGAGGTGGACCTGACCTACAATCCGACCCCGCAATGGCGAATCTCCCTCAACGTGGGCGAGCAGAAAACGGTCAACGACAACACCGGCGCGGCCACTCGTCAGATGATGGACGAGCTCAAGCCGGTTTGGGGCGGCACGGCCGGGCGCCTCCCGCTCGGCATCAACACGAACAACGACCTCGGTTCGGATTTCAACGCGATCAATGTCAATGTCCTGAAGCAGCAGCTGCTCGACGGCGGCCCCGCGCCCGAGCAACGCCGCTGGCGCTTCAACACCGTCACGAACTACACGTTCAAGGGGGGCAAGCTGAACAACGTGCGCGTCGGCGGCGCCTACCGCTGGCAGGACAAGGCCGCCATCGGTTTCCCCGTGATCCTGGGGCCGGACGGGCGCACAGGCGTAATTGACGTCAAGAATCCCTACCTCGGCAAGGTCGAGAGCAACGTGGACCTTTGGGTTGGCTACCGGCGCAAGGTCTTCAGCGACCGGATTGCTTGGAACGTGCAGTTGAACGTGAAAAACGTCGGCCGCGGCAACCAGCTCATCCCGGTGAGCACCCAGCCGGATGGCTCGGTTGCCAGCGTGCGCATCTCCACGCCGCAAACCTGGACGCTGACGAACACCTTCGAGTTCTGAGTGCGCCTCCGGTGCGATGAATCACGAGCTGCGTCGCCGTCAGCGCGGGGCAGCTCGTGACTTTGTCTCCGATATGAACGCAGCTAAAGCACTTCGCCGGTGCGCACAGATCGGCCTCGCGGTGCCAGCCTTCGCGCTGGCCGGGCGGGCGGGCGAGACGTTCCGCCGATCAAACACCCCATGACTCCCGCCGCGCGTCGCCCCCGGCAGAAACGTGAAATCGCCACGTCTTTCCTGAAGGGCCTCGATCTGCTCACGCTGCTCGCGCGCAGCCCCACGGGCCTGACCGTGCCCGAAATTCGCCAGCGCCTTAAGCTCCCGCGCACCTCCGTGCTCCGCATGCTCGGAACGCTCGAGGAATTCGGCCTGATCGCGCACCAGGAAAACGTCTGGGGCACGACGGAGCGGTTTCACGACTGGTGCAACCGCGACATGTATCGGGAAATCAAGGAACGCCACCACCGCGCGCTTCACGGCATCGCCGCTGAAGTCGACGAGCTCGTCGAACTCGGCGTCGGCGAGGGCCGCGGCGTGCGCTACATCGACTGGGTGCAGGCCGTCCATCCCATCACCATCGACCCGCTCAAGAGCGCGCTCTACCCGCTGCACTGCACCGCGACCGGCAAGCTCCTCCTCTCGCAACGGCCCGACCTGTGCACGGACCTCTCCGACCCCCGGCTGCTCGGCGAGATCGACGAGGCGCGCCGCACCGGCATCGCGTGGAATCGCCGCGAATCCGACCCCAACATCACTGCCGTCGCCACGTGGGTGGGGCGGCCCTCGGGCGTGACCCCGGTAATTTGTGTGAAATGGCCGTTCTTCCGCTTCACGGAAACAAAGGGACGGCAGGCGCTCGCAGCGATCCGCCGGCACCTCGGCGCGTCATAGGCGCTCCCGGTCTTCCGTGGACGGGAAAAAATCTGTCCGCAATACGGACAGCGGCGATTCGACTTTTGACCGCGCCGCCGCGGACCGCACGCTCGGGGCACCACCCCAATGAAAACCCCCACGCTCCTCTCCTCGGTTCTGCGCGCGACTTTTGTCGTCGCGCTCGCGGCGTTCGCCGCCGCTGTTTCCTCCGCCCAGTCCGCCGCCACCGGCACCGTCGAGGGGCGCGTGCTTAACCTGCGCAACGGCGAATACCTCGAGCGCGCCCGCGTCACCGTCGAGGGCACCGGCTTGGAGACCTTCACCGACTCCAGCGGGCAATACCGCCTGACCAACGTCCCCGCCGGCCCCGCGCGCGTGCGCGTGTTTTTCACCGGGCTCGATGTGCGAACGGAGACGGTGGCCGTCTCCGCCGGCGCCACGGCGCAGCGCGACTTCAACCTCGAGGCCGGCGCGCGCAGCACCAGGACCGGGTCGGTGGGCGATGTCGTGGAACTCGGCAAATTCGTCGTCGCCACATCGAAGGAGATGGAGGGCGCTGCGATCGCGATCAACGAGCAGCGCTTCGCTCCAAACATGAAAAACGTCGTCTCCGCCGAGGAGTTCGGCGCGATCACCGACGGTAATGTGGGCGAGTTCTTCAAGTATCTCCCGGGCATGAACATTAACGTAGCCGGCGGCGAGGCGCGCCAATTTTCGATAAATGGCGTCCCCCACGCCAACACGCCGATCTCCATCGGCGGCTTCGATCTCTCCGGGGGTAACGGATCGACCACCGCGCGCGGCGTCCAGCTCGACCAAGTTTCGCTCAATAACATCGCCCGCATCGAGGTGCTCCACACGCCCACGCCCGAGTCGCCCGGCATGGCGCTGGCCGGCTCGGTCAACATGGTTCCGCGCAGCGCGTTCGAGCGTTCGAAGCCCGTCTTCAACTATAGCGTCTATCTGATGATGCGGGACAACCACCGCACTTTCAAAAAGACGCCCGGCCCGATTCACGGAAATTCCTACAAGACCTTGCCCGGCTGGGAAATGTCCTGGGTCGTGCCCGTGAACAAGCGCTTTGGTTTCACCATTTCGGCCGGCAACAGCACGCAATTCACGCCGCTCGATTCCGTGCAGACCGTTTGGCGCGGCGTCGGCTCCCCCACGACCGCTCCGACGATCGTCAACGGCGTGGTCACCAATCCCGGAAATTTTCCCGACACCACACCCGACCGGCCCTACCTCACCGAATACTCCGTCCGCGACGGCGGCAAAATCAGCCGCCGCTCCTCCGCCGGCATGACGATGGACTACAAGCTTACGCGCAACGACACGCTGTCGTTTGGCTTCCAATATGCGTTTTCCGACAAGCGCCGGAGCAATCGCACCATCCT
>JANOCA010000338.1:0-5947 GCA_031411915.1 Opitutaceae bacterium
CTCCTTCAGCCTCATCCCGAAGGACAAATACAATTTCAGCAACGTAACGATTTTTCCCGGCCGTAGCGCCGACGAGGTTCAGTCGTCCGTTTTCGTCGCCAACAGTTACTGGTTGGACCATACCCTCGTGAGCACGCTCGGGTGGCGCAAGGATGCCTTCAAGACCTTCACGGCCCCGGCGTCCCTCACTGATCCGGTCACGGGGTTGAAAATCGTCGATAAGGATGTCTGGAAGTGGACCGCTCCGGCGCTCGACAGCTCCGAGACTTCTTTCTCCTACGGCCTGGTGCTGCACCAGCCGGCATTTCTCCGGGGCAAGCTGCCGTTGGGTGCCGACGTTTCGCTCACCTACAACGTGTCCGACAACTTCCGGCCGAGTTCGCCGCGCTTTGATTTCTTCGGCAATCCGATCGCGGCGCCGACCGGTTCGACCAAGGAATGGGGTGCGCTGATCTCGTTGTTCAACCGGAAGCTCGAGCTGCGTTTCACCAAGTATGAGACCATCGCGTCGCTGGCCACCGCCACGGCCTTGCGTGAGCCGCAGAACGTGATCGTGCGCCGTCTCGATTCCCAAATCGAACTCAATTCCGATCCCGTTTATCGGGCTGCGGCTTCGCCGGCGGCCCTCGCCGCGTGGAACACGTGGCAGCAGGGCGCGGACGCGCAGCGGCTGTTCAAGACCTTCGACTTCCGCTTCTCCCCGGGACCGAACGGCACGACGATCGTCGATCGCGACGACCGGATCGGCACCGTTGTCGGCACGACCGACATCGTCGGCACGGGCTATGAATTCGACGTCACCTACAACCCGATCCGGCAATGGCGCATCTCCTTCAACGCCGCCCGCCAGGACGCGGTCTCCGGCAGCACCGGCGCCGCGTTCGTGCAGATGCTCGCGGTGCTCGCACCAATCTGGGGCGGCTCCGCCGGCTCGCTCCCGGACTCGGCGACCTCGGGCAACACGCTCGGGCAGGCCTTCGCCCAGGTGAAGGCCGATGTGGACAAGGCCGTGCTGCTCGACGGATCGCCTTCGCCCGAGTTGCGCCGCTGGCGTTTCAACGCCGTCACCAACTACTCGTTCACCGAGGGTCACCTCAAAGGGTGGCGCCTCGGCGGAGCCCTTCGCTGGCAGGATCGCGCGGCGATCGGCTATCCGGTGAGAATCCTGCCCGATGGCTCCGGGGTGTTTGATGTCACGAAACCCTTCTTCGGTCCCAAGGAGACCAACGTCGACGGTTGGATCGGCTACAGCCGCAAGCTGACGGACAAGATCCGCTGGAGCGCGCAGCTCAACGTGCGCAACATCGGGGTCGGCAACAAGCTGATCCCGGTCAATGCCCAGCCCGATGGCAGCTACAACACGATGCGCATCGCCGAGCCCCAAACCTGGCTCCTCACGAACTCGTTCGAGTTCTAGCCAATCGCCGGAGAAAAAAGCGCGCCGGCTCGTCTCGCCCGAAGTTCCGGCTGCGCATCCCGTTTCTTGCGACCACCGAGTTCGTCGTTCCGCCTTCAGCCGGCCAAGGTGAGTTTCGGACCAGGTGAAGCCGGAACGACGAACAACGGCCACGCTCCATCGGGCACCGTGCCATAGACCCTTGGATACCGCCGTTGAAACGCGGAGCACGCGGAACAGGAGAGTAAGAATCCGTCGCGCGCACGACGCACCGGCCGGGTGAATGACTGCGACGCGAAAACGGCGGGGTTTCTCCTCTGCCTTCTTCGCGCCCTCCGCGTTTCAACAGCGGCTTCTGGGATAAAACTGAGCTGCGTCCCTTGCCGATAGGCGCGGCCGATTGACAGGGCGACGGGACAGGCCTTGAAAAGGGACTTGAGCTTGCACGAAATCCTTCGGGCGGGGGTTTTTCTTGCCGATGCGATCGCGATTCTCTTCGCCGCTTGGCTCGTCGTCTGCGGAAGCGCGCATCGCGAGCGCGGCATGCTTGAGACGGGCGTGGCGTGGGGTTGGGCGAGCGTCGCGCTGGTGGCCGGGGCTGGCGTCGTGCTGGGGGAGACCGGCGGCTTCGGCCCGGTTGGGTTTCTCGCGGCGCATGGGGCGCTGGCCGGGCTGGCGGCTTTCTGGCGGCGGCGCGCCTTGGGCGCCGACTGGGAGGCATGGCGAAGCTGGGCGCGGGAGGTGCGCGCGTTTTTCAACGCCCCGGGCGCGGAGCTCGGCATCGCGGTGGGACTCCTGTTCGTGGTCGTGGCGTTGACCTATGTGGCGGCGTTGACGGAGCCCAATGTCCTCGACGCCCTGTCTTACCGCCTGCCCCGAACCGGGCACTGGCTGCAGGAGGGCCGGATCGAAATACTGGCCTCGCAGGACGCGCGGATGAATTTTGTCGCGGTGCTGCCGGACGTCGTCGCGGCGTGGGTGCTCGGGGCGACGGCGGAAGGCTTCCGGCTCAGCGTCGTGACGCAGATGATGGGAGGCATCCTCATGCTGGGCGCCACGATCGGTCTGGCTCGCCAGACGGGCCTCTCGCGGTGCGCTTCGCTGCTGGCAGCCGTGCTGCCGCTCGGGATGGCCAATGTGGTCGGGCAATGCACCGCGGGGCAGACGGATTTGTTCACCGCGGGCCTGTTCGCGTCGGCGTTTTACCTTTGGCTTTGCGCCCTGCGTCGCGGCGAAGTCTCGGTGCCGGGTGTCCTCGGGGCGGGGCTCGCCATCGGGGCGAAGGGCACGGTGTTTTATTTGGCGCCGACTGCGCTCGTCTGGGTCGCGTGCCTGGCGTGGAAACATCCGCTGCGCTGGCGGCAGTGGGGTTGCGTCATGCTTCTGGGCGGTGCGGGGGTGGCTCTATTTGCCGGCCCGGCGTTCCTGCGGAATGCGCAGGCCTATGGCGGGATTTTCGGGCCAAAATCGGAGGTGAAGAAACACCACCGCGGCTTTGCCTCCGCCGCCGACCTGGCGGACAAGCTGCGGTGGAACCTGACGTCGTCGCTGGCACAGAACCTCGAGCCGCATTCGCAGCCGTTGGGGCTGCGCGAGGCCTCGCGCAAAACGGCGGCGGGGTTGGTTGAGGCGGTGCCGGCGCACGACGCGCATTCGCTCGACGCCCTCGACCGCCACGACACCCTGCGCCGCGTCTTGCTGCGGGGTGAACCGGACGCGGACGTGCTGGCGTTTGGCGTGGTGACGCTGGGGCTGTTTGCGGCGGGATTGTTCATGGCCGTCGTCCGCCGTTCCGAGCCGGACGGCCGGCTCGTGCTGATTTGGGCGGGGGGCGTGGCGGTCTTCTTTCTTTTTTTCCACGGCATGCACCAGTGGCATCCGTTTTCGTTCCGCTACCAAGTGCTCGCCGCGCCGTGGATCGCGGTGGTGGGGGCGTGGGCCATCGGGCAACTCCCGCTGGCGGTGCGCCGCGTCGCGTGGGGTGCCGTGGTGCTGGCCGCGGCGAATGTGGCGTGGCACATCACCACGCAAACCCATCAGTCGGGATGGCGGGCCGTGGTCTCGCCGCAGCTCTATCGCGAGGGCTTCGTCGCCCGCCAATGGCGCGCTTGGTCGGAATCTCTCCCCGGCCCGCTCGCCCTCGCCGTGCAGGCGGAGCAGCCGCTCGCGGCTTTCTACCGGCAACGCGTGCCGCATCCCGTCTCGTATGTGCCGGAGGCCGGACGGGCTGCCGAGACCGCCGCGTCGCTCGTGGGCGATCGCGAAGGGTGGGTCGTCGTGCAGGCCGCCCGATTCATCGGGCGCGAGGGAGATGTGGCCGGGCGGACGCTCCTCTTCGAGGGAGATCCGGCAAGCCCCTTCAGCCTCGCAGCGTATCGGCGGCTTCGGCCGGGGGAGGCGCCGGCCGCGATTCTCTACCGCAACGCGCGCGAGCGCCGCGGGGCGGAGGTCGTGTGCGAGCTCCTCCTGCGTCCCGGCCCGGCGGCGACCGCGCGGCTGCGGTTGGGAAATCCCGGCGGCGCGGCGCGGAGCTTTTTCGTGGAGACGCCGCTCGGGCGCACGCCGGGCGCGCTCGGAGCCGAATCGGTCGCGGAGGTCGAGGTCGCGCTGCCAGCTGCGGGCGTGGTGGCCGTGCGCGTGGTATTTGGCCCCGCGGAGGCCGGGCGGCCGCAGGATCCGCTGCCCGTCGTGCAGCTTGCGGCCGGGCCGTAGCGGCGGCGCGCCTTCAGGCGGCCCCGGTGGCCTGCGCCCGTGCCACGATCGCCAGGAGCGCGCCGAAATCCTCGTCGCGCGTGCGGCTCTCGATCCGCGCGTCGAATTTCGCCGCTTCCCGCAGCTCCGCTTCCGCCGTCGCGAGACGGCGCGCGATCTCGTCGTCGTGGTCCTTGGCGCGTGCGCGCATCCGCCCGACGAGGCGCTCGTGATCGACGACGATGAAGATGGTGGTCATAGCGCGGCGCAGGCGCTCGTCGGTGCGCGCGACGCGGCGCAGGCTCTCGACGCCTTGCACGTCGATGCTCATCACGAGGTTTCTTCCCGCGGCGAGCGGATCGAGCGCGCTGGATTTCAGGGTGCCATAGAGCCGGTCCTCGCGATCGCCGTGGACCTGCGCCCATTCGAGGAATTCGCCCGCGGCCACGCGGCGGCGGAACTCGGCAGGCGAAAAGAAATGATAGTGCACGCCGTCGATCTCGCCCTCCCGCGGGGCGCGCGTGGTGGTGGTGACGACGCGGGAAAACTCCGGCCGCTCGAGCACGAGCCGGTCGCAGAGCGTGCTTTTGCCCGAGCCGGCGGGGCCGGCGATCACGAGGAGCACGGGGGCGGACATGCGCGGCGCGCTCAATAGGTGAACGCCACGATGGCCAGCAGCACGCCGTAGCCCGTGAGCGCGCCGCCGACCCCGCGCGTCCGGCCCGGCTGCGCGAACATCCAGGCGAAGAAATCGCGGAGCCGCCATGGCTGCGCCCCGAGCCAAATCGCAAGCGCGATGGCGAGGTAGATGGCGATCTTGTAGAGCACGATGCGGCCGAGCTCGAAATTCATGTAGCCGGCCATGAGAAGCGGCATCGCACCCATGAGCACGATCGCGCAGAGGCCGCGCACCGCCAGGAAATCGGGCACGCATTTGAACGACAGCAGGGCAACCACGAGGAAACCCGCGAACAGCCAGTGCCGGTAGTCGCCGAAGTCCGCCGGCGAGAGGTGCCAGATTGCGTAGAGAAACCACGCCGCTCCGACCGAGAAGAAAAGGTAGGCCGCCGACCGCGAGCGGGGAAACGCCTTCAGCATCGCGGCAAACCCCGCGTGGTTGAGCAGCAGCGGCGCGCCCAGCACGATGAGCAGCAGGCCGGTGATCAGGGTGGCGAGGAGGAGGGACATGGGCACGGGAGAAGTTGAGAGCTGAGAGTCTAGAGCTGAGAGCCGGAAGCCAAGGCGATGGAAGCTTGAGGTGGTTTGGAGCCCGGCTCTGGACTCTCCGCTCTTGGCTCTGAGCCGTCCACGCCGTCCATGCCGGCCAGCTGCAGCTGGCCGTAGAGCGTGCTCACCGTGGCGCGCTCGATCCGGAGCGGGACGAGCTGGCCGATGAGGCGCGAGTCGGCGTCGAAGACGCACACGCGGTTGCCCCGCGTGCGGCCGGTGAAGTGCGCCCCGCTCTTGTCGCGGCCCTCGACGAGCACTTCCTCGACCGTGCCGATGAGCGTGGCGGTGCGGCGCAGGGAATTCTTCTGCAGCACTTCCAGCAGGACTTGGTTGCGATGCTCCTTCACCTCGTCGGGCACCTGATCGGGCAGCGTCGCGGCGGGCGTGCCGGTGCGAATCGAGTATTTGAAGACGTAGGCCATGTCGAAATCGCAGGCCTCGAACAGCTCGCGCGTCTGCGCAAAATCCTCCTCGGTCTCGCCGGGGAAACCGACGATCACGTCGGTGGAGAAATACATCGCCGGGTTCACGGCGCGCAGCGCCCCGACGATCTCGAGGTAGCGGTCGCGGGTGTAGGGGCGGTTCATCGCGCGGAGGAGGCGGTCGCTGCCGCTCTGCATCGGGAGATGG
>JANOCA010000339.1:0-1800 GCA_031411915.1 Opitutaceae bacterium
TCGGGGCGGAGTGCGGCGAAATAGCGCACGGCCTTGGCGGCGCGGGTGTTCATCGCGAGGTCGCGGTTGCGCGGCGGATCGGAGAGGACCGAGGTGGCGCCGATCCACGCGGACTTGAACTGGAGCTGGCCGTGGGCGTTGCGGCCCGTCCAGAGGTCACGCAGGTGGCCGTGCGACCACGCGAGGCGGTCGATCCACTCGTCGTCGCGGCGGAGAAAGGCCATGAGCGGAATCGTGTCGGAGACGAACTCGGCGGAGTGCTCGACGTCGCGGGGCTCGCGCGAATAGCCACGGTGAATGTGGCGGCTGAACCAGAGTCCCTCGGCCATGCGGCCGAAGGCGGCGGTGACTTTCCGGTCGCCGGAAAACATCAGCGGCGGCCACCAGCGGAGCGCCTCGACGTCGTCATCGGGTTTGCCGCCGAGCTCGCCATTGGGGATCTGGCGTTCGTCGATCCAGTAGTGCGCGACGGAGCGGAGCCGTTGCAGCGCCTCGAACTGCGCGGCGGACCACGCGGGCGCGCCTGCGAGCGGGGTGAAGCGCGCGGCATCGGTGCGGTCGGGCATTTTTTCCCCGGCATACATGGCGACGAGTTCGTCGCGCGGATGGCGCCGGCGAACCTCGGCGATGTCGCGGTCGAAGGCCTCCTTGTCTTTCGCCAAGTGCTGCTCGACTTCGATCCAGTAGAGAAGGCGGGTGCGCAGCCACTGGGCGCGTTCGCGGAGGGGAAAACCCGCGTCGGGATGCTCGACCAGCGGGTCCAGCAGGCTGAGCGCGATCTTGTAGCGGGTGAACATGCTGCTGCGCGTCTGCAGGCTGAACCAGTCCCAGCCGCCCGCGCGGTGCCAGCGCTCGGCCTCGGCGAGCAGCGCGACATGGGCCGACCAATACGACGCGAAGGCGCGAAACCCGGGGGAGCTGGCGTGACTGGCGAGTTCGGCGTGGAGGGCCTCGAGCGAGGCGCGTGAATCGTGCCGCCCCGCCTCGGCGAGCTGGCGGAGAAACCACTTCGCGCGATCGGAGTCGGCGTCGGGTGGCGGCAGCAGCTGCAGAGCTAGGAGGCACGCGCCGTGCGGCACGCCGTGCACGAACTCGATCGTGGCGCCACCGCCGGTCGCGTCGAACGCGAGCGCGGCGACACGGTAGCGGTTGATCGGCGGCGGGCCGGGCTCTTCCTCGAGGCCGAATTCACGCGGGTTGTGCGCGTGGGCGCGGCCGTTGACCAGAATCTGCACGGTGTGCGCATCGCGGTGGCCGTCGTCGAGAAACACGAGGGCGGTCCAACGCCCGGGCGCGAGATCGAGCCGCAGCGCGAAGCGCTCGCCGCTCACGCCGTCGCAGAGCGCGGGTGAGCGCACGCCGGTCCACGACGTCTCACCGGGGAAGGCGGCGGCGGGCGCGTGCGTCCAACCGTAGCCGCGCGCGGCGTCGTAGCGATCGGCGGGCGTGAGGAGCACCGCGCCGTCACGCGGTGCGGTGGCGGCGGGCGCGGGGTCGAGGTAGGCGGGCGCGGTGAGCGGGGCGGCGAACGCGCGCAGCGCGAGAAGGCCGAGCACGGCAAACAAGCTCACCAAGGCCACGCCGCGATTGTTGGCGGCTTGAAGGTGGGGCCGGCTCTCCGAGCCGGCCTGAGTTGTCGGGTGAATCACAATGCTTGGCACGAAATTTCCGCTGGAACCCAGACCCGCTCGGAGAGCGGGCCCCACCTCGGGCTCAGAAGCGGAACTTGATTCCGCCGGTGAAGATCGCGCCGGTGTAGGTGTAGTCCTCGGGGCGGTTGGGCGTGGTGGCATACCACGA
>JANOCA010000340.1:0-2553 GCA_031411915.1 Opitutaceae bacterium
GAGGTGCTGCTGCCCGCGATCTGACCGCCATGCGCGTCTTCCTGATTCGCCACGCCCACGCGGTCGAGGCCGCGGAGGATGCGGCGCGCCCGCTCAGCGCCAAGGGCCGCGGGCAGGTGCACGCCCTCGCGAAATTTCTGCGGACGAGCGAGGCGTTCGCGCCGGCGGAAATCTGGCACAGCCCGCTCGTGCGGTCGCGCGAGACCGCGGCCCTCCTCGCACAACGGCTGAAGCTCACCGGGCCGCTGAAACTCACTCCCGGGCTCGAGCCCGACGACGATCCGCAGGCCACGGTGACGAAGATCGAGGCAGCGCGACGCCCGTTCGCGATCATCGGCCACGAAACTCAACTCAGCGCGGTCGCTTCTCTGCTCATCACCGGCCGCGCGGAACCGGTGGCGTTCGCGATGTAGAAATGCGCTGTGCTCGCGCTCGAGCGCGTGGAAGAAGATCGTGGCCGCGAGCGTGAGCGAGTGGACGGATTGACGACACGCTCACGCTCGCGGCTGCCACACGTCGCGCGCTGGATCGTGCGCTGGCATGTCTCGCCGGAGGTGGTCGGGCCATAGCTGTGGGTCGGGGTTTACCCCCGACATGTCGGGCATAAAGCCCGACCCACAGTGCTGAGCTTCACTCGCGATGAACATTTTCCTCACCGGCGCCTCGGGCTTGGTCGGATCGGCGTTCGCGCGCGCGGCGGCGCGCCGCGGCCACCGCGTAATCGGCACGGTCGGCACCTTTGCCGGCGCCATCGAGGGCCTCGCCGCGCAGCGCACGGTCGATCTCGCGCGCGAGGGCGACGTGACCGCCGCGGTGCTCGATGCGTTCCCCGAGGCGATTGTGAACTGCGCCGCGGTCTCGGTGCCGGAGCAATGCGACGCCGATCCCGCGCTCGCGCAGGCGCTCAACGTGGCGCTGCCCGCCACGCTCGCGCGGCTCGCGCATCACGTCGGCGCCCGGCTCGTGCACCTTTCCTCGGAGCAAGTCTTCGACGGTGCGCGCACCGCCCCCTACTCCGCCGCCGACACCGTCTCGCCGATCAACCTCTACGGCCGGCAGAAGGTCGAGAGCGAGCGGCTCGTCCACGCCGCCGCCGCCGACTGGGCCGTGACGCTCCGCGCGCCTCTGCTGATGGGCAACAGCATCGCCGGGAAGCGCAGCAACCACGAGCGACTCTTCGCCGACTGGGCGGCAGGTCGCACGCCGCGTTTGTTCACGGACGAGTTCCGCCAGACCTGCACGGCGGAGAACCTCGCCGAGGTGATGGTCGAACTCTGCGAGCGCCGTGATGTGCGCGGCATTTTTCATTGGGCCGGCACCGAGCTGCTCTCCCGCCACGCGCTCGGCCTGCGCATCCGCGAACACTTCAAGCTCACCCCCGCGCAGGCCCCGATCGCGGAAGCGAGGCGCGCCGCATCGCCCGAGATCGCGCGCAAACGCCAGGCCTGCCTCGCGCTCGATATTTCCCCGCTCGCCGGAAAGCTGAAGACGCGCCCGCAGTCGATCGCGGAGCAGTTGGAGGAATTGAAAGTGCCGCCGCCCGCGCGCGAGTGGTATCACCGGCTAGAATAACGCGGAGGCCGCGGAGGGCGCATCTCAGTTTCTTGCAGCGCCCGGCGCGAGCGACGTTTTCGTTCGTAGTTCCGGCTTCAGCCGGTCCGAAATCCGCCAGGCCCGGCTGAAGCCGGAACTACGAACTCGAACCCTGCAATAAACCGGGATGCGCCTGTGCGCGGAGAACGTGCGACCGCACGCTTGGCTTTTTTCCCCGCGTCCTCTGCGCTCTTCGCGTTTCAAAATGAATTTGGAAATTCTCCCCGAGCGCGCCGGCTCCGCCGCCGAGAACATGGCGGTCGATTTCCTGCTGTTGCAGCGCTACCCGCACGCCATCGCCCCGCGCTTCCGCCATTATGCGTGGCGCCGGCCCGCCTTCACCTTCGGCTATTCCCAGAAGATCGCCTTCGTGCGCGAACAGCTCCCGCCTGATGCGCATTTCGATCTTTGCCGGCGGCCGACGGGCGGCGGCCTCGTCGACCATCGCGACGACTGGACGTATGCGCTCGTGATTCCGCGGGGGCACCCCCTCGAGGAACTGCGCGCGTCACAGAGCTACCGCGTCGTGCATGAGGCGCTGGCCGAGGCGCTGCGATCGCAGGGTGTGCCGGCCGAGCTGAGCGAGCCAAAGCCCGAAGCCGATTCGGGTGCAGCCGGCGTGTGCTTCGAGCGCGCGGAGGTCTCCGATGTCGTGCGCGCCGACACGGGCGCGAAAATCGCCGGCGCCGCGCAGAAGCGCAACAAGCACGGCCTGCTCTTCCAAGGCTCCATTGCCAAGGCCGTCGCTGGCGCGGCGATCGATTGGGACGCGTTTGGCGAGGCGTTCGTGGGAGGGCTCGCTGCCGCTCTTGGCGCTGAAGCGCAACCGACGCCGTGGCCGGAGTTCAACGAGGCGGAAGTCGAGGGCCTGACCGAGCAGTATTCGGCGCCCGAATGGAACGAGCAGCGGTAGCGGCGGGCGTCCCTGCCCGCCGGTTCAGAGCGTTCGCCAAACCATGG
>JANOCA010000341.1:0-1536 GCA_031411915.1 Opitutaceae bacterium
CGCGGCAAAGACGGGATTGCGCTGCCCGGCGCCGGGCGGGAGGCGGGCGGCCTTGGCGCGGTATTTTTCGACGAGGGATTTTTTAGCGTCGTAGGGCGCATGGACGGAGAACGCCCAGTAGTTGACGTAGAACGGCCGGTCGCGATTCGCGGTGATAAACTTGATCGCCTCCGAGGCCGTGCGGTCCTCGATGTGCTCGGCGGCCGAACTCGCGACGTTGAGCGCGGCGGGGAATCTCCACGGCGCGACGTAGCTGCCCGCGGGGCCGGGGCCCGGCCAATGCGGGAAGTCGACATCGAAGCCCTGCTGGAGCGGCGAATACGGCTCGGGCCCGAGGTGCCATTTGCCGAAGTGGCCCGTCGCGTAGCCGCCCGCCTTGAACGATTCCGCCAGCGTGTGGTAGCGCGTCTCGAGCCGCGTGATGCTCTGCGCGACGAGCACGGGCGCGCTGGGCCCGGCCTGCTTGACCGTGCCTTTTTCGAGGATGACCTGCGGCACGTGGCAGACCGGAGCGGTGATGCCGATGCGTGCGGGATAAAGTCCCGTGAGAATGCTCGCGCGCGTGGGCGAGCAGAGTGGATTCGCGGAATAGGCCTGCGTGAAACGCATCCCGCGCGCGGCGAGCCGCTGGAGGTGAGGCGTCTCGTAGAACGCGTTGGGCTGGTTCAGCGTGGTGTCAGCCCACCCGAGATCGTCGGCAAGGATGAACACGAGGTTGGGCGGGCGAGCGGAGGTGGCCGCGACAGGCGCGGCGATTGCCAGCAAGGCCAGGGTGGTCGCGACACAGAGGCGGCCCGGAGAGAATGATTTCATTGGGTGCGCTTTTTCTTTGCCTTGGGGGCCGTCGGCTCGGCGGCCGAGGAGGGCAGGTTTTTTTCGATGTGCGCGGAAAAGAAAATCTGATCCTGCGGATTGGTCTCCGTGGGGAGGCCGGGAGACTGGAGCGTGGCGTCCCAGGCCTTCAGCCGCGCGAGGAGGCGGTCGGCGATCGCGGGGTGCTGCGCGAGGAGGTTTTTCGTTTCACCCTCGGGACTCGTGGTGTCGAAGAGGTAGCGCTGCGTCGGGCCGAGGAGGACGAGTTTCCAGCGGCCATCGTGGACGGCGGCCTGCGAGCGCCAGCGCCAGAAAAGATGCTCGTGCGGCGCACCAGATTTTTCCCCGCGCACAAACGGGATCAGGTTCACGCCGTCGAGCTCGGGCATGGCGGGCAGGCCCGCGGCCGCGACCGCAGTGGCGGCGACATCAAGCGCGCTCACGATCGGATCGTAGGTCGTGCCGGCCGGCAGCGTGCCGGGCCACGCGGCGAGGAAGGGCGTGCGCACGCCGCCATCGGTGAGCATGCCCTTTTCGCCGGTGAGCGGGAGGTTCAGCGAGCCGTTCCAAGCGGCGGGTCGGAGCGGCGCGCCGTTGTCGCCGATGAAAAAGATGAGCGTGTTTTTCTCGAGGGAGAGTTCGCGGAGGCGGGCGCGGATCTGGCCGATGCCTTCGTCCATCGCGGCCACCATCGCGAGGGCTTGCCGGCGCAAGAGCGGGAGG
>JANOCA010000342.1:0-7869 GCA_031411915.1 Opitutaceae bacterium
GGCGCAGCGGTGCAATTTCCAATTGCGACGGGGAGGCTTCCGGCTCTGTTTCGCCCCGATGTCCGCTCCCCTGCCTGCCCTCTCGCCCGCCGAACTCGCGCGCTACAGCCGGCACATCCTGCTCGATCAAATCGGGGTCGAGGGGCAGCGGCGGCTCGCGGCGGCTCGCGTGCTCGTGATCGGTGCCGGCGGACTCGGCAGCCCCGCCGCGCTCTATCTGGCCGCGGCGGGAGTCGGCACGGTCGGCATCGCGGACTTCGACCGTGTCGAGCCGCACAACTTGCAGCGTCAGCTTCTCCACGACGACAGCGCGATCGGAGAACCGAAGGTCGAGTCGGCTGCGCGGCGGCTGCGTGCGACCAACCCTTTCATTCAGGTAACAACCCACGCCGAGGGCGTGACGGCGGAGAACGCCCTCGCGCTCTTTGGCGGCTACGACGTGATCGTCGACGGCACGGACAATTTCAGCTCGCGCTATCTGAACAACGACGCGGCCTTTCTCGCCGGCAAGCCGCTCGTGTATGGCAGCGTGTTCAAGTTCGACGGCCAGGTCGCGGTCTTCGATCCGGCGCGCGGCGGGCCGTGTTACCGCTGTCTCTTTCCCGAGCCGCCCGCGGCCGGCTCGGTGCCCGGTTGCGGCGAGGCCGGCGTGCTGGGTGCGCTGTGCGGCGTGATCGGCAGCTTGCAAGCGCTCGAAGCGATCAAGCTTATCACCGGCATCGGCGAGCCGTTGCGCGGGCGACTGCTCACCTACGACGCGCTCGCACAGTCGTTCCACACGCTCACGCTGCCGCGCGATCCGCAGTGCCCGCTTTGCGGCTCCGCACCGACGATTCGCGCCATCGAGCCCAGCCGTTACGCGGCCGTCGCCTGCGCCCCCGTTTCTCCCATGCCCGACACCGACTATCCCTTGGAAATCCCCGTCACCGAAGCCAAGCGCCTCCTCGATGAATCGCCGTGCGGCGTCATGCTCATCGATGTGCGTGAGCCCTATGAAGTCGAAATCGCGCGCGTCAAAGGCGCCGAGGCGATCCCGATGCGGCAGATCCCTGAGCGCCTGCGCGATCTTCCGCGCGACGAGCATCTCCTCATCATGTGCCACCACGGCGGACGGAGCATGCGCGTGACGGAGTTCCTGCGCGCGCAGGGCCTCACCGCCGTCAGCAACATCGCCGGCGGCATCGACGCTTGGGCCGAGGAAATCGATCCCAGCCTCCGCCGCTACTGATCACACGCGCAATTCCGGGCGCGCCGCGACGGCCGCCTGGGCATGCGCGGTGAATCGGGCGGCGAGCCGGGCGGTGACGGTCTGCGGTCCCACGGCAAACTGCCATTCATCGATCGCGCGCACCGGCACGATATCCTTCGTCGTCGAGAGCAGAAAACACTCGCTCATCCCGCCGAGTTCGCCCGGCAGCACCGGCCTCTCCCTCACCGCCACGCCCACCGCGGGCGCAATTGTGCGCAGCACGAAGCCGCGCGTGATTCCCTCCAGGATTCCCGCATCCACGGGCGGAGTGACAATCTCGCCGTCGCGCACGAAGGCGATGTTCGAGGTCGAGGCCTCCGTGATCTCGCCGCGGAGATTGAGCATCACGACCTCGTCCGCTCCGCGCGCGCGCGCCTCGCGGAGCCCGAGGACGTTGTTGAGGTAGTTCCCCGTCTTCCACGCCGGATCGAGGCTTTCCACCGGGTTGCGCCGCAGCGCCGAGGCGATGGAAAGCTTCAAGCCATCGCGCCCGGCCTCCGGGGAATTCCGGGGACACGACTGCACGAGAATCACGAACGTCGCCTGGTCCGCCAGCGCCACATCGAGACCGATGGGGCCGGCCCCGCGCGAAACTTGCAGCCGAATGTAGAGTTCATCGGCAAACGCCGCCGCCGTGCGGTAGGCGGCGGTCGTGCGACGCACTTCATCGAGGATCTCCGCCTTGCTCCACGGCAGGGCCATGTGCAGCGAAGCGGCTGATCGCTCCAGGCGCGCCCAGTGCTCCTCCCAGGCGAAGATAACGCCTAGATGCGTGCGCCACACCTCATAGATCGCGTCGCCATAAAGGAAGCCGCGGTCGAGCGGAGTGAGCGAGGGCTCGTGCGCCGAATGCAAACGTCCGTTGGTGTTGGCTTGGATGTAGGGCGTGGACACAGCCGGGAACGATATCGCGGGAATTGCCTCGGCATGAAAAGGCCCTCGCGCGCGGCGAGGGCCGTGTCATCCGGGGAGGCTTGGGAGATTATCTCACTTCTTCCCTTTCACGAGGCCGAGCGCCTTCTTGATGTTCTGCACGCTGGGCTGGGATATCTTCAGCGCTTTGGAAATCTCGGCGCCGGTCTTGCCCGCCTCGAGGAGCTTCTTCACCTGGGCCCGAATCTCGTCGGTGATGACCGCACGACGGCGCTTTTTGCCCGAGTCGGGTTTGCGGCCGGGGCGGCCACGGGCAGCGGCCTTCACCGCGTCCACGAATTCGCCGACCGATGCGAAGCCATACTTGGCGGGAAGCCCGCCGAGCGTCTTTTTGAGTTCATCGGCAATCGACTGCTCAAGGTTCGCGACCTTGGCCCGTGCAGCCTCCAGCTTCTTCAATTTGTTTGTGACCATAGGACGCTATAGTGAAAACGGGCGCGACGTGTAGCAAGTCGGCAAATCCGCGGCTTTCGCAGATGAACGGCTAGATGGTCATGGCGTGGTAGCCGCCATCCACGACGATCTCGGAGCCCGTGATAAACCCGCCGGCGCTATCACTCGCCAGCAGCAGCGTGGCCCCGATGAGTTCGCGAGCCTCGCCGAAACGCTTCATCGGCGTGTGGCCCATGATCGAGGCCACGCGTTCGGGGGAGAGGATTTTCTTGTTTTGTTCGGCCGGGAAAAAACCGGGGACGAGGGTGTTCACACGCACGCGCTTGGGCGCCCACTCGCGGGCGAGGTTCTTCGAGAGGTTGTGCACCGCGGCCTTTGTCGCCGAGTAGGTGAAGACCCGCGAAAGGGGCACGATGCCGGACATCGAGCCGAGGTTGATGATCGAGCCGCCCTCGCCGCGATCGACGAGGTATTTGCCGAAAATCTGGCACCCCAGGAACACGCCCTTGTAGTTGATCTTCACGATGCGTTCGAACTCGTCCTCCGCGATGTCGAAGAAGGGCGTGGCGGAGTTGGTGCCCGCGCCGTTGACCACGATGTCCACGCGGCCGGAGCGCTTCAGCACGGTCTCGAGCAACTGCTGGATCGGCGCCTTCTCGCTGGCCTCCGCCGAGACGAAGTAACCGCGCCCGCCCGCGGCCGCGATGCGCTCGAGGCGCGGCTTGGCCTTCTCCTCGTTGCGCCCCACGAGGACGACCTCGGCCCCGGCCCCCGCGAGGCCCTCGGCCATGGCGCCGCAGAGCTCGCCGGTGCCGCCGATGACGACAGCGACCTTGCCCGTGAGGGAATAGAGGGAAGTGAGATAGCCGGAGGGATTGCTCATGAAACCGACAGCTGAATCGCGCGGGCCAGCCGCTGGCAACGGCATTTCTTGCGCGGCCATCGCGCTTGCCGCACCCGCACCGCTCCGCCTAACTCATCTCTCCATGGCCCGCATCCCGCTCGAGGACAATTTCAACGACGTCATCAACAAGGCCCAGCGCGGCTGGAAAATCAGCGACGAGGATCTCGCGAAGCGCGCGGAAATCTCCGCCGAGGATCTCGCCGCCGTGAAGGCCGGCCAGCCGCTGCTCGGCGCGATCCGGCGCGTGGCGCGCCACCTGAAGCTTTCGCCCGATGCGCTCGAGGTGCTCGCCCAAAAGCTCTGGTATCCCCAGCTCCCGAATTTTTCCAAGGGCTTCGCGGCGTTCAACACGCCCCATGAGGACATGACGGTGAACAGTTACCTTGTCTGGGATCGGCGCGATCGCATCGCCGCCGCCTTCGATACGGGCGCGTCGTGCGAGGCCATGCTCGACTTCATCCAGGCGGAAGGACTGAAGGTGCACTACATCTTCATCACCCACACCCACCCCGACCACGTCGCGGATCTCGCGCGACTGGCGTCCGCCACGAAGGCCGAAGTCTGGTCCAGCGAGATTGAGCCCGTGGATCATCCCGGCGCGAAGTATTTCAAGGAGAACGCACACTTCCACCTCGGCGCCGTCGCGATCAAGACCCTGCTGACCTCCGGCCATTCGCCCGGCCAGACGACCTTCTTCGTGACCGGCCTCAGCTGGCCGCTCGCGATCGTCGGAGATTCCATTTTCGCCAGCTCGATAGGCGGAAGCCCGACGCACTTCGAGGAGCAGTGGCGCAACAACCGCGAGAAAATCTTCACGCTGCCGCGCGATACGGTGCTGGCCTGCGGGCACGGCCCGCTCACGACGCTCGCGCAGGAGAAGCGCCACAATCCCTTTTTCGCCCAGTGACAGAATATCCCTCCAACCCTCAACGTCCCAAGGAAACATCATGCCAGAGAAAATAGCCTTCGTCGGAGTCGGTCGCATGGGCGCCAACATGGCGCGCCGCCTCAAGGATTGCGGCTACCCCGTCACCGCCGTCTACGACGTCCACGCCCCCTCCGCCACCGCCCTCGCGCAGGAGATCGGCGCCCAAGCCGCCACGCGCCTCGCCGATGTCACCGCTGCGGCCGACGTGATTTTCACCGTCGTGACCGATGATGCCGCGCAGCTCGGCGTCTTTGCGGAAAAGGGCGACTCGCTGCTCACCGGCGCCAAGGGCAAGATCTTCGTCAACTGCGCCACCCTCTCGCCCGCCACGCACGTGGAGGTCGAGCGCCGCGCCAAGGCGGTCGGTGCCGTCACGCTCGAGGGCTGCATGGCCTCCTCAATCCCGCAGGCCCGCGCCGGCACGCTCTATCTCATGTGTGGCGGCGACCGCGCCACGTTCGATCGCGTGAAGCCCATCCTGGAGAAGCTGAGCACCGCGCTCCGCTACATCGGCTCGACCGGCCAGGCCGCGCAGGTGAAGGCGCTCGTCAACATGGTCATGAACATCAACACCGCCGGCCTCGCCGAGGGCCTCGGCCTCGGCGCCGCCCTCGGCCTCGATCTCGCGATGCTCCGCGAGGTGTTTCTCCAGACCGGCGCCAACTCGCAGGTGCTGAAGACCGACGGCGAGGACATGCAGAACCGCGACCACTCGTGCTTCTTCTCCGCGTCGCACGCCGCCAAGGACTCCACGATCGCGTGGACGCTCGGCGCGCAGGCCGGCCTCAATCTCCCTCTGGCTGCGGCGACGAAGCAGCAATACGAGCGCATGGGCGCGCTCGGCCTGGGCGACCTCGACAAGAGCGGCATCGCCGAACTCACGTTCAAGGGCCGCCGCGCCTGAGTTCCCCTTCCCCATCATGAAAACGCTCACCCGACTCACGCTGTGCCTCGCCGCCGTCTTCGCGTTCGCTCCCTTGCGCGCCCAAGTCCCCGCGAATCTCAGCCCCGATCGGGTGACGTTTTTCACCGAGCCGAATTTCCGCGGCGAGTCGCTGATCATCGAGGCCGGGGCCTCGGTCGAGAATCTCGGGCGCCTGATGCGTCCGAGCAATTTGCCCTGGGCGTTCGCCATATCGTCCGTGCGCATCGAGGGCGCCGCCCGTGCCACCGCGTTCACGGCCGCCGGCTTCTCCGGCGAACGGCTCGAGATCACACGCAGCGTGCCCGATCTCTATGGCGAAAGGCGCGGCCGCGATTCCGGCTCGACGTGGGACCGCGCCATCGCATCGGTCTCAGTCGTCGGCCCGCCGCGCACGGTCGTTGTCCCAGCGGTGCCGGCTGATCGCCCGGCCCCCCCGCCCACCGTGGTGGTCGTGCAGCCGCCGCCTCCCGTCATCGTGCACGAAGTGCGTCCGCGAATGGATCGCCGCACCGCGGAGGCGATCGTGCAGCGCGCTTTCCGCGAGGTGCTTGATCGCCCCGCCGATCCCGAGGGCCTGCGCACCTACACCGATCGCCTGCTCCGCGAAGGTTGGTCGGAGCACCAGATGTTCCAGCAGTTGCAGCGCAGCTCCGAGGCGCGCGGCATCAATCCCGACCAAGCCATCACCAAAATCTACCGCGAGGTCGTCGGCCGCGAGCCCGATGCCCGCGGGCTCGCCCACTATCGCGCGAAATGGAAGGACGGCTGGACGCAGGGCCAGATCCGCGACGACCTCCGCCGCAGCCCCGAGGGCCGCGACTCCTATATCCGCAACGCCATCACGCGCGCCTACCGCGACGTCCTCGGGCGGGATCCCGATCCCGGCGGCTTCGCCACCTACGAGAAAGCCATGCGCGAGCGCGGCTACACCGAGCAGCAAGTGCGCGCCGCCCTCATGAGCGGCGACGAATATCGGCAGAAGCGCGGGAAGAAATAGATTGATGGGGCCCGGCTCGTGAGAGCCGGGCCTCAGAGGTCACTCGACCGCTGCCAGTCCCGCCTCTCACAAGGCGGGCTGCAATTCAGTCCTCGACCGTTGCGCCGCCTTCGGCGACCTGCCACTTCGCGCGGTGCCGCTCGGATTCGCTGCCGCCGATCATGTTGGCGCGATCCGCGTGCTTCGCCTTGCCGACCAGATCGAAATAGATCGGGCAGCCGGCGAGATCGAACTCCGCGACCAGACCGGCCTCGAGGTAGCGCCGATACTGCTCGGTGAGTTTTTCCTCGCGGTTGCAGAAAAGTTTAATCCGGAACGGCCGTGTGCTCGTCTGCGTGGCGTAGTAGACGCGGAAACGCTTGCCGCCGATCGCGGCCGGCGGGTTGCGCTCCGCCAGATAGCCCAGGACCTGGTTGAGCTTCGCCGTCGGCAGCTTCTTATCGAGCGTCCGGTTGATCTTCACCGCGGCGTTGAGCATGCGATCGATTTCGTAGCCGCTCAGCGCGGAGACGAAGATCAGCGGCGCGCCCGGAGTGAAGAACAGCCGGTCGAAGAGCGCCTTCTCGTATTTCTCCCGGTAGTCGCGCTCGCTCGTGTAGGGCTTGAAGCCGCCCTGCTTCTTGAAGCGCTCGGTGATGAGATCCCACTTGTTCACCACGACGACGATGGGCTTGCCCTCTTTCACGGCTTCACCCGCGATCGCCTTGTCCTGCGACGTCACGCCGTCGAGGGAATCGAGCACGAGGAACACGACATCGGTCTGCTTGATCGCCTCGATTGAGCGCAGGCGGGAAAAATACTCGACCGGCGAGCTGAGCTTCGTTGACGCGCGGATGCCGGCGGTGTCGATGAGCTTGAAGGGATAATCGTTCCCGTCGCGGCCCTTGAACGTGAAAGGCAGCTCGATCGCGTCGCGGGTCGTGCCCGGCACATCGCTCACGATCAGGCGGTCGCTCTGGAGGAGGCGGTTGCTGAGGGAGGATTTGCCGACGTTGGGCCGGCCGATGAAGCACACGCAGAGCGGGCCGGCGGGCTTGGTCGCGGAATCGGATTCGACCGGCGCGGGCCCGAGCGCCTCGAGGATGGCGATGCGGAGGTCAGCCTCGCCGTTGCCGTGCTCGGCGGAGATGCGCAGCGGTTCGCCGAGGCCGAGGCGGTAGGCCTCTTCGAGCGCGACCTTGGAGTCGTCGAAGTCGGCCTTGTTCACCACGAGCCGCACCTTCTTTTTGCTGCGCCGCAGCATGGTCGCGATCGTCTCGTCGAGTGACGAGAGGCCGCTGAGGCCGTCGACCACGAACAGGATGAGATCCGACGAGGCGATGGCGAAGTCGACCTGCTGCTCGGAGGCCTTGGTGATCGCGCCGGGCGTCTCCTTGCCGGTGAAGCCGAGGCCGCCCGTGTCGAGCAGCGTGAAGGCACCCTCCTCGATCTCGGCGGAGATGACATCGCGCGTGATGCCCGGCTGATCGTGCACGATCGAGATGCGCTTCCGCGCGAGCCGGTTGAAGAGGCGGCTCTTGCCGACGTTAGGCCGGCCGAC
>JANOCA010000343.1:0-3479 GCA_031411915.1 Opitutaceae bacterium
CGAGGCGCGCGAGCGACCCGCGTGGCGACAAGTCGGATGTGACCGGCGGCTCGGCGGGACAATGTAGGGGCGCGTCCTCCGAAACTCGGCGAGAAACTTTCCGCTAGCCGCGCCGCGGGCGCGCGCCTATCACGCACCGCAATGAAAGTCCTCGTGACCGGCGCCGCCGGATTCATCGGCCACCATGTCGCGCGCCGTCTCGCCGAGACGAAAAAGTGCGAGGTGCTCGGCGTGGACAACCTGAGCGACTACTACGATGTGGCACTCAAGCGCGCCCGCCTCGCCGAACTCGCGAAGGTGGCCACGCGGGTCGAAGCCAAGGACGCCGGCGCGGCGGCGAAGGCGTTCGAGACGTTTCGCTTCCTGCAGGCGGATTTTGCCGACGCCGAGAAATTCGCGGGGCTCGTCGCGAACTTCCAGCCGGCCTACGTCGTTCATCTTGGCGCGCAGCCCGGCGTGCGCTTCAGCATGGAGCAGCCCGCGGCCTACACGCGCAACAATCTCGAAGGCTTCGCCAGCGTGCTCGAGGCCTGCCGCCGCACGCCGCCGCGGCACCTCGTGTTTGCCTCCAGCAGCAGCGTCTACGGCGCCGGCGCGAAGTCGCCCTACCGCGAGGACGACAACACCGACCAGCCCATCTCCTACTACGGCGCGACCAAGAAGGCCAACGAACTCATGGCCCACAGCTACGCCCTGAACCACGGCCTCGCGCTCACCGGCCTGCGCTTCTTCACTGTCTACGGCCCGTGGGGCCGGCCCGACATGGCGCCGACACTCTTCGCCCGCGCGATCTGCGAGGGCAAGCCGCTCAAGCTCTTCAACGCCGGGAAAAACCTCCGCGACTTCACCTATGTGGACGACATCGTCGACGGCGTGGTGAAGCTGCTGCTCTACCCGCTCGCGGACCGTGCGCAGCCAGCGGCGCCGACGGCCGCGACCCGCGCCGCGGGACTGGCCCCGGAAAACAAAAACACCGCCACGAGCGCGCTGCGGATCTTCAACCTCGGCCACCATCGTCCGGTCGAGACGCTGCTGTTTGTGCAGATGCTGGAGCAGCTCCTCGGCAAAAAAGCCGTCGTCGAACTCCTCCCGCCCCAACCCGGCGACATGTTCGAGACCTGCGCCGACCTCACGCGCGTCCAAGCCGCGATCCAGTTCGCGCCCAAGGTTCCACTGGAAGACGGGCTGAAGAAATTCGTCGCGTGGTTCCGAGATTACTATCGGCTGTGAGTTTGTCGTCGCCGTGTCCGATCACCTCGGACTTTACCCCGCCTAGTCTGTTGGCCATACGCAACCATGATCTCGCGACTCCCTCCCGTCGGCGCCTTTCTCGTGGCGCTCTCGGCCGTCAGTTCCGTCTCCGCTGACATCTATCGCGTTATCGGCAAGGGGAACACCATCGCGCCGCTGCGCTCGTCGGAAATCGCGATGGACGCCGAGACCGTGCTCGTCGAGCCGGAGAAACGATTCGGCGGCTTCCGCGTGACGGCGGACTTCACGATGCGCAACACGACCGCCGAGCCGGTCACCTGCGACGTGGCGTTTCCCTTCGAGAGCCGCGGCCACGCGACGAACGCAAAGGAGAGTTTTCAAGTGACACTGGGCGAAGGCGCCGGGGCCGTCCGCGTCTCACCCATCGAACTGAAGGTGCGCGATGCGTCAGTGAAGGAGCCTCGTTCGCTCCATGATTTTGCGGCGGCCTTGGTGTGGAGCGTCTCGTGGTCAGCCGGTGAGACGAAGCTGATTCGCATCAGCTACGACATGGGGGAGCCCGAGGAATACCGCCGCTTCGTCGAGGGCTGGCGCCTGCGCTACATCGTGAAGACCGGCGCGCTGTGGAAGGGTCCCATCGGCCGCGCCGACATTACGATTCGACTGACCGACCATCCCATTTTTTCCGGCAGTTTCGCCAACTGGCCGAATCGGCGGCCGAACACCCTCGACCCGCCCTATTCCTATCCGGGAAATGCCCGCTGGGTAACAAACAGCGAACTAACATGGCACTTTGAGAACTGGATTCCAGATGAGGACATTTGGCTCGGCGAAATCCAATGGGCGGGGTTTTCGTTTGAGTCGAGTTGGGGAAACTTCATTTCACTGCCGGCGCCGTATGCGGGCGCCATTGAAGCCTACACCGAAGCGCTGCTGGAGCGCATCGTCGATCGCGAACTCGAGCCGTGGCGCGACTCGTTTCCAAAGCAGGCCCAGCGCGATCGTCCGATGTTGAAGGCGCTCGTGGCCGAGTGGTTTTATCGCGAGATCTTTGCCCGAAACGGCGACCCCTTTTTTCTCGAAAAGGTGACGCCGGGCGTGCCTGCACCTGCCGGATCACGCGGCAGCGACGTGCACGGGAACTACCTAAGCTGGTGGAGCGACAAGTTTCCCTCCGCCTATTCTGCCCGCGGCGGCGGTTGGTATCGTCCCGGCACGGGGCCTGGTCCCAACGGCACCGTGCGCCTCAGCGACCTCAAGGGGTTCGAGCGCAAGAATGCGGACTTCCTGCTGAAGTATTTTTCACCGTAGCTCGTGGCCTCAATGCGCCGCTGTTGCGCCGGGTCTGGGCTTTCCAATTTCTACGGGCCCCACTCCACTGCGCCCGACCATGAAAACCATCCTTCTCCTCGTCGCCTCCAACATCTTCATGACCTGCGCGTGGTATGGTCAGCTCAAGTGGAAGATTTTTGAGGGCAAGGCGCTCTGGCTGATCATCCTGATGTCGTGGGGCATCGCGCTCGCCGAGTATGCGCTCATGGTGCCGGCGAACCGCATCGGCTACGCCAACGGGATGACCGGCTATCAGCTCAAGATCATCCAGGAGGTCATCACGCTCGTGGTGTTCGTCGGCTTCGCGTGGGTCGTGCTCGGCGAGAAGCTCACGTGGAACTACGCCGTGAGCTTCCTGATGATCCTCGGCGCGGTGTATTTCGCCGTCGGGGTGAAACCGGACGCGCCGACGGGGCATTGAGCCCGCGAGACCAAGCTTGACGTGTTCATCTGAACACATCACTTCCCTGTCCTGCCGCTCCGCTCTTGCTTCGGCCTTTGAGCGGCGCACACGCTGGCCGCCCGCTCCCTTTTCGAAACCACACAAAACGCCTCCTCCTCCCCTTGCCCGCCATGTCCAAAGCCGCCCCCGCTCCCGCCGCCAAGTCCGTCGCCAGTGCCGCCGTTGCCGTTGCCGCCGCCGCCCACGCCCGCGACAAGAACATCGAACTCGCCCTCTCCTCCATCACCAAGCAGTTCGGCGAAGGCTCCATCATGCGCCTCGGCTCCAACGCCAAGATGAAGGTCGAGGTGCTCACCACCGGCTCCCTCGCCGTCGATCTTGCGCTCGGCGTCGGCGGGCTGCCCAAGGGCCGCATCGTCGAAATCTACGGGCCGGAGTCTTCGGGCAAGACGACCTTCTGCTTGAGCGTGATCGCCGAGTCGCAGAAACGCGGCGGGCTCGCGGCCTTCATCGACGTCGAGCACGCGCTCGA
>JANOCA010000344.1:0-2318 GCA_031411915.1 Opitutaceae bacterium
AGTATCAGATCCTCGAGACACCGCCGGCCGTCGCCCGTGACCTGCGCGGGAAGTTTTTCCGCGAGGCTGAAAATCTCTCCAACCGTCACGCCCGGCCGCCGGTGCCAGGTCACCGCAAACACGGCGCCAGGCGCAGTTGCCGGGTCGGGAGCCTCGTCGGGCTTCACGTCGCCATTGTTTGCCGCTTCGAGCAGGCCGGCCCGACGGTGCCACAGGGCCCACCATCCGCCGCAGACGGCTGCGGGCGCCAGCACAGCCCACCGCGGCCAGAGGGCAAAGCGTGTGAGCCGGCGCCACCGGCAGAGCAGCAGGCGCCGCCCTCGCCAAGTCGCCATGCCGAGCCCGATTTGCGCCACGAGCCAGGCGACGATGCCAGCGCCGATCAGCGCGGGCACAGCGCTCGTCCAAGTCGCAAGCATTTCGGTGGCGCGCGTGCCCAGCCATGCCGCCGTGCCCACGAGCAGCGGCACCCAGATGGCGCAGGCGATGGAAAACCAGCCGGCGAAACGCCAGAACGGCGCGCGCAGCACGCCCGCGGCGAAATACGTCGGCACACGCGTGCCCGGCATGAAACGGCTCGCGAACACGATGCCCGGTCCGCGTCGCGTGAACCACCGCTCGGCCCGCGCCACGAGTTCCTCGGAGAGCCACCACTTGAGGGGCGCTACGCGCAGCGATTTCCTTCCGATGGTGCGCCCCATCAGCACGAGCAGCAGATCGCCGCAGAGGATGCCGGCGTAGCACGCCCCTGTCGCCGGCCAGAACGCGAGCGAGCCGCGCGCCACCAGCAACCCGGCCGCGATGCACGTGAGGTCCTCGGTAAGCAGCGTGGCCAGCGCCAGCGCCACGAGCGCCGCGGGGCCGCCATCGGCCGCGAGGTTCATCGCCCATTCGACGATGTCGTTCATCGCGCCAGAGGCCGCGCCGGCGTCCTCATTTCCTCGGGAGTTTGGGCCAAGGCGCGTCCACCTTGGCGATGTTTCTCGGCTCGCGGGCGGCCCGGATTTTTTTCCACATTCAGGCTGTAGGTAAGAGAACGTTTCTCGGCGACGATTTTCCACCTCTCAGTTCGAATTCGGCGTGGGGCGCAGGTTGCGGTGCAAACCCGGGCCTGCGCGAGATGCGCGCGCCGCAACCGGGTCATACCATCGTCTCGTAACGATTGGACTATTCCGAGGTGGGGCTGGCTCTCCGAGCCGGCCGGGGTTGCAGGGCGCTTCGCCGGCTGGAACCCAGGCCGCTTGCGGAGAAGCGGCCCCACCTAATTACAGTCCAATTTTCAAGAGACGTTGGCATCATTCCCGGGCTTCCGGCGGGGAAAAACCCGTGACGGCGAGCCGCAGCAAGGCGAGCCGCGCACGCTCGTCGTCGCTCAAGGTGACTTTCTCCAACATGGCGGCAAGCGCGGCGGCCTCCTCCATGTAGCCGTGGCGCAGGTTCAGCTCCGCCGTGCGCAGCAGAAGCGCGGTTCGGCGGGGGAACAGCCGCAGGCCTTCGTCGAGGACCGCGAGGTGGCGGCGCGACGCCTTGTTGGCGGCGACGGCCCAGACCTCGGCCACGAGGTCGTAGACCTCCGGCAGCGGCGGCTCCGCGGCGCGCGCGGCGAACAGCGGCGTGAAAATCCCCGCGACCTGCGCGGCGTCGATCTGGCCGTTGGTGCCCGCGGGCTGGGCTCGCGCCGCGGCGAAGCGCAGCCGCGCCAGCTCGTAGTTGGCGCGCGGGCGGATCGGCCCCAGCTCGGCGGCGGTCTCGAGGAACTCGCGCGCGGCCGCATCGTCGCCGGCATCCACTTCGCACAGACCCATCGCCGCGAGCAGGCGGGGATCGCGGTCGTTGCGATCGTAGGCGCGGCGGAAGGTGCGGCGCGCCTGCTCGAGATATTTCGGCGCGAGCCCGGGTGAGATTTTTTTCACGTAGGGCACCTCGAGGCGCTCCCAGTCGCCCTTGAGCCGCGCGATCTCGCCGTCCGTGGCGTTGCGGAGTGCGAGCGGGACGGACTTGGACGAATCGCGGCCGAGCCGGAACGTCGCGCTCTTTTTCACGGCGACCGGCAGGTAGGCCGCGAGCTGGGCCTGCGCGGCGGCGAAATCCATCCCGAAGCACTCGGCGAACATAGCCTCGGTCACCGGGCGCAGGGCCGCCCGCTCGGTGAATCTCCACAGCGCCGCGCGATGCGCGCCGCCGTCGGCCTCGAGGCCCCAGCGCACGAACAGCGCCGCCTGCGCCTGCCACGCCTTGATCGGATCGTAGGGGAGCGTCGTCGCCGGCGGCACGAACCGCATGGTGAGAAAATCCTCCAGCGGCAGCAGCGGCGGCGC
>JANOCA010000345.1:0-2062 GCA_031411915.1 Opitutaceae bacterium
TCGCGGCGAAATTTCCGCGGCGCGTTGTCGAGCTGCTGGACTGGAGCGAGACGCGCGCGCGGGTGCTTTTCCGGGTGACCGGCGGCCGCGATCCGGGCCGCTTCTTCGTGTGGCAGCGCCCGGAGGATGTCGTGCTGGAGATTCTCCAGTGCGCGCCGTGGCTGGAGGCCGCGAAGCTGAACGAAACCCGCCGGTTCGAATTCGCCGCGCCCGATGGCGCCCGCCTCACCGGCTACCTCACGTGGCCGAGCAAGCCGCGCCTCACCCCGCCGCCGCTCATTGTGGTCTTTCCTTCCGGCTTTCCCGGCCACGCCCAGCCTGCCTTCGATCCGGAGTCGCAGGTCTTCGCGGACCTGGGCTTCGCCGTGGCGCGCCTGAACCACCGCAGTGTCGCCGGCGTGAGGCCCGAGGATACTGCGACACTGCGCGCCGCCCCCGACCGCGTAGCCGCGGCAGACGCGCGCGCGGCCGTGGAATGGATCGCGGCGCAGCAGCCCAGCCGCCCGTTTGATCGCCAACGCGTCGCGGCCATGGGCCGGGGTTTCGGCGGCTACCTTGCCCTCCGCGCCCTCCAGATCGAGCCGGCGGTGTTTCGCTGCGGCATGACCATCGACGCCCCGCTGGACCTGCGCGCATGGCATGGAGCGGGCGCCCTCCCCGCCGCAATGAGCGAGGCAGAGACGGCGGACGGGGAAAAATTCTCAGTGCTCGAGCACGTGGAAGCGTTGAGCCAACCCGTGCTGCTCCTCGTCGAACCGGCGCCCCGCCCCGCAATCGATGCGGCCACCAGCGAGCTGCGCAACCGGCTGCAACGCCTCGGCCGCATCGCCGACCGTCTCGATCTCGAGCCGGGCTTCGCCGCGGCGCAGCCCGTTTCGCGCGCAGGCGTTTACCGGAAGATGGAGGAGTTTCTCCACCGCCACCTCCAGAGCTACGCCGTGAAGATCGGCCCGACGGAGGTCGTGCCATGAAGCGGAAAACTCCAAACGCCAAAGGTCCAGATCCCAAAAAATATCCAAGCCCCAGTTTGGCGGTCGCGAGCTTTGCCCGGCCTGGGATTTCTTTGGCATTTGGGATTTTGGCGTTTGGGATTTTGGCGTTTGGGATTTTGTCGCCCGCCTTGGCGGCCGACGCGCCCGCCACGAGGGGCGCGGCGGTCGAGCTGCCGCCGATGATGGTCGAGGAATCGGTGGCCAGCGCGCCGTGGCTGCATGTGAGCGCGGGCGGCGCCGAGTTTCTCTCGCGCTGCTCGGACTCGACGACGCGCCAGTTCATCGAGGCGTGGCTGGCCCGCATGCAGCTCATGCGCGCGCTCGTGCCGGAGGAATTTCTGGTGCGGACGGATGCGCCGACGGTGATCATCCTCTATTCGCAGAATCTGGAGCAGACGATCAGCGCGGAGATCCAGCGCGAGCTGCAAGGCGGCGACAAGGGCGGCGGGGTGCCGCGCGGGGAGCGGGTGAACATCGCGCCCAACATGCGCCTCAGCGATCGCGACATGCACGCGTCGATCATCTACCTGGATGAAACCCAATTCAACGCCGAGGGCCTGAGCATCGCCTCAAGCCAGGTGCGCTATCTCCTCCGCGGCCGCGTGCCGGACCTGCCCGGTTGGCTGGTCGAGGGCATCGAGCGCACGTGGCGCGGGGCCGACTTCATCATGACCCCGATCACGCTGCAGCCGCTCGTGTGGCTCAACCAAGGGGAAAGCGACGCCCTCTCAGGTGACGCGACGCGCCCTCGCGCCCTGCTGCCAGCCAACGAGCTCTTCGCGGCCGAGTCGGTGCGGATGGTCGAGAACCAGCATCCTCGTCACGCAGCGGTCCGGGCCGCGACGCAGGAGCTGTTTTTCCGCTGGGCGATCACGACGGGGGGCGCGACCCGCGAGGCGTTTTGGAAATTTGCCGCCCGCGCCGCGGACGGCCCGGTGACGGAGGAAATCTTCGAGACGCACTTCGGCTTCGGTTTCTCGGAGCTGCGCGACCGGCTCAGCGACTACCTGACGAAGGCGGTCGATGACACGGCGTGGATCAGCCCCGGGCCGTTGCCCCCGTTGCCCCGC
>JANOCA010000346.1:0-7177 GCA_031411915.1 Opitutaceae bacterium
GACCTTTTTCCCGCGCACCTCGCCTATCGCACGCTGCTCGAGGAGGGCTGGCTCGTCGCCAAGACCAGCTACCGCCGCAACGGCCTCATCGTCGCCGACGCCATCGCCGATCTCGATGCGCTGCACGCGCACATCGCCGCCGAGTTCGGCGTTCCCGCGCGTGTCGTCCTCGAGGGCGAATCGATGGGCGGCTTGATCGTGACGCTCATGGCCGAGCGCCGGCCCCCCGGCTCCCCGATCTACCACGGCGCGATCGCCATCGGCGCCGCGCTCGACGCGCGCGAGCCTAGCTCGACCCTCGAACTCACCCACCGCCCGCAGATCCCGCTCATCTTCCTTACCAACCAATCCGAGCTCGCCGGCCCGCAGCGCTACGTCAGCTCCGAAGTCACGGATCTCACGGCGCTCCGGGCGGCGCTCTTCCGCGTCGCGCGCGACGGCCATGTGAACGTCAACCAAGCCGAGCGCCTCGTCGCCCTCCGCGCGCTCGATGCGTGGCTCGATCGCGGCGCGGCCGCATTGCCGCAGCCGGCGGCGGGCGTGTCCTTCTTCGACGCCACCGTCCCGCCGCAGCCCCAGCCCTCGCAGGTCGTGATGCACGCCGATGGCCGCGGCTTCGACGCCCGCGTCGTCGAGGTCTCCGCGATCTATGGCAACATCTTCCTCAACGCCCAACCCGCCGACTTCGCCGCCGCGGACATCCCGCGGGCCGCGCATTTTTTGATCACGTGCCACGGCCAGACCTTCCGCGTGCTGCACGGCCGGGACTTCGGCAGCGTGAAGCGCGGCGAGTGGGTCGCCTTTCCGAATGCCGACGGCTTCACGTGGCTCGCGCGCAACTACGCCGACGCCGCGGCCACCGCGAAGCTCGCGGTCGGCGACATCGTCACGCTCCGCCGCACGAACGCCTCCGCGCCTCAGCCCCCGCCCGTCGTGCCGAAGAAACGCGAGCCCGCCGCACGTTAACGACGCCCCCGGCTCGGC
The DNA here is from genome assembly GCA_031411915.1 of Opitutaceae bacterium. Lineage (GTDB taxonomy): Bacteria > Verrucomicrobiota > Verrucomicrobiia > Opitutales > Opitutaceae > ER46. The sequence continues at coordinate 985 of JANOCA010000346.1, forward strand.
ACGCGCACCCACTGCATCCCGGCCGCCTCGGCCGCGCGCATGCCCGGCTCGGCATCCTCAAACACGAGGCACCGCGTGGGCTCCACCCCCATCTGCTCCGCTGCGAGCAGGAACATGTCGGGCGAAGGTTTGCCATGCACCACATCGTCCGCGCTCACGACCACCCGGAAGAGCGGCGCCAGGCCCGCCAGCTCGAGCGAGCGCCGCACGACCACGCGCGGCCCGCCCGAGGCAATTGCCGTCGGGTGGGTCAGCGCCACGCGGCGCGCCACGGCCACCACCGGCTCAATCACTGGCGCCTCCGCCTGGAGTTCGGCGAACCGAGCCTCCTTGTCGTGGAAGATCCGGTCCGGATCGGCGTCCAAGCGGTAATGTTGCGATATGAGCTCGGCCACGCGGCGCGTCGGCACGCCGCCCAGGGAGTAGAACAGCTCCTCATCGAGCGGCCGGTCGAGGCCGGCGTGCCGCATGGCGGCGTCCCACGCCCGGAAATGCAGCGGCATGGTGTCGACGAGCGTGCCATCGAGATCGAAGATATAACCGGCGAAATCGCCGTGAGGAATGTCGAGCGTCATGCGAATCGGCCCCGTCAGCAGGAGCCAAGCCGTTGAAAACAGCCGGCCGCGGGCCCGGAATCCACTTAATTTTCCCGGTAACGATCCCGCCCCGGCCCGGTTCTTGACGCAACACCCTCATGTCCCGCCGCCGCCGTGCTCGCCTCCTCCTCCGAAATCCCTGTTCACCCGCGTCTCGCCGTGGTTGATCGCGCCGTTGACCCGCTGACCGTGGACACCGCGCCCGCCCTACGTTCCGACCACGCCCTGATGCTCGCCGTGCGCGAGGGCGAACTCGACGCGCTGGGCGAACTCTTCGAGCGCCACCACGGCCCGCTCTTCGGCTTCCTGTGCAAGCTGACCGGGGATCGGCCCGCGGCGGAGGACATCGCGCAGACGGTCTTCCAGCGCATGCTGAAATACCGCCACACCTATCGTGACGAAGGCAGCTTCACGGCCTGGATGTATCACCTCGCGCGCCGGTGCGCCTCGGACCATTTCCGGCGCAACCACGCCGCCCCGCACGCCGCCGATCCCACGGACCTGCACGAGCACGCGGACGAAGCCCCGCACGCCGCGCACCACGCGACGACCCGCGATGACCACGCGCTCCTCCACGCCGCCCTGGCCCGTCTCGACCACGGTGATCGCGAGGTGCTGCTCCTCTCCCGTTTCCAGGAACTCTCCTTCGCCGAAATCTCCGGCATCCTCGAATGCTCCGTCGGCGCCGCCAAGGTCCGCGCCCATCGCGCCCTCCGCACGCTGCGCGACATCTACATCACCCTGCAAAAGGAACCCGCCTCATGAACTGCCAGCGCGTCCGAAAGTCCTCCCTGAACTGCTCGATCGCCGCGCCGATCGGCCGACCCATGCCGATGTCCACGCCCATGTAGCCCTGTGCCCGGACTGCCAGCGCGAACTCGCTGCGCTCACCCAAACCGCCGCCGCTCTCGACGCCATGCCCACGCCACAGCCTTCCCCGCGCCTGCGGAAAAATTTCTACACCATGCTGGAGGAGGAGAAACTCGCCACGGGCTCCACGCCGGTCCTCGCACCCGCCCCCGCGCGCGGCGCCCCGGTCTGGCGCTGGCTCCTTGCACCCCTCGCCGGGTGCCTGCTGCTCACGATCGGATTCATCGCCGGGCGCCAGCCGACCCCGGCTCACCTCGCCGCCGACAACCAGACCCGCGCGGAGCTGAAGAAACTCCAGGACCAGATGAACAAGATGGGGCAGCTCGTGGCCATTTCCCTGCTCCAGCAGCAGCAGGGTCCCGCCAACGATCGCCTGCGCGGCGTGCTCGCCTCGGCCCGCGCCGAGCAGCCCAGCGACAAGATCCTCGACGATCTGGTGAGCGCCCTGGCCTTCGATCCGAGCGCCAATGTCCGCCTCCGTGCCCTCGAGGCGCTCTACCCTCACGCCGAGCGCGAGGTCGTGCGCGCCGGCATCCTCGCCGCGCTCCCGCGGGAACAAAACCCCCTCGTGCAGCTCGAGCTCATCGACTTTGTCGCAGCCGCCGAGGATCACGCCGCCGCCCCGGCCCTTGAGCGCATCTCCCTCGACGAATCCACCGATCAAAGCGTGCGCACCGCCGCCCAGCGTGCCCTCGCCCGATTCTGAAACCTCTCAACCACCATCCCTTCCATGAATTTCGCCCGCCTCCCCGTCTCCCTCCTCATCGCCACGGCATTCACGCTCGTGCTCGTCGGCGCCGTCCGCGCCGAAGACGCCCCCGCCACCATCAAGTTCTCCGATCCCGCCAAGCCCGGTCGCCTCGAAATCAAGCTCGGGCACGGTGACCTCCGCATCACCGCCGCCGACACCGCGGAGATCGCGGTCAAGACCGAGGCCAAGGCCGACAAGCGCAACGGGCGCAAGGACGGCCTGCGCGTCATCAGTTCCGCCTCAAGCTTTGTCCTGAGCGAGAAGGACAATGTCATCACCCTCGACGCCTTGTCCGACGGCTGGAAAAGCAACAGCGCCGCATTCAACGTCACCGTGCCGCGGAGCACCGCCGTCGTCGTGAAGAGCGCCTGGGGCGGCGACGTCACCTGCACGGGCGTCGCGGGCAACATCGAGATCAACAGCATGAACGGCGCGATCCGCCTTGAGGACGTGGGCGGCGGAGTCGTCGCCTCGACCCATAACGGCGAAATCCGCGCGAGCATCCGCACGCTCCGCGAAGGCGCCCCGCTCTCGTTCACTTCGATGAACGGCGAGGTCTCCCTGCGGCTCCCGACCGATGCCAAGGCCAGCGTGCGCCTGCGCACCCAGAATGGCTCCGTGCTCACGGATTTCGATGAGGGTGCCCTCGTCACCAAAAGCGAGACGAGCCCCGTCGAGTCCCGCGGACGCAGCGTCATGGTCAGACGCCCCAACGTCGCCATCAGCGACGATGTTCACGAATCGATCCGCGAGGCCGTCCGCGAGGCGGCCAGCGTGGCCCATGAGGCGGTCGCCGCCGTCAAGGAGAGCTTCGGCGCCGCCCGCGAGGGCGTCGACGCAGCTCGCCGCGATTCAGAACGCGCCCGGCGTGAGGTCGAGAGCGAGCGCGCTCGCACAGCATCGAGGACGGACGCGCCCCCGGCACCCGCTAAACCGGCCACGCCCTCCGCGGCTCCCAAGCCCGCGATCGCGCCCATCCCGCCCAAGATGCCCAGCGTCCCCACGATCACCGGCGGCAAACTCGTTACCGGGACACTCAACGGCGGCGGCGGACCCGAAATCAGCGTGGCCACCATGAACGGCGATGTGATTTTGAGGAAACTTGAGGCGAAAAACTGACCGGCCGCACCCGGCTGGCAGGTATTAGCCGGGCCAAAGGACGAATACGCCGCCTCTGCTATGCGCAGATCGGCGTATTCCCTTTTGCGCGGAACTCTCTACTCTCGCCGTTTTCTCTCCTTCCGCCCTCGCCATGCTACCTGTCGTCATCGTCCTCGTCCTTCTCACCGCACTCGTGGCGATGGAGTCCTCGTCGACCAATGGCGACGAAAGCTGAATTCAGAGCCGTCTGAATTTCGGGCCAGCCCGTGCCGCTCTGGGTCCCGGCCATCCGGACGCCGCAGTCCGCCGGCAAAAATACAGGGGCGCCCCCGTTGGCGGGAGCGCCCCTGGTTGTTTTCTTACTTAGGGTGCTTACTTCGAGGCGGTGTAGGTGATAGCCCCGTCGGGCTCATCGACGATCTTCACCGGGAGTGAAACACGTTTCACCACCGGCTTGCCGTCGATTTCCGCCGGGCGGAACTTCCAGAGCTTCACCGCCCTGACCACTTCCTTTGCCAGCAACTCGTCCGTGGCAGACGTCACGGCGAACTCGGAGGGCTTTCCCGCCGCGTCCACCGTGAATTCGAGCTGCACAATCCCGCCCTTGAACTCGGGGCCGACCGTGGGCGAAACCACGACATACGGCACCGGCACGGCCGGGTCCTTCAGGCACGTTTCGAGATAGGCGCGTTCCGAGGCCGTCGCATAAGCGGCGGCACCCGAAAGGGCACCCAAACCTAGGATGACTGCGATCTTCTTCACTGTTTTCATGGTATTAAACTCCGCTGATAAGGCGGAGAGTTTGGTTTTCTCTATCGGTTGTTAAACGCCGACGATCCGACCGCGCTAAACGCAGCCAAATTACCGGCGGATTGGCCTCGCAGCGCGTGAGCGCCACGCGACCAAAGGGTCCGTTTCGGGGAAACCAAGAAGCGCAGGAACCTTGCAAAGAACACCGCTCTCCAAGCACCACCTATGCCGCCCTCCGCAAGCCACATCACGCCCGTCCGCGAAACGTAACCTCCGTGAGCCTTTTCGCACCGTTCCGTCACTCGTAGAACAAGCCCGCCTCATCCCTTGCGGCGCTGGACGTAAATCTCGTCATCATGAGGAAAAACTTTCTGCAAACGCGGCTTGCGCACGACCTGACACGCCGGTTTCTTCCCCGCCCTCGATTCGAATTCATGCCGACACCCGCCGCGTCCCGTCCCAGCACCCTTTCACGTTTCTCGACCGCCGTGCTCCAGTGGATCGACTCCGATCACACGCCGAATGGGCCGGACAAGATGCGCAACGAACCGGACCGCGTGGATTGGATCCGGTGCATTCCCTTCATCATTCTGCATGTCGGTTGCCTGGGAGTGATTTGGGTGGGCGCGAGCGCCTTCGCGGTGTGGGCCGCCGTCGCGCTCTACGTCGTGCGGATGTTTGCCGTCACCGGCATCTACCACCGGTATTTCTCCCATAAGACCTACAGCACCTCGCGAGTCGGCCAGTTTCTCCTCGCGCTCTGGGGTGGCACCACCGTGCAACGCGGCGCCCTCTGGTGGGCCTACCATCACCGTCATCACCATCAGCACTCCGACGAGCCTGAGGATGCCCACTCGCCGCACGTCCATGGCTTCTGGTGGTCGCACATCGGCTGGATCACGAGCCGGCGCAACTTCCCGACCGACTACTCCACCATCAAGGACCTCGCGAAATTCCCCGAGCTCGTCTGGCTCAACCGCTTCGACACCGTGGTGCCGTTTCTCTTCGCCTTGGCGATCTTCGGGTTCGGCGCGCTGCTCGAGGCCTACGCCCCCAGCCTCGGCACCAATGGCTGGCAGATGCTCGTGTGGGGTTTCTTCGTCAGCACCACGTTTCTTTTTCACGGCACGGCGTGCATCAACTCCATGGCCCACTTGATGGGCCGCCGCCGCTTCGCCACCAGCGATGATTCGCGGAACAGCTTTATCCTCGCCATCATCTGTCTCGGCGAAGGCTGGCATAACAACCACCACCGCTACCAGTCCGCCACGCGCAACGGTTTCTACTGGTGGGAAATCGACCTCACCTACTACGGCCTCAAGGCCCTCTCCTGGACCCGCCTCATCTGGGGTCTCAAAGCCGTGCCGAAATCCATCATGGAGGAAGCCGCTCGCGCCGATCACGCCGCCAGCATCGCAGCCGCGCAAATCGCGCAGCAACGGCACCCGGAGTTCTCCTCGCTCAAGAAGGTCGTGCCGGCGGCCGCCGCCATCGCGGTGGCCACCGCGACCGCCTCGCAGGCCACGTTGCCCAAAAGGGCCGAGGGCCCCGCCATCCACCGGGACGTGTCCGGTCAAACCGAGCACGGGGCGAAGCAAAACCCGCCCCAACGGGTGATCTAAAGGGCCCGGAGATCTCCCCTTCGCCAAGGCGTCGCCATCCCGCGACGCCTTTTTTGCGAACGCCAATCCCCTCTCGGCGTCCCGCCGCCGGCCGTCTGCGTCCGCCTTCCTCCCCCGCACGTAACACCCGCGCCCGACTCACAACTCTCGCCCTTCTTTCTCCGTCTCCCTCTCTCCTAGTCTTCAGCCCTATGCCCACCCTCGCGATCATCGGCACCGGCATCGCCGGCCTCGGCTGCGCGCACTTTCTCCGTCGAGACTTCGAGGTCACGCTCTTTGAGCGCAATGCCCACGCCGGCGGCCACACCAACACCGTGTCCGTCGACGAGCCCGCTTCCGCCACCGGCGCCGCCCGCCGCGTGGCGATGGACACGGGGTTCATGGTCTTCAACCACGCCACCTACCCGCACCTCACGCGGCTCTTCCGCGAACTGGACGTGCCCACGAAGCCCACGGCGATGTCGTTCAGCGTGCGCCACACTGACACCGGCCTCGAATTCGCC
>JANOCA010000347.1:0-4180 GCA_031411915.1 Opitutaceae bacterium
CAACGCCGGTTTCGCCGGCGTCGAAGTGTCGAGCGCGATGGATCAGTCCGAGGTCCTCGCGGCGCGCGATGCCTCCGGCCTTCAGATCCCGAGCGTCGTCATCGCCACGCATTGGAGCAAACCGCTCTCCGATCCCAATCCCACCGCGCGCGAGGTCGGCCTCGAAGGGCTCAAGCAGGGCCTGCGCGACGCCAAAGCCTACGGCGCCAGCTCCGTCCTCCTCGTCCCCGCCATCGTCACGAAACAGGTTAGCTACACCGAGGCGTTCGCGCGCTCCGTCGCCGAAATCAAAAAAGCGCTTCCGCTCGCCGAACAGCTCGGCGTCGTCATCGCCATCGAAAATGTCTGGAACCAGTTCCTGCTCTCGCCCCGCGAAGCCGTCGAGTTTGCCGACACGTTCAAGAGCCCGTTTGTGAAGTGGCACTTCGACGTTGGTAACGTCGTCAACACCGGTTTCCCCGAGCAGTGGATTCAGACCCTCGGCCCGCGCATCGTGCAGATCCACGTGAAGGAATTCAGCCGCAAGCTCCGCGACACGAAGGGCCTCCGCGAAGGGTTTAAGGTCAACCTCATGGAGGGCGACAGCGACTGGCCCGCCGTCATGGCCGCGCTCGATTCCGTCGGCTACCAAGGCTGGCTCATCACCGAACAGTGGCGCGCGCCCGACCTCACCGACCAAGCCTACCTCGAACAACTCTCCGCCAAACTCGACGCCATCCTCGCCTCCTGAGTAGGGCAGGGTCTCTGACCCGCCCTCCGCAGGCCGCACCACCTCAGAGGGCGGGTCAGAGACCCGCCCTACTTCAGAGCCGCTCCAACTTTTCCGCACGCCCGATCGCCGCTTCGCCACCGAGCGCATCGGCCTCATCCTCCCCACGAGCCTCTGCTCGACGCAAATTGCGCGGCTCGCCGCCGAGCGGCTCAACGAGAAGCAAATCGGCCGCAGCCAGGGCATCACGCGCTTCCTGGGTTTCACGCACACGGAAGGCTGCGGCTTCGGCGGCGATACGATGTATCACCTGCTGCATCGGATCTACCGCGGCTACCTCACGCATGCCAACATCGCCGCCGCGCTCCTGCTCGAGCACGGCTGCGAGAAGGTCCCCAACGACGTGATGCGCCACCACCTCGCCGCGGCCGGCGTCGATACGTCGCGCCTGGGCTGGGCCAGCGTGCAGCTCGACGGCGGTATCGCCAAGGCCCTCGACAAGATCGAGGCGTGGTTCGCCGAAAAAATTCCTGCGCTCCCGCCTGCCGCGCCTGTGTCCGCGCCGCTCGGCGCGCTCAATCTCGCGCTGCTCGCCAGCGGCCCGGTCGCCGCCGCGACCGCCGTGGCTTTCGCGCACATCGCGGGCGCGACGCTCGCCGCGGGCGGCTCCGTGCTCCTCGCCGAGGGCGATCCGCTGCTCGCCAGCGCGGAGTTTCGCGGCGCCGTCCTCGGCGCGACCGCGCCGCGCGCGACGCTCATTTACGGCCAGCCGCTCGCGCGCGCGGGCCTGCACATCGTCGCCAGCGAGACGGATCACTGGGTCGAGAACCTGACCGGCTTCTGCGGCTGCGGCGCGCACCTCGCGCTCGGCCTCGCGACGGAGCACGGCCGGCAGGGCCACCCGATGCTCCCGCTCGTGCAGGTGGCCGAGCCGGCCGAGCGCGGCCGCATCCCCGGCGACGATCTCGATTTGTTCCTCACCGGCGACTCGCTCGCCGATGCCGCCGCGATCATGGCGCGACTCGCGGCCATCGCGCAGCGCGAGCAGACGGCGGTGGCGAACGCGCGCGGCACAGTCGATTTCCAGCTCACGCGCGGATTGCTCGGGCTGACGACCTGAACGCGGCATGGAGCCCACGCCCACGGCCTCCCGCCTCTGCCCGCCCATCCTGGCGGGCGGGTTGCTGGCGGCGAGTGCCGTCGCGGTGGTCGGCGCCGCGTGGGCCGGCCGTGCGGACGTGGGTGCACTCATCGCCCAACGCATCGCCGGCGCGCGCGGCGCGATGTCGCCCGAGACCACCGCGGCGCTGCATTCGATTGATTTTCGCGCGTGGCTGTGGAGCGCAGCGGCTGCGTTCGCTGTCGCCGCGATTGTCGCGTGGCGGGCGCGCCCGCACTGGCATGCGTGGCTGGCGACGGATGCGCCAGCGCCAAGCCGCCTCGCGCTCGTGGGTCTCGGCATCGGAGCCGTGCTGCTGCGTTGGCCGCAGACGCTCACGGAAGGGTTCTTCCGCTACGACGATTTCGATCTGCTGAGCATCGCGCGGGAGCATCCGTGGTGGCGCGCGATCTGGCTGCCACACGGCGATCACGTCTTTCCGCTCACGCGCGTGCCGGCGGCCATCGGACTGGCGCTCTTCGGCACGACGGCGTGGCCTTACAATCTCGGCGTGCTCGCGTGCATGGCCGCGATGATCGCGATGGGCAGCCTGCTGCTCGACGCGTGGCGCGTGTCACGCGGGACGCAGCTGCTTTTCGTCGCGCTCACGGTGCTGTGGAGCCCGTGGGGCGAGCTGATGGCGGGCTACTACATCCTGAGCAGCTACACGTTCATCGCCGCGTGCGGGCTCGCGGTCGCGTGGGCGTGGCTGCGCTGGCGGGAGACGCGACGCGCGCGCTTCACGTGGCTGGCCGCCGGCGCGATGTGGGTGGCGACGCTCACGGATCTCTCCGGTTGGTATGTGCCAGGAGTATTCGGCGTGTTTCTCGCGGCTGATTTTCTGAGCGGAGAAAGTCCCCGGTCGCTGCGCGCGTGGCTCACCGCACACCGCGCCATGATCGGTGGCGTCGCGTTCGCCACCGCGGTGAGCCTCGCCTGCATGGTCTATGCGTATGCGGACGTGAACCGCGGGCTGTTTCTCAGCATGGGCGGCGGCCAAGGCCGCTCGCTGCTGCGGCTAGTCGTCGACTTTGTTTATCTGATCGATTTGGGGTTGCTGGTGTCGTTCATCGCGCCCTTCGTCTATGCGCGGTTGCCGCTGGTGGTGCTGAGTGGCTTGGGGGCCGCGGCGTTTGTGTTCGCGGGCTGGTTTCTCGGCCGAGCATGCAGAAATGCAACACGCACCCAGCGCCTCACGCTCGCCGCGATCGCCGCCGTGGTTGCCGGCATCACTCTGATGGTCGTGCTCGGCCGGCCCTCCGAAGGCACCTTCGCGGTGCGCTGGGCGGCGAAGCACGTCGGCCCGGCCTACGTGTGGCTGTGCGTGCTGATCGCGTTTGCCTGGCACGTCCTCTGGACGCGCGCCGACGCGCGGCGGCGCGCCCTCATGGCCGAGATGACGGTCGCGAGCCTGGTCGTCTTCTGCGCGGCGCAATTCGTCTTCGGCCGGCTCGGGCTCGCAGTGGCGTTTCCACCCTTCGGTTATGCGGCCGAGCTGCGCGATGCTGGCGTGCGGAGCAATGCGCTCGGAGAGCTGGGCACGAATCTCCTCCCGGCCATCCAGCGCGGCGCCAACGGCCAGCCGCTCACCGTGCCGACGCTCGACGGCAGCTACCTCGCCGAGCGCTGGCCGAGCCTCTTCGACTACAATCTCGCCACTTACGCGCCGTTCTTCGGCGACGGCCTGCGCGGCATCAAACTCGTGCGCACCGCCGCGATGCACCCGTGGCCCGCGCCGGGCGTCGCGACCGTCCCGTCGCTGCGCGATGCCGTCTCGCCGGCCTTTCGCGAACTGCTCCTGCGGGACGAAACCGTCCGGCGCCACTATCTCGGCCGCACGCTCTTGCGCACCACCGCCTCCACCGCGGATTTGCCGGCGGCCCGTCCGTCACCCACCGACCGCTTTGATCCGGAATCGTGGCCACGCCTGTTGGTCACCCTTGAGCCAGCGGCCGGCCAGACCGGCGAAACGCGACTGGTGTTATCTTTCAATTCCGACTTTGGCGCCCACGAGCACGCCGCCATCATCGTGCTCCGCGGGGGTGAGCGCGCCGAAGCCGATCTCCGGCAGATTGTCGCGTTCGCCCTGAGCCGCCACATCTCCGACGTCCGCATCCGCCCCGAGGGGACGGAGACTCCCCGCCTTACGTTCGCCCTGCAGCCGGCAAGGTGAGCACTTGCAATCGCGACCGACCCGCGCATGGTCTGCGCCTCGTTCTTTGATTGGTTCGCACGTTCCAATGGAAGTCCCCAATCGAAAACCAAAATTTTCCGGGGGTGTTCTGGATTCTACCCTTGGTTGGCGTGCGCCG
>JANOCA010000348.1:0-20310 GCA_031411915.1 Opitutaceae bacterium
TGGTCGTCGAAGGTGAAGACGGTGGGCATGTGGCGCTGCCAGGCGGCGAGGTTCACGCCGCGCGAGAGGTAGGTTTTGTAGTTCTGCCAGAGGCCGACGAGCGTAGGCGCGAGTTCCACGACACGGGGCGTTTGGGCGGGCGTCAGGCCGGTCTGCATCAGCCAATCGGAGACGGGCATGGAGCGGTGCTCCTCGTAGATGAAGTCGCCGTTCATGATCGAGAAGAGCACGCCCTTGGATGGCAGCTCGCGGAGCATCGTGGCGTAGGCGGGGAGACTCGGGCCGATGCCGCCCTTGGGGTTCTGGTTGGCGCAAGAGCCGAACTGGAACCGAAAATTATAGAGGCCGCGGGGATTGTGCGTGGGCTCGCGGTGGGCGGCGGCGCTGGGCAGCGTGCGGAAACTGCCCGCGGGGCCTGACGGCACGGCGCCGATGTAGGCCTGGTAGTGATAGGTCGTCTGCGGATCGAGGCCGGTGAGCGTCGTCCAGCCGGTGTGATCGTGGTCAGCGATCGTGGCGATCGGCGAGGAGACGCCGTCGAGACGATCGGGCTGGCGGCCGAAACGCACGGTGAAGGTGCCAGCGTTGTGCGTGCGGGCCCAGACGCGCACGCTGTTTTCCGTCACGAGTCCGAGCATCGGGCCGTGCGTGACGTGGTTGGTGCTGTAGTCGGCTTCGGCGTCGGCGGCGCGGAGCGAAACGGCGAGGACGACGGAGACGGCGAGGGCACCGAGGCGGAGGTGTTTCATGAGGGAGCGAGAGAAAGCGGGAACGTGGATCAACGGCTGCGTCCCGCAGCAATGATCGACGCGAGGCGGGACTTCATCTGCTCGAGGCGCTCGGGCTGCGCCGCGGCGAGATCGGTTTTCTCGCCGGGGTCAGTCGCGAGGTCGAAGAGCTGGAACTGCGGCACGGGCGTGTTGGCGAGGGTCTTTTCGACAACCACGTTGCGCGCGGACTTTGTGTCATGGCGGACGAGTTTCCAGTTGCCGACCCGGAAGCCGTAGTTGCCCGTGCCGCCGTTGTCCTGCTGCACGAGATGATCGCGGCCGCGCGCGCCGGGGCGGCCCAGGAGCGCGCCGGAGACATCGATGCTGTCGAGGCAGGCGCCCTCGGGCAGCGGCGTGCCCGCCAGCGCCGCGAGGCTCGCCGGGAGATCGATGGTGCAGACGATGTCGTCGGACACGGCGGGCTTGATCGTGCCTTTCCAGCGCGCGATGAAAGGCGTGCGCGTGCCGCCTTCGAAGACGGAATACTTGCCGCCGCGGAACGGGCCGCCGGCGCGGTGGTCGCCGAGTTTCTCGAGGGCGAAGTCCTTGTAGCCGTCGTCCATCACGGGGCCGTTGTCGGAGCAGACGATGACAAGCGTCTTCTCGGCGAGGCCGAGGCGGTCGAGGGTTTTCATGACCTCGCCGACCTGCCAGTCGAACTGGACGATCGAGTCGGCGCGGAAGCCGAGGCCGGTGGCGCCCTGAAAGCGCTCGTGCGGCATGCGAGGCACGTGGATGTCGTGCGACGCGAGGAAGAGAAAGAACGGGCGGTCGCGGTTGGCCTCGATCCAGGCGTTGGATTTCTCGGCCCACTTGTCGGCGAGATCCTCGTCGCGGAAACGGGCGGCGTGGCCGCCGGTGTAGAAGCCGATTCGGGAAATGCCGTTGTGGATGGTGGCGTTGTGGCCGTGGGACCAGTCCATCTTGAGCGTGGCGCGGTGCGAGATGCCCGTGGGGTGATCGCCGGCGGGCGCTTGGTTGCCCACCCAGAGCGGATCCTTCGGGTCCAGGTTGAGGACGCGGTAGTTTTCCAAATAGACCTGGGGCACGCGATCGTTGGTCGTGGGCAGCAGGAAATTGTAGTCGAAACCGATCTCGCGCGGGCCGGGCTTGATCTCGTTGTTCCAATCCGGGCCTTTGCCTTCTTCGCCGAGGCCGAGGTGCCACTTGCCGACGACGGCGGTGCGGTAGCCGGCGTTTTTCGCGAGGTCCGCGATCGTGACGGCGTCGGGCGGGACGACCATGTGGCCGTTGGGCGGCGCGATGCCGGTGCCTTTGCGGCGGAAGGCGTAGCTGCCCGTGAGGAGCGAGTAGCGCGTGGGGGTGCAGGTGGAGGCCGAGCAGTAGCCGCTCGTGAACCGCCGGCCCTCGGCCGCAAGCCGGTCGAGGTTCGGCGTCTTGAACGCCTTGGCGCCGTAGGCCGAGACATCGCCGTATCCGAGATCGTCGGCCATGATGACGATCACGTTCGGCCTTGCGGCCGTGGGCGCCGCCGCGGCGGCGCGGAGGAGGGAGCAAGGAGCAAGGAGGAGGAGCGAGAGAAGAACGGGGACGCGCATCGGACCCCACGATGAGCCAGAGACGGCCCGCGAGGGCAAGCGGCGGATCGGCGCAGCCTGAGTGGTGTGAGGCCTCTCGCCTCGGTTTCTTTGCGGCCCGAAAACCAGGGGATACGCCTCGTCCACAGACTCAGCCGCGCCCGCAGCGGGTCAGTTTGGTTGTGGGAGGGGCTTTACGCCCCGCCTTGTCGCGGGATAAATCCGCGCCAACAGTTCCGATCACAAACGACCTGCCCGCTATCGCGCACCGCCAATTCCGAAGTGCCGGTGCGATCGCAAAACCTCGCGCGCTTTCCTTCGTCTTGTGTTTCGGCCTCTTTTTCCCTTCGTCTCAGAAACCGCCCGCTCCTCCCATGAATCGCCTCCTGCTCGCCCTTGCGCTGCTCCTTCCCGCCACCGCGCTCCGCGCCGAAAACTGGTCCAACTGGCGCGGGCCAGCGCATAACGGCTCCAGCCCGGAGAAGGGCCTGCCCGCGGTGTTCAGCAAGACCGAGGGCGTGAAGTGGGTCGCCGAGATGCCCGGCTCCTCCGCGGCCACCCCGGTGATTTGGGGCGACCGCGTGTTCGCCACCACCGTCGATGCGACGACAAAAATGCAATCCGCCCTCTGCCTCGACCGCCGCACCGGAAAGCAGATCTGGCGCGCGGAGATCAGCCCGTTCACCACCGACGGCCAATACAGCAACTCGTGCTCCCCCTCGCCCGTCACTGACGGCAAAGTCGCCGTCTTTTTCTTCGGCACCGGCGATCTCGTGGCCTTCGAAGTCGGCGGGAAGAAACTCTGGGCGCGGAACATCGGGCCGTTTGCGTTCCAATGGACCTTCTCGTCGAGCCCGCTCCTGCACGACGGCCGCCTCGTCATGCAGGTGCTGCAACGCGACGTCGCCGTGCGCGGCAACGGCAAGCCGACCGGCAACGAGTCCTTCCTGCTCGCGATCGATCCGGTCACGGGGAAGGACCTCTGGCGGACGCTCCGCCCCTCCGACGCGGTCGCGGAGTCGCGCGAAGCCTTCAGCACACCCTTGCCCTTCGCGCACAACGGCCGTCAGGAACTCGTCATCGTCGGTGGCGACGCCATCTCGGGCCATGATCCCAAGGATGGCCGTGAACTCTGGCGCTGGGGCACCTGGAACCCGACCAAGATCGGCCACTGGCGCCTGGTGCCCTCGCCCACCGTGGGCGGCGGCGTGATCCTCGCCTGCGGCCCGAAGAACGCCCCCGTCTACGCCGTGAAGGCCGGCGGCAAAGGAACGCTCACGCACAAGCAGGCGCTCGCCTGGCAGAGCCACGTGCAGCCCACCGAGGACGCCGCCGAGGCCGCGCCGACGAAAAACGAGCGCGACCTCACTTCGGATGTCCCCACGCCACTGTTCTACGAGGGCAAATTCTACGTGCTCAACGGCACCAAGAAAAAACTCTATTGCGTGAACCCCGCTGACGGCGCCGTCGTGTGGAGCGGCGATCTTGGCGGCAAGTCCGTCTTGCAAGCCTCGCCCACCGCGGCCGACGGGAAGATTTACGTGATGAACTTCGACGCCGATGTGTTCGTCGTGCAGGCCGGCGGCACGGAGTTCAAGCTGCTCCATCAGGCGAACTTCAAGGACGCGGGCGACGAAACGCGCCACCGCTCCAGCATCGCGATCTCGCAGGGGAATCTCTTCGTCCGGACCGGCACAAAGCTGTATAGCCTCGGCAAATAGGCCGGTGCGCGTTTCGCCTGCATCAGTGGCATGGATCGAGGAGCCGCGGACGTCCGGGGCCCGCCGAGGATTGGTAGCCCGCCTCGTAAGAGGCGGGACCGACGGCAGAGTGAGCAGCGGGAAATCCCGCTTCTCACGAAGCGGGGCTACCCCAGGCAGCCAACCTCGACGGGCAGGACCCTGCTACGCCCAGGCCCGGGCGCCCGTCGCTACGCCGAGCCGCCGCGCTGCAGCCGCTGCCGCTCCGCCGCGCGCGCAAACGGCCAATAGATCCCCATCGCCAGCACGATCGAGACGGCGCCCCATACCGCCGCGCGCCAGTCGCCGCCCGTCACAAGGTAGTGGCCGATGATCGGCGGCGTGGTCCACGGCACGTTCACGATGGGCTTCTGGATGAGCCCCGCCGCCATGAGCGCATAGGTGCCCGCGGTCAGCGTGAGCGCGCTCAGCACGTAGGGCACCATCAGGATCGGGTTCAGCACGATGGGGAAGCCGAAGAAGATCGGCTCGTTGATCTGGAAAATCTGCGCGGGCAGCGACACGCGGCTGACTTGGCGGAAACCGGGATCGCGCGAGTTGAGCATGAGGAGCGCAAGCGCGAGCGTAGCGCCCGTGCCGCCGACGTTCACGAACGTTGTGAAGAACCCGTTGGCCGTCACATACGGCGGCGGGTGGCCGGCCGCCAGCGCCTCGACGTTGCCCGCGAGGAATTGCAGGAAGATTGGCGCGACCACGGCATCGAGGGCGTTGTCGCCGTTCACGCCCACCGACCAGAGCAGCGTGACGAGGAACGCATAGACGAGGATGCCCGGGAGGGTGTTGAGCGCGAAGACCAGCGGCTGAAACGCCGCCCGCACAACATGATCGAGATCGAAGCCCAGCCCGAAGCGCAGGCCCCAGAATGCCACCGCCAGGAGGCAGAACGGCACGAGCGAGAGAAACGACTCCTGCACAATCGCCGGCACGCCCGCGGGCAGTCGGATGACGAGGTTGCGGTCCTGGAAAAACTTCCGCACGTGCACGGTCACGATCGCGACGACGATGGCGGTGAAGAGCCCTTTCGAGCCCAGCCGGTCGAGCACGAGTGTCTGGTCCTTGGGCTCGACCGCGAGCAGGAGAAACATCGCCGCCGCCATCACGGCGCACGCCAGCGCCTCCTGCCCGAGCCGCTTCCCGAGATCGTAGCCGATCGCGAGGCAGGCGTAGAGCCCGAGCAGGCCGAACGTCGCCGTCACCGGCACCTGCAACAGCGGCAGCCACGCCGCGATCCGCTGCTCCCAGCCCGGCACCGGCAGAAACGCCACGATCATGAACAACCCGCCGACAATCGTGAGCGGCACAATCGTGACCATGCCGGCGCGGATTGCGGCGAGGTGGGTGTTGTCACCGAACGCAGTGAGCGCCGCGGCGACCCGCGAGCCGAAGGATGATGAGCGCGGATTCATGCGCGAAGCGATTTGCCCAGATAAACGGAGCCATCATCCGCCGGCCCCGTGCGCGCAAGCACGTGGAAACCGAGGTGCAGGTAGAAAGCGCGGGCGCGGTCGTTGCGCGAACTCATGCCGAGATGCACGCCGGGCGAGCCGCGACGGCGGAGCTTATCCATCACACCCTCGATCATCCGTCGGCCAGAACCGCGCCCCTGCGCGCGCGGCAGGAGATCAATGTGCAGATGCGAGGGGAAGTCGGCATAGGGCTCGGGGCAGAAATAATCCGGGTGGTGGTAGAGATGGTGGATGCGCTGCACCGCGTCCCATCGCGCCGGATCGCCGTGCGGCGCGGGAAAATGCGCGCAGAGGCGCGGGCGCCACTCCGCTTCGTAGCGCGCGAAGAAGGCGCGCGTGTCGAACGCCCCCAACGCATAGCCGCACACGCCCCTCTCGTCCTCGAGGATCAGGCCCAGCTCGGGCGCAAACGCCAGATACGGTCCCGTGAAAACCCGGCCGAGGGCGCCGGGATCAGCACGGTAGAGCGCCTCGCCGTCGGCGCCGCTGTCACCGGTTTTCAGGCACACCTGGCTGGCCGCGGCCTCATCGTCCGGCCGCGCGTCGCGCATCGTGAAATCGCTCATGGCGGGGCCATCATGCCGTCGTCCTGCGGCGTGAGCAGGCGCTGCAAACGCGCCACCGTCCCGCCGCGGTAGGTGCCGGGCAGGTGGAAATCCGACGCCACGCCGCGCCCTGGCGCCGCGAGGTAGCGGTCGAACAAATCGAGTTCCTCACGCAATTCCCACGCGCGTCGGTGTAGCGCCGCGAAGAGCGCGCGATCACGGAGGTCGCCGAGCCGGCCGCAGAAATCCCGCAGGCGCGCGACCTCGGCGCGCACCGCCTCTGCGGGCTTGGCGTGCAGCGCGGCGCGCATCCGCTCGATCAGCGCCTCGGCCTCCCCGCCTTCCTCGTGCGGCAGATAGTGGCAGTCACAGAACCGCACAAACTCCTCCCACGCGAGCGGCGCGCCTACGGCCGCAAACTGCGGCCACCACTCGCGCAGCGCCGCGAGATAAGCCGCGCGCGGTTCCCAAACCGCCCCGCCGGGCAGGCGCACGAATTCCGCGAGCGTGCGCAGCGGCACGAAGTTCAACGGTAGTTCGCTGTTCGGATTCGACAGCACGCCACTGATCTCGGAGCGGAGTTCCGGCGGACGCCCCGCATACGGACCGCAGAAAAAGCGCCGGCCGTCGTAGTCGTTAGCGTGCAGGTTGTCCCAGACGATCGGCTTGCGGCGCAGCGTGGTGGCGACTTCGCGCGCCTGCGCGACGGTGATTTCCCGCGAGATGATTTCCGGGCCGGTCCACAGCACATCGATCGCGGGGTCGAGTTCGCGGCCTAGGGTGGCGAGGTAGCCGGCACCGCCGAGGCCGCGCCCGGCCATGCGACCGCAGTAGGGCGTCGGGCAGAAGAGAAAACGCGCCGTCGGCGCACGCTCGCGCTGGGCGCGAAAGATCGTGTTGGCCACGTGGCACTGTGCCGCGGCCAATGAGCCGAAGCGCGCGACACCCGCGGCGTCGGGCCGCTCGGGGATGTCGTCAAAGAGCAGCGCGAAATCGTGCACCCCGAGCGCGCGCATCTCGTCGAAGCGTTTCTCCAACGCGGCAATCTCCGCAGCGTCGTCGTAGCGCAGATCAAGGCCGGGCCCGATCGCGAAGACGAATCGCACCTCTTGCACGGCGCAGGCGCGGACGAGACGCGCGAGCGGCGCAAGCTCATCCTCGTTGTAACAGTCGCGCCAGAGCGCGCGGTGCTTCAGGTCGTCCTTCGGCGCGTAGAGGTAGGTGTTCAGTCCGCCGGCGTGCATCCAGCCGAGCAGTTGCCCGCGCTCCGCCTCCGTCCACGGGGGCCCATAGAAACCTTCGATGACGCCGGAAAGGAATCCGCTCATGCGCGCTATTCGCCGCGGAGAAACCCGTGATGCCGCCCGAGCCAATACGGCAGCAGAAACGCCGCGCCGTCATCCTCGGAGCGACCGCCTTTCCCCCCATCGACGACAAACGGGTTGGCGTTCCACCGCATCACAGGCCGCTCGTCGGGTGGCAGCAGCGTGACCGCCTCGCGCTTGCCAAAGCGATCCGGCACGGGGCTCCACTTGATGTCGGCGCGATGCGAGTTCTTCACGTCCCAGTGGATCACGTCGAGCGGCATGCGTTGCAGGGTCCACACGGCGCCGGGCAAATCCACCTGCGCGTCGGGCCGGCCGGTGAGGTAGATGAAGGTCCAGAGCGGGCTCAGCTCGCGGCGCATGTTTTCCCACCAGTCGTCGAGCGCGCGGCGATAGGCCGCGAGCAGCGCGGGATCCTTCTCGTAGCGGAAGACGCAGTAGAACGGCAGCATCGCGAGTTCCTCGTCGGAGAAGTTCAGCTCGGTGCGCACCTCCTTCAATTTCAGGATGAGCTGCGCGTAGCCGAGATCGTGCGCGACCTTGCGGTATTCCGCCTCGTAGCGCGCATCGCCGGTGATGTGTGCGGCGCTCTTGAGGAAGCTCAGCAGCTGGAGGCTGTTGAGCGCCGTCTCCTCCGGGTCTTGCGCGAAGCGCGAGCGCGACCACCAGCCCCATTTCGTCGCCTGCCCGTCGAGATCCACGAGCGTGTAGTCGTGCCGGATGATGTGATCCATGATGCGCCGCGTGGTCGCGACGATGCGTTGGCGCAGCGCCTCGTCGGGCAGCAAATCGAACGCGATCGCGAAGGCGAAGAAATGGCCGACAATCTCGTCGGAGCTGGTGTCGCCTTTCCAACGGAACTGGCCGTCGGCCGTCCAGTGCCACTCGCCGTCGTGCGGCTCGCGGTCGCCCTTCCGGATGTAGGAACGCGCGGGGAATCCACGCCGGCCCGCGACCTCCTCGAGGAACAGCATCGCCTCAATCGATTTCTTCGCCTGCGCGAGGGCATCAGGCGCCTTCGTTACGGCGTAGCGGAAACACTCCGCCGCCGCGTAGATGGAGGTCCAGAGGCCGTTGTTGTCGTTGTCGACGTGCTGGTTGGTCGAGAGATCGCCCGCGACGGCGAGGTGCGAGTCGCCGAGCAGCCCGTAGCGATCATGCCGCGTGCGGACCACGCCCTCGAAGTGCTCGGCCTTCTGCGCGAGCGTCATCGGCCGCAGCTCGATCCGGGAAACGCCAGTAGCGGTGCGCACCCAGACGCCGCGCGAAGGGTCGGCGGCAACTTGCCGCACATTGTCGTCGGGCAGGTAGCGTTTCCCGCCGAAATACTGCCGGCGATCGCGCTCGGGCGCGGCGGGATCGATCCGCATCAAGCCCTGCGCGGTGCCGAGCCAGGTCGCCCCGTCGGTCGCGCGCGCGAACGCCGTGATGCCGCCGACCGGCTGGCGCGGAGGCTCCGCGCGCACCTCGGCCGGCACGCGCGGATCCTCCATCGCGAAGAACGTGCGGACCTTCTGGAGCGAAGGCGTGAGCGTGATGGGTTCCCACGCCACCGCGGTGGCGGCGAGCAGCGTGAAGGCAGCGACAAGGATCGATCTCAAGGGGATGGGTAAGTTGAGAGGACGGAACGGAGGCTGAGGCGGACGCGGGCTTTGCTGCAAGCACGCGCATGGCGAGCGCGGTCACTGCCCTGCCTCAACGCGCCATTGCCAGCCTTGCGGCACGCCCCTTGCGTGGGCTCCTCTTCTTAACGTGATCGGATTTTCCCGCACCGCCGCCATCCTCTCCGCGCTCATGCTCGGCGCGCTCGTGCCGCAGGCCCACACGCTGGCGTGGGTGATCCGGTGGCTCGTGATGGCGATGCTCTTCCTCGTGTTTTTGCAGACGCGCCTCACGCGCTCGGCGCTCAGCCGCACCCATCTCCTGCTCCTCGCGGCCAACGTCGCGATCGGTTTCGCCGCCTGGGGCGCGGGCTGGCTCATCGGGAATCGCGACGTGGCGCTCGCGGGGTTTTTCTGCGGCATCACGCCCACCGCGATCGCGGCACCGGTGATCATCGGCTTCCTGAAGGGGCGGGTGGAGTTCGTCGTGACGGCATTCCTGCTGACCAACATCGCGATCGCGGCGCTGCTGCCGCTGATGCTGCCGATCGTGCTCGGGCGCGCGACGCCCGAGGCGTTTGCCCAGGTGCTCGGCAGCGTGGGCATCGTGGTCTTCCTCCCGATGGCGCTCGCGTGGGCCGTGCGCGCGGCGCATCCGGCTGCCGGCCACTGGCCGTCGCGGCTGCGCAACGTGTCCTTCGCCCTGTGGGTGATCTCGATGTTTTTCATCGCGGCCAACGCCTCCGACTTCATCCGCCGCAACGCCGACATCCCGCGCCTCGTGCTCGCCGAGATCGCCGGCATCTCGCTGCTCGTCTGCGTGGCGAGCTTCGGGTTGGGCCGCGTGCTGGGCGGACGGGACGTGCCCCGCGAGGCGAGCCAGGCGCTCGGGCAGAAGAACACGACGTTCACGATCTATCTCGCGCTCGCCTATGCCAGCCCGATCGTCGCGCTCGGCCCGACCTTCTACGTCGTGTGGCACAACCTCTGGAACTCATGGCAGCTCCACCGGCAGCAGAAGGACGGGCGCTGAGGATAGGATAAAAATAGCGCGGGCCTGACGAGTGACTTGAGGACGTCGAAAGAGGTAGGGCGCGACCGCTGGGCGCGCCGTCTTTGATGCGCCACCCTAGGCAAGTCGCGGCGGGCCCAGCGGTCCCGCCCTAACCTGTTCCTACGGCCTTGGCGTTGGCGCGGGTTGCGCCGCAGGGTCGGTCGCCGCGGGCGCGGCCGGCGACACTTCGACCGGCGGTGGAGGCAGGGGATGCTCGGCCAATAGCTCGTCCGCCATGTAGAAATTGGCCCTGCCCTCCGTCGCCGCCCGCACGCGGCGGACGGCTTCCGCGGACACGAGTTTGCCGTCGTTGCCCCACGATTGGCGCACGTAGCTCAGCACCGCGGAGAGCTCGTTGTCGTTGAGCATGCCGCCGAAGCCCATCATCGGCGGCACGCCGTTCGTGGGATCGTAGAGCTCGCCGTTCACTTTGATCGGGCCCCAGAGGCCCTTGAGCACGATTTTAATCAGGCGCTCGTCGTCATCGAGCCAGTCGCTCTTCACCAGCGGCGGATAGATCTTCGCCGTGCCCTTGCCGTCCGCCTGGTGGCAGGTGACGCAGAGGCCGTCGCGGAGGTAGACTTCTTTGCCGATGGTGTAGACGCGGTTGTCCTCGCCCTCGAGCTTGCGCGTCGGGCCGAAGCTGCGTTGCGCATCTGTCTTCGGCGGCGCGGGGAAATCGAACTTCCCCGCGAAATGCGCGAGCGCGCCCGCATTGTCCGCAAATGCCTGCTCATGGCCGGCGCGCAACGCGTCGACGTCGTCGTTCAGGGTATGGGTGAGAATGTGTTTCGTCACCGGTCCCATCCACGCGTCGAGCGGCTGTTTCAGCGCCGCGAGAACGATCCGCGCGCCGTCGGTGTTGTCCAGCCACGAGGCCGCCACGATCGCCGAGAGGCGCACGCGCGGGTGCGGGTCGGCCGCGGCTTTGAGAAACAGCTCCGTCGCGCCGGAAATCTGGTGCGCGGTAAAGCGCAGCACGTTCACCGCCGCGGCGCGCGCTTCGGGTTGCTCCGCCGCCAGCAACTGCCGCAGCAAGTCCGCGTCGGGCCGGTTCTGCGCCCACGTCGCCCACAGCGCCTCGGCGAGATGGCGCGCGTAGCGCGGGTCCTTGCGGTCGAGCTTCGCGGCCCACGCTTTCACCGCGGGGATCACTTGGTCCGCCGGCCGGCCGCGCAGTTCGCGGCGTGTGCGGTAGCGGCTGCGATATTCGGGTAGCCTGAGATTCTCGAGCAGCGTCGCGATCGACGCGCCCGCAATCTTCGCGGGCGTCACGAGCGGCCGGCCCGGATACGTGATCCGGTAGATGCGGCCGTGGTCGTGGTCGCGGTTCGGATCGCGGGCGTTGTGCTGCATGTGCCCGACGAGCGCGTTGTGCCAGTCAACGAAGTAGAGCGATCCGTCCGGCGCAAACTCGAGGTCAACCGGGCGATAGTTGGGATTGTTCGAGGAGATCAGATCACCGGCGAGTTTGCCGAGGAAACCGGCGCCATCGTCCGCCATCGTCGCGAGCCCGATGCCGAGGAAGCCGATCGAGTTGCAGATCATGAACTGCCCCTGCATCTCGTCCGGGAAGTGGCGCGACGACACGAACTCCGAGCCCGACGTCGGCCGCGAGCGCTTCGGCACAAAGGTCCGCGTCTTCGGAATCTCGATCCCGTAGGGCATCTTCGCCGAAAGCGGCAGCGCCCACCAGTTGAGGCCGTCGGAGGCATCCGAGATGTAGGCCTGCTCCCATTCGTCGAACGCGATGCCCCAGGGGTTGTTGTAGTCTGCCTGGCTGTAACGCTCGAGGGCGAAGCGCTTCGGGTCGAAGCGCCACACGCCGCCGTCGTTGCAGCGCCGCGGGCCGTAAGGCGTCTCGACCTGCGAGTGCAGGAAGCGGCCCTCGAGCAGGTAGAACGCCCCCGACGCATCCGACGAATACGCCGAGATCGCGTGGTGCGTGTCGTGCGTGTCGAAGCCGTGCAGCAAAATCTCCATCCGATCCGCGCGGTCGTCGCCGTTTTCGTCGACGAGGAGGACGAGGTTTGGCTCCTGCGAAAGATAGACGCCCTCGGGCGCCAGCTCGAAGCCAATCGGGAGCTGCAGGCCGTCCGCGAAGACCTTGCACTTGTCGGCGCGGCCATCGCCGTCCGTGTCCTCGAGGATCAGCAGCTTGTCGTTCGGCTTCGGATCGCCCGGGCGCCAGTGCGGGTAGCTCGGCATCACCGCGACCCAGAGCCGGCCGCGGTTGTCGAACGACATCTGCACCGGATTCGCCAGCTCGGGAAATTCCTTCTCCGAGGCGAACAGCTCCAGCTTGAAGCCGTCCATCACCTTGATGTCGCGGATCACGTCGCGGCCCGACTTGTAGCTGATTTCGCCCATCGCCCCGCCCGGCTTGAAATTCGTCGGCACCGCCGGCAGCGCGTGGGTGCCGCTGTCATCGACGACGAGGTCGCGCTTCCGGCCCGAGGCGACGTCGTGGATCAACGTGTCGCGCAGCGCCATCATCTCGCGTGTCTTCTTCACCTCGTCCGGATAATTCTGCGGGCCGTAGGGCTGGTAGCGCTGGCCGTGCGAATGCACGCCGTTGACGAGGTTGTAGTCGTTGTTCCAGAGCCAGTCCTTCTCCTGCACCGCGGCGCGCACGAGCGCGGCGTCGACCTCCGGGGTCTTCGCCTGCTGGCCGTAAAGTCCGTCCGCCAGCAACGCGCCAAGCTCCGAGTAGCTCTCGGCGGCGGGCGCGATACCGTTGATCGTGAAGGACCGCGGACCGCGGCCGTAGCGCGCGAGCGTCGGCTTGAAGAGATCGATGAACGTCAGCCCATGCCGCCGCGCCACGCGCTCCATCGCCGAGGCGTAGAGCGCCAGGTTCGCGTTTTCCTTCTCGCCGTTCGGCAGGTCGCGCGTCGCCGACAGGTTCTCGAACGCGATCGGCGACACCAGCACGAGCCGCGGGGCGGTGCGGCCATTGTAGGCCTGCCCCAGCGAATGCCGCACCCACGCGTCCAGCTCCGCCTCGTAGTTGTCGACGCGCTCCGGGCCGTCGAACGATTCGTTGAGCCCGAAGAACGCCACCACCGTGTCGGCCTTCAGGTGGGTGAGCCACTGGTCCGGCGTCGGGAAAAAGCCCTTGCCGTTGTGCTGCGCGAACTCCGGCCGGAATTTCTCCGCGCCGGGAAACGCCCACTGCGACACCCGCGCCGGGTGCGGCCGGAACGCCGGCGTGTCGCCGGGCCGCCCCATGTTGCGCACAATCAGTTTCCGGTCCGGATAGCGCAGGTGCAGCTCCGTCTCGAGCCGCCCGTAGTAGACATCGCGCTCGGCGAGGCCGTTGCCGATGAACACCACGCGCTCGCCCGCCTCCGGCGCCGCGACGCGCTGCGCGCGTGCCGTCGTGGCGGCCTCGGGAACCGGCAGGTCCGCGTGCGGCCCCGGCTTTGCGGGCTCAGGCGCCTTCTTCGCGAGTGCCGCCGCCTTCTTCGCCGGCGGCGCCGCCTTGCGCTCGGGCGCCGGTGCGGCGGGTGCGCTCGTCGGCGCCCGCGCCGGCGCGGTCTGCGCCGTCAGGAATACACCCGCGCCCAAGGCGCCGGCGAACACGGCGGACAACGTTGCGACGCGGACGAGACGGGCACCGGAAGAGGACATGGGGGGAGGAAGTTCCAACGGAGGCCGGAACCAGCATCCGCGTCAAAGGCCGAATCGGCGCCCCCCCCCGCCGTCCCGGCATCCGGACGCGCCTACTTCAGCTCCGCGACCCGGATGTTCCGATACTCAGCCTTCATCTTCACGTTGCCATGGAGCTGCAGGCCGATGGGCGCGGCGCCGGGGAACTTCGGGTCGGTGAACTCCGAGGCCTTGGTGCCATTGATCCAGCAGGTGAAAGTGTCGCCCTTGGCCTGGAGGCGGATGGTGTTCCACTCGCCCTCCGGCTTCATGAGCTTCTTCGCGTCCTTGGCCTGGGCGAACTCAGGGTAGCCGGCCTTACCGAGGTAAAATGAGCCCGACATGTCCACGCGCAGGCTGCCCGAGACGCCAAGCTGAAGCTGAAGGTTGGGCTTGCGCAGCTCGACGCCGGTGTCGACGCCGCGGGGCGTCTCGGTCTTCCAGCGGACGTCGAACTCCATCACGAAGTCGCGATACTCCTTCTCGGTCCAGAGGTAGTTGCCCTTCATCTCCGCGTCGTTCTCGCAGATCAGGACACCCTTCTCGACGCGCCAGTATTTGTTGCCGACGGCGTCCTTCCAGCCGGTGAGATCCTTGCCGTTGAAGATCGGCTTGAGGTTGGCGTCGGCTGCGAACGCAACGGGGACGAACAGAAGGGCAAGGCCAAGGAGAGCGGGGCGAAGTTTCATGGGGAAGGAAGATTTGGGCCAAAGCGCGCCCGCAGGGAAGCGCGATCTGCACGGCTCGTCAGATTGACCGCGCCGAGCGGATGGCCGGCGCCACGCTGCGCCCGCTCGCCGGCCCTCAGCAAGCCCAGGAAAAATCCGGGCGTGCCTCCAACGCTCTCCTGTGCAGGCTGCCGCCACCCTCCCGCCCCATGCGCCCCCTCGTCATCGCCAGCCTGCTGCTCGCCTCCACCGTCGAAGCCGCGACGAGCACGTCCGTGGCGACACGACTCGCTGAAGCACGCACGCACGCCCGGGATGTCACCGCCGTGCTGACGGGAGCGTTCTCCTCGCCGCCAAGCCCGGTCACGCCCGCCCGCCTCGGACGCGACAGCTTGGCGGGGCGGCTCGCCCACTACGCCGCGCTGCCCGCCGGCGCCCCCGCCCGCCACGAGACCATGATCGAGGCCGCCCGCCGCATCCTCGCCGGCGGCACCACCCCAAAGCGCACGCCGGAGCAGACCCTCTTCCAACTCGACGATCTCGCGGACGCGATCTTCGCCGCCGTGGATGCGGCCGAAGCGGCGGCGCGGGCGTCCGCCAGCGCGGCGGACCAGCGGGAGTTCGCGGAGCTGCGCACCACCGGCCACATCGCGCGCTTTCATGCCCGGCGCATCATCGCCGCGATGCACTACAATCTCTTCCTCCGGGGCCAGCGCCTCGCCGAGCTGGTCGCCGCCACCTACGCGGAGAAGGACGTCGTCGAGGCATGGCGCCAGCTAACCACCCTGCCCGCTTCGCCGGAAATCACCGCCGCCCGCCGCGCCGAGCTGAAGAAACTCGAGGCCAGCTTCAAGGACCTCGAGGACCAGTGCTGCCCGCCGGACGAGAACATCCTCAAGGAAAAAGTCTGGCAGCCGGCGCGGCGCGGGCCCAACTGACGTAAACCAAAACACCCGTTGCCCCGCCCCGGCGCAATCGAGAAGCTCCCGAAGGTCCGCCCCAACCGCCCCGCATGCGCCGCCCCACCCTCCTCGCCGTCGCGTCCGCCTTGATCTCGTTTACGCTCACGCCCGCGGCCGCGGCGCCACGCTCCGCCGCACTGCCGGCCGACGTCCAACGCGTGCTCTTTCTCGGAGACAGCATCACCCACGGCGGCGGCTACGTGGTCGCGGTCGAGACGTATCTCCTCCTCCGGCATCCCGCGCGCCGCGTCGAGTTCATCAACTGCGGCCTCTCGAGCGAGACCGCCTCCGGCCTCTCCGAGGCGGGCCACGCCGGCGGCCAGTTCCCCCGGCCCGATCTGCACGAGCGGCTCGGCCGCGTGCTCGCGCAGACCAAGCCCGATCTCGTGTTTGCCTGCTACGGCATGAACGACGGCATCCAGCAGCCCTTCGACGAGGAGCGCTTCGCAAAATTCCGCGACGGCATGAAGCGCCTGCGCGAGGCCACCGCGCGCGCCGGGGCCGCGCTCATCCACGTGACGCCGCCGGTCTTCGACGAAATTCACGGCAAAGCTCCCGGCTACGACGCCGTTCTCGCGCGCTACGCCGCATGGCTCGTGGCGCAGCGTCCCTCAGGCTGGAGTGTGATCGACCTGCACACGACGATGCGCGCCGCGATCGACGAGCGGCGCCGCACCGACCCGAAGTTCACGTTCGCGCGCGACAGCGTGCACCCCGACGAGGCGGGCCATTGGGTGATGGCCCGCGCTATCCTCGCCGGCCTAGGCGCCACGGACCTTGAAGGCGTGCCGAGCGCCGCGGCGATGGCCGCCTCCCACCCCCGCGGCGCGGAGATCATGAAGCTCGTCGCCGAGCGGCAGAGTCTCATGAAGCTCGCGTGGCTCAGCGCCACCGGCCATAAACGCCCGGGCGTCAAAGCCGGCCTTCCCCTCACCGAAGCCCAAGCCCGCGCCGGCGAGATCGACCGGAAAATCGTCGCGCTTATCCGATAACATCCGAACGCCGAGCCGCAGACTTTGCCATGCCTCCCGCCGATCCCGAGACGACGCGCTGGTTTGCCGCCGAGTTGCAACCCCTCGCCACGGCGTTGCGCGCGTGGCTGGCCGGGCGTTTCGAGGCGCGCCTTGACCTCGACGACATCGTGCAGGAGGCGCTCGTCCGCACGCTGCGCGCCCGCGAGGCCGGCACGCTCCGCGCGCCCAAGCAGTTCCTCTACGCAGCCGCGCGCAACCTCGCCCTCGACCGCGTGCGCCGGCACGGCGTTTCCCGCACGGAGTCTTTGGGGCAAATCGAGTCCCTGCCCGTCTTGGAGGAGGCGGACAGCATTCCCGAGATTGTCGCCCACCACCAGGAACTCGCCCTCTTGACCGAAGCCATCCAGTCCCTCCCGCCTGCCTGCCGCCGCATCCTCACGTTGCGCAAGCTCTACGGGCTCTCGCAGGGCGAAATCGCCGCGCAGCTCGGGCTCGCCGAAAAGACGGTCGCCAACCAGATCGCCATCGGCATCGAGAAATGCACCGACTGGTTCGCCGCGCGCGGCCTCGGAAAGGGCGCTCCGTGAGTGCAGACTCAGCCGAACTGCGGCGCGCCGCCGCGCACTGGCTCGCGCTCCACGACCGCGGGCTCACCGCGGCCGAGCAGGATGAGTTTCACACCTGGCTCGCCGCCGATCCGCGGCGCGGCGAGTGGTTCGCCCGCCACCGCGCCGGCTGGCAGCGCCTCGACCAACTCTCCGCCTGGCGGCCCGCCCACGGCGCCGAGCCCAATGCCGATGTGCTCGCCCCGCCCGCAGCGCGCCCGCGGCGCCCGTGGCTGTCCCCCGTCCTCCTCGCTGCGGCAGCGTTCGCCATCATGGCGGGCGGCGCCGTCGCGCTCCGCCACACCGGGCCGCCGGCCGCGGATCTTGCCGTCGTCGCCGGTGGCTACGAGCGCCGCGTGCTGGACGACGGCTCGGCCATCGAGCTGACCGGCGACGCCGAGATCGAGGTGCATTTCACGCCCGCCGAACGCCGCGTCGCGCTGCGCCGCGGCGAGGCGCTCTTCACCGTGGCCAAGGATGCCGCGCGCCCGTTCGTCGTCCGTGCCGGCGGCGTGGCCGTGCGCGCCGTGGGCACGGCCTTCAACGTCCGCCTCGGCGCCGAGCGCGTCGAGGTGCTCGTGACCGAGGGGCGCGTGCAGATCGCACCGTCCGCCACGCATTCCGCTGCGCCGATCGTCGCCGCCGGCGAACGCGCCCTCGTGCTGCTCGCGCCCGGCGGGGCCGCCCGGGTCGCGCCCGCCGCCGCGACCGATCTCGCGCGCCTCCGCGCGTGGCAGCCGCAGCTCCTGGATTTCGCCGGCACGCCGCTCGCCGAGGTGATTGCCGAACTCAACCGCCGCAACCGCGTGCAGCTCGTGCTGGCCGATCCCGCGCTTGGGCGCCTCCCCATCGCGGCCTCGATCCGTTCTGACAACCTCGAGGGCTTCGCCCGCCTGCTCGCCGCCAGCGCGCGCCTCCGCGCCGAGCCGCAGGGCGACTACCGCATCGTGCTGCGGGCCGTCGAATGATCCGCGGCGGGCGGCGAAAATAATTTTGCCCCGCCTTGGGGCAAACCGCACCGCCACCCGTCTTGGGTGGTGACTGACACCGCCCCAACCCCATGTATCTCCGCGTTCCCGCGTTTTTTTCCGC
Organism: Opitutaceae bacterium; assembly: GCA_031411915.1. GTDB lineage: Bacteria > Verrucomicrobiota > Verrucomicrobiia > Opitutales > Opitutaceae > ER46. Next base: position 18,012 of record JANOCA010000348.1, read on the forward strand.
GCCCCGTGCATGCGGCCGAAGACTCGCGCCCCTTCTGCTGCTCGCGGTGTTGCTCGCGGCGCGGCTGGCCGCCGCGACGCGCGAGGCGGGCGGGCTACAGCCGTTCGACGTGCCGGCGGGCGAAGCCGTCGACACCCTGCGCCTCATCGCACGCCAGGGCGGCGCCGAGATCGTGTTTCTCCTCGAGACGGTGCGCGGCGTGCGCACCCCCGCCGTCCGCGGCACGTTCACGCTTCGCGCGGCGCTCGACCAGCTCGTCGCCGCGACGCCGCTTGTCATCACCCTCGATCCGCACACGGGCGGCCTGACCGTCTCCCGCAGGCCAGCGGCCCCCATCCCCTCGACTGAAATCCAAACCAAACCCGCCACCGCCATGCTCCCCGCCAGACCGATCTCACGTTGGGCCGCGCTTCTCGCACTCATTCTCTCTCCGCAAGTCGACGCGCAGACCGCCGCCGCCGCACCGAAGGACGACCCCGTCACGCTTTCCCCGTTCACGGTCAGCACCGACAAAGACGACGGCTTCGCCGCCGCCAACGCCGGCACCGCTACGCGCCTCTCCTTGGACATGAAAGACGTGCCCGCCGCGTATTCCGTGATGACACGCGAGTTCATCGATGCGCTTGGCATCACCAACGTCCAGGACGCGGCCTCGTGGGCCCCCAACGGCTCTGGCACGCCGCCGGAGGGCAACAGCCAGGACGCATTCCAGCAGCCGATGCAGTTCAACATCCGCGGCGTGAACAACAACTCCGGCCAGCAACGGAACAACTACCTCACGAGCGGCGTGCTCGAGAGCTACGCGCTCGAACGCTACGATTTCGGCCGCGGCCCCAACGCCGCGCTCTTCAACATCGGCGGCGGCAACGCCCTCGGCGGCGGCCTCGGCGCGCAGACGAAACGCGCGCGCTACGATCGCGCGTTCGATACGGTCGCCTTGACCGGCGGCTCGTGGAACTACAAGCGTGCGACACTCGACGTGAATCGCCCACTCACGGACAAGCTGGCCGTGCGGACCAACGCCGTGTGGTTCGACCGCGACGGGTGGCGGATGAACGAATTCGAGCGCACCCGCGGCGCGACGGTGACCGGGTCCTATCTGATTCGGCCGAAGACCGAATTCCGGATCGAGGGTGCCTACGACCGGACGGAACGCACCATCCCGGCGGTCTCCATCTTCGATGGCGTCACCGGCTGGGATGGCTCGACGGTCTTCAACGGCCCGATCACAAACGCCATCCTGGGGACGCAGACCGTGCCGGGAGCGCCCAACGGGCTTGGGCAAGTGCTGACATTCCAAGGCGAACGCCAGGGAGTGGACCGCTACAATGGCCAATTCTATGTCTGGGATCCTTTCTCCGGAGCCAACGCGATCCAGAATTATCAGAACACCGGTTACACGCGCCGCGGAGATGCGACCGCGAACACGCCGCTCCTGGCCAACGGCACGCTGTATATTCGTTCGCTCACGCCAGCCGGGGCGGCGGCGTTGCCTTTCGGCAACGGCGGCACCGGCAGTGGGGCGCCGAGTTCGACTCAGGTGAACAACGAGGCAAACCTGATCAACCAGCCGGCGCTACCCGCCGATCGTTTCAATCGCGTGCTCGCCGGCTCAAAGTTCAGACTGCCGGACGAGCGGTTCACCCAGGCGACGGAGGAACCGATTCTGATTCAGGACACCAAGGACGTGAATTTCGCGCTTTCCCATCAGTTCGGCGAGAACTGGTTCTTCGAGGCCGGCGCCGATGTGAACAAGGTGAGCAATCGCAGCATCCGCAACGGAACGGCCGGCGCCAACTCACGCGAGGTGCGCGTCGACATCAACCAAGTGTTGCCCAACGGAGCGGCCAACCCGCACTTCCTCGAGCCGTATAATGACATGCCGATTGAGTTTATCTACCGCAATTTCACCAATCGGAGCGCGCGCGCGAATCTCGGCCATCGGCGCAATGCGGGCAAGTGGGGCGACTACACGTTCAATCTGAACGTGTCAGCGAGTCGGCGCACGACGGACAACTACCTCCGCAAGCTCTCGATGGCCACCCTGCCGGATCCACGGATGTGGCAGAGCAACGCCGATCAAGTGAACATCCGCCAATACTGGAGCAATCCGTCGCGTCCCTACGGCGATGCCGGCGTCCCTGCAACGCTCGTCCGAAAGGTGTATTCGGCCGACAACAACAGTTCCACCACCACGACGGAAACGTTGAAGCCGCGCTGGGTGCTCGCGAACTGGGACACCCAGGACGAGAACTTCAACTATGGCGTCCTCGCCATGAGCGCGAAATTCTTCGGCGGC
>JANOCA010000349.1:0-13531 GCA_031411915.1 Opitutaceae bacterium
GGAAAGCAAATCGATCAGCACCCGGAGCAGGCGCGAGCCCAGCGGGATGGCCTCACCCTTCACGGCATCCGTGGGAAAGCCGCTGCCGTCGTAGTTTTTATTCTGGTAGAGGACCATGCTGGCGACGCCCTCGAGCCGCGGGATATTCGCGAGCAGTTCGCTGCCGGTGAGAGGCACGCGCGCGAGCATGTCCTTCTCCTCCGGCTTGGGCGGCAGATGCGCGCGAAACCGGGCGAGCACGGGCGCGGGAATGGTGACGTAGCCGACCGGGCAGAGCATCGCCGCCAGCTCGAGATCCCAAGAGTGCGCGATTTGGAGGTGGTCGGCGCATGCGCGCATGCAATCGCGCAGCTTCTGACCAAGACCAAACGCGGCGGGGTCGAGGATGGAGAGGATGTCCCCCAGCACCTTGGTCGTCCCGTTGAGCGTGCGCTCGAGGATCTCACGCTCCGCCGTGATCAGGCGATACTGCCCGAGGCCGGCCGCGAGCGTCGCCGCGAGGGATTCAGGGGAGCACGGCTTGGTGAGAAACCGGAAGACGTGGCCTTCGTTCACGGCGTCCATGGCTGTCTTCTGATCGGCGTTGCCCGTGAGCATCACGCGCACGGTGTCGGGCGCGCGCTGCTCCACGTGGGTCAGGAACTGGATGCCATTCATGCGGGGCATCTGCATGTCCGCCACGACGACGGCATAGGGGCCGTTGGCCTCGATGGCGGCCAGCCCCTGCTCGCCGCCCACGGCGGTATCGAGGATGAATTGCTTGCGCAGGTTGCGCTGGAAGCCAGCGAGGATGTTGGCGTCGTCATCGACGCACAGGATTTTTGTGCTCATGCAGCTCTCGGGGTTTTGGTGTCGTTGCGGTAGTTCTCACGCCAGACCGGCACGCGTGCGCCGAGTCCGAGGGTCTCCAGATAAGCGGCGTCCAGCCGGGCATCCGCCGCCGCGGGGTCCGCCTCGGCCGGGCCGTGGACGAACGCGTTGGCCACATGCACAGCCGTGAGCGGGCAAAAACCGTTCTCCACGGCACAGGAGGGCCGGTGGTGGAAAGCGATCGCCTCGACCACCGGCACGGGCAGGCCCCACAGGCCGAGGAGATAGCCGCCCACATCGGCGTGATTGGCCCCGAAAACCTGCTGCTCCGCCTGGCAGGGCTCGAGGCCGCCGCCTTGGATCAGCCGCAGCACCTCCGCGCATTGGGCGGGAAAGTTCGCCGCCAGCACGATCTTGCCGGTGTCGTGCAGCAACCCGGCGACAAACGATTCGTCGGCCATCTTGCCATCCATGTCCTCCGCCTTGGCCACCGCCTTCGCCGCGGCGCCCGTATCGAGGCTGTGCGCCCAGAGCGCCGAAAAGGAAAAGCCCTCAATCTTCACAGACTCGAACTGTGAGAATGCGTTGATCGACAGGACGAGGGACCGGATGGTATCGAGGCCCAGATAGGTGGCGGCCTCGGCCGGACTCGCGACATGACGGCGCAGGCCGAAGAACGCGGAGTTCACCAGCTTCATGATTTGCGCGGTCATCGCGATGTCCTTGCCGATGATGCGGCCGACCGTGTCCATCGAGACCTCCGGGTCATGCAGCGCCTCGACGATTTCGCTGTAGAGCGAGGGGATGCTCGGCAGGCGTCCCATCCGCCCCACGAGCTGCTTGAGCGTGTCGCTTTGCAAGGCGTCGTCCGTCGCGGCGGCACGGCGCACCGTCGCCTTGATGGCCTCGGGATCGCAGGGCTTGGCGAGAAACTGATGGGTGGAGCCGACGCACCGGAGGATGAGGTCCTTGTCGGCGTGGCCCGAGAGGATCAGGCGCACGGTCCTCGGATGCTGCCGCATCACGTGCGCTAGGAACTCGGCGCCGTTCATGCCGGGCATCCGCATATCGGAGACGACCACGTCGACCGGCGAGCGGGCCAGGCGCTCGAGCGCCTGGGCGCCGCTGTTGAAAAACTCCATCTCCCACTCGTCGCGCATGGGCCGGAGCATGCGCTGCAATCCCTGCAGGACCATGTCCTCATCGTCCACGAAGATGATTCGCTTCTTCATGCGACCCTCCTCTCCGCGGCCGGAGCTCGCAGCGGCAGGCGGATGACAAAGGTCGTCCCCTGGCCCAGCTCGGTCTCAAAATGCAGGGTCCCGCCATGCTTTTCCACGACGACGGAATGCGCGATGGCGAGGCCCTGGCCGGTGCCCTTGCCCACGCCCTTGGTCGTGAAAAATGGATCGAATATCCGTTGTCGCGCATGCTCGGGGATTCCCGTCCCCGTGTCGCGGATGCGCAGCTCCGCCCATTCGCCGTCGCGCCGGGTGCTGACGGTGATGGTGCCCTTGCCCTGGCCGCCATCGCCCACCACGTCCGCGATGGCATGGCTCGCATTGACGACGATGTTGAGGACGACCTGGTTGAACTCACCCGGCAGGCACGGCACCGGCGGCAGGGCGGAGTCGAAATCCGTGACGAGTTCGGCGACGTATTTCCATTCGTTCGTGGCGACGGTGAGCGTGCTCTCGATGGCGTGATTCAGATTCAGCGGCGTTTTCTCGGTCGTGCCCGGATGCGAGAACTCCTTCATCGCGCGCACGATTCTTGCGACGCGCGCGACCCCATCGAGGGACTGCGTGATGGCCTTTGGGATCTCCTGCCTCAGATAGCCCAGATCGGCCCGCGCCATCCTGGCGCGAAAATCCGCCAGCCACTCCGCACTGGGCGGCGCCGCATCCGGCGCGGTCAACATCTCCATCGCGTCCACGAGGGCCAGCAATTCGCCGACCGCATCCTGCACGAAGCGGGTGTTGTCCCCGATGTATTGCGTGGGCGTATTGATTTCGTGCGCGATGCCCGCGGCCAGTTGCCCGATGGATTCCATCTTCTGGGCGTGGCGCAGCTGAATCTCCATCTTGTTGCGGTCGGCGATTTCGGTTTGCAGCGTGGCGTTGGCATTCTCGAGCGCCTGCGTCCGTTCGCGGATCCGCTCCACCAGTTCCCTGACATGGGTGCGATTCTGCTGGAGCAACTGCCACTTGGCGACGAGGGCGTTGGCCAGTTGCAGCACCTCCACGACATCGAACGGTTTCTTCAGGATCAACAGGCGGTCCGACTGCCCGATCTTGGCGATCATCTCGTCCCACGAATAATCCGAGTAGGCGGTGCACACCACCACCTGCAAATCGGGATACACCTCCCAGATCTTGGAAATCGTCTCCACGCCGTCCCAGCCCGGCGGCATCCGCATGTCGACAAACGCCATCGCATACGGCCGCCCCTCCTTCACCGCCTGCTGCACACGGTCCAACGCCTCCTTGCCCTGCATGGCTGAATCCAACTCGAAACCCTGGCTCACGTCGGCCGCGCGGTCTTCCCCGAAGAATGCGGCCGCGGCCTCGTCCAGCCCGCTCTCGCTGCTCGGAGCCCGGTCGAGGATCTTGCGGAAATCGTCATGGATCGCGCGATTGTCGTCCACGATGAGGATGCGCCGGTTGGGTTGGCTGGCTGCAGGGGCAGGAGGATTCATGCGTCGACAGGGTTGAGGTGGCGGGCCGCGGTGGAGGCTCCATTCACGCCCTCGTCGGGTCCGGCCGAGCCCGGCTCCGGCTCCTTGGTCAGCGCGACGGTGAACCAAAACGTGGCGCCGGCCCCCGGCTCGCTGCGGACACCAATCTCGCCGCCCATCAGGCCCACAATCTTGCGGCAAATCGCCAGCCCCAAGCCCGCCCCGCCGAAGCTGCGTGTCGTCGAAAGATCCGCCTGCCAGAACGGCTGGAACAGCGCGCCTTGGACATCCTGCCTGATCCCGACACCCGTGTCGCTCATCTCGCAACGCAGAATGATTTTCCCCGGCGATTCGCCGGCCGCCGCCACCGTGACCAAGATGCTACCCCGGGCCGTGAACTTGACCGCGTTGTCCAGCAGGGTGCAGAAAACCTGCCCCAGCAGACGGGAATCCCCGCGGAATCGGGAGGGCAGCGTCGGCGACAAACGGCTGGTGAGGACGAGGCCCTTGGCCTGTGCGCGGGGCAGGAAACGCAAAACGACGCCCTCGATGAGTTCGGGCAGGCTGAAAACTCTGTCTTCCAATCCCACCCGGCCAGCCTCCAATTCCGCAAACTCCAGGATGCTGTTGAGCACCGTCATCAGCCCTTCGCCACTGCCCAGCGCCGTCGAGGCGAAGTCGCGCTGCTCGTCGGTCAGCTCGGTTTCGAGCAGCAAACTGGTCATGCCGAGGATCCCGTTCATGGGCGTGCGAAGCTCGTGACTCATCATGGCCAGAAACTCGCTCTTGGCCTTGTTGCCCGCCTGGGCTTCGCGTGCCAGGTCGCGCGAGCGGCATGCTTCCGCCGCGAGGTGCTCGTTGGCCGCGCGCAGCTCCGCGGTGCGCTCCGCGACCCGATTCTCGAGGTGGGCCAGCTGCCGCCGGAGTTCCCGGGCCAGCCGCCATTTTTCCGTGAGGGCGTTGGCCAGTTGCAGGACCTCGACGTTGTCGAACGGCTTCTTGAGGATCAGCATGCGATCCGAGCGGACGAGCCGCGCCAGGATGTCGTCGAGCGAGTAATCCGAATACGCGGTGCAGATGACGATTTGGATGTCGGGATCGAGCTTCCAGATCCGCTCGATGGTCTCGATGCCATCCCAGCCCGGCGGCATGCGCACATCGACAAACGCCAGGGCATACGGACGGCCGGCGTTCACGGCCTGCGCGACCCGTTGCAAGCCCTCCTCGCCTTGAAAGGCGGCATCAATCTCGAAGCCTGCTCCGGAAAGGCGAGCCGGGCTGCCACCTACCAGCGCCCGTTCCGAGTGCTCCATGGCGGACGACTCCGCGGCGGCGGACTCGAAGATTTTCCGGAAATCCTCGTGAATGGCGCGGTTGTCATCGATGACGAGCAAACGGTGCGGGCTGGGCGAGGTGTTCATGCGGGGGGCGCGGGCGAGACGGGATTCTGGGCAAACGGCAGGTCGAGGGTGAAGCTGGCGCCGCAGCCGGGGCCGTCGCTGTGGACGCTTACGCGGCCGTCCATTTCAGCGGCCGCGTTGGCACTGCTGTGCAGGCCGAAGCCGTGGCCTTCCTTCTTCGTGGTGAAACCGTGGCGGAAGATTTGCTTCAGGTTTTCGGGGGAGATGCCCACCCCGTTGTCGAGCACGGAGAACAGCACCCGGTCCTCGCGCCGGACCACCCGGACGGTGATGCGTTTATCGCTGCGGCCGGATTCGTCGCACGCATGTTGGGCGTTGCGCAGGAAGTTGATCAGGATCTGCAGCACCTTGTGCCGGTCCACCGCGATGGGCGGCACCTCCGCCATCTCCTTGACCACCTCGATATCGTGGCGGTCGAGCGAATCGGCGTTCATGCACACGGCATCCTCGACCAAGTCGGCGGGCTGCACGATCTCCGTGATCCCGACCACGGTGGCGTAGCTTTGCTGCATCGCCACGATGTCTTTGATGTGATCCACGTTTTTGCGCAGGCTCTCGACCTCGCCCAGGATGACCTGCTCCTCAAACGCCAGGTGCTGGGCAAACTGCTCAAGGTAGCCGGGCAACTTGGCGGCGCGCGCGTCCCGCGCAAAGAAACCGGGCAGGTCCGCCGCCTGCTCGCGGAGCAGGGCGGCCACTTTGGCGAAGCCGGCCGATTTGCCCTTTCGCAGCCGATCGCACAGGAGCGTCGTCGAGACATTCACGCTGTTCAGCACGTTCCCCACGTTGTGGAGCACGCTCGTCGCCACCTCCGCCATCCCCGCCTGCCGGGAAGTGTCAAGCAGCTGCCGGTGCGTCTCGGCGAGGCCGGCTTCGGCGGCCTTTCGTTCCGTGATGTCAACCAGCGTGGTGATCGACTGCCGGGCGCCCGTCACCGGATCGGTGAACATGCGGCGCGTGAGGGAAGCCCACAGGATTTTCCCTCCGGCATGCAGGTAGCGTTTTTCGAGGGTGAAATGGTCGATTTCAGCCCGCTTGTATTTCCGCACGAGGGGTTGCTGGCGGGCCAGATCGTCGGGGTGCGTCACGCGGTCGAATGCTCCCGACTGCCGCATTTCCGCGGCCGAAAGGCCCGTGATGCGCAAGTGCGCGGGATTGGCGAGGAAAGTCTCCTGATCGTCGGGCACCGCGAACGCGATGCCCACCGGCACCGCCTCGAAGATGAACTTGAACCGCGCCCGCTCGGCGGCGACTTCCGCCTGGGCCCGCTTGAGCGCCGTGATGGAATCGTTCTTGGCGAGGACGGCTGACTCGGCCCGTTCCTTCGCCGCCTGCAACTCGCGAGTCCGTTCCGCCACCAAATCCGCCATCGTCGCCATCTGCCGCGCCGCGCGCCGGCGCCGGCTGAGCGTAATCCCGAGGCCGGAGGCGGCGGCGGCCATCGCCGCGAGACCGAGGAACCACGGCGTGCGGTAGAAAAAAGGTCGGACGGTGAACGCCAGCGCCGCGCCCACCTCATTCCACACTCCGTTGCTGTTGGAAGCCACGACCCGGAACGTGTAGTCGCCCGGGGGCAATTCCGTATAACGGATATTACGGAGCGTGCCGGCGTCCTTCCACTCGCGATCGAAGGGCTCCAGCCGGATCTTGAATTTGACTTCCTCCGGCGAGAGCAGGCTGACGGCCGTGTAATTGATTTCAATTTCGTGCGTGCCGGGAGGGACCGTGATCGGCCGCGCGAGATCCGCCCCGGTGCCATCGACGGCGAGACGCTCGATGTAAACGGGCGGCGGGAGGCGGTTGAATTCGACGTGGGCGGGCTCGATCACGGCGACGCCACGGTCGGTGGCGAAGAGGACGCGTCCATCCCGCGCGCGCCACGCGTTGGGCCCGCCCTGGTGGTTCGTCTCGCCCCGCGGCAACCCGTCAAAGCGGTCGAATATCACGGGCTGCACGGCGGCGCGGCGCCCGGCGGCGAGTTCATCGAACTCGGGGCGCGGGATGCGCATGATGCCGCGGGGATACGCGACCCAGAGGTTCTGCAGATTGTCCTCCATCACGCCGGAGATGAAATCGTGCGCCAGGCCGTCCTTGATGGAGAACGTCCGCCATTGTCCGTCTTTGAAACGGTTGAGCCCTCCGCCCTCGGTGGTGACCCAGATGGCGCCCGTCATGTCCTCGTAGAGGGCGCGGGGATAGGCCGGGGACAGGGTCTCGCCGCAGCGAACGACCGTCCAACGCCCGTCGCGGAGCCGTGCCACGCCATGCGGCGGCACGGTCGCCCAAATGTCGCCGTTGCGGGCCCGGAGGACGGACTTGAAAACATTGCCGGGCAGCCCGTCCGCCGTCGTATAGGCGCGGAACTGGCCGCCGCTGCCGCGGTAGAGTGCGCCATCGGTCGCGGCCCAGACTGCTTCGCCATCGACGGCGATGGCGTTCACCCGGCGGTGCGCAATGCCCGGCAAGCGGGCATCTCCCCGCTCGGCAAGTTGTTTCTGCCAGGCGTCCGACTGCTCGCGCAGAAAATAAGGAGTGATGCCGCCGTCCACCGCGCGCCGATACAATCCGGCATTCCCGCCAATCCAGACTGCCCCGTCCTCCGCCTCGGCCAAGGCGGTGATTTGCTCCAGGCCCGGAACTCCCGGCGCGGCCAGCCGGGTCGCCCGTTTGCCATCATAGCGATAGACTCCGCCGTTCCAGACCCCGATCCACCACACGCCGTCGCGCGCCTCCATCACCGCATACACGGAAGTCTGCGCCAGTCCGTCGGCCACATCGATGACGGTGCCGACATTGTCCTTGAGTCGAAACAGGCCCGCGGCCGTGGCCACCCACAGGCCGCCTTCGCGGCCCTCGTGAAGCTGCTGGACGGTCGTCCCGTCGAATTGCGCCGGATAGCTCGCCGCCTCGATTCGTCCGTCGGTCAATCGAAAGAGCCCGTCCGAGGCCGCGATCCACAGGTTTCCGTCCTTGTCCCGCTGCAAACTCGTCACGCGGGAGCCGGCGAGCCCCTCCGCGGGGCCGTAGCTTTCGCCTCGGCCGTCGGCCCGGAGGCAATGCAAGCCCCCGCTGAACCCAATCCAGGCCGCGCCATCGGGCGTCTCCAGCAGGCCGGCAAACGCGCTGCCCCGCAGGCCCGGCACGTCTGAAAGCCGCTCGATGTTCCCTCCCGCCATCCGCCACAGGCCGTCTTCCGTGCCGAGCAGGATGCTGCCGTCCGCCCGTTCCAGATACGACCGCGCGACTCCCGTCGCCTGTTTCCACACCCCGCCCGGCGTGGTGAGCCGCCCTCCGCGCATCACGGAATAGCCCTCGCGGGTGCACGCGACGACCGCGCCGTCGCGCGTCAGGGCCAGGGCGCGCACATAGTTGTGCGCCAGCCCGTGCTCGGTCGTGAACCGGTCGAAGCGCTCGTTTTGCCAGCGAAAAAGACCGTTGTCCCCGCCGAACCAGAGCGCCCCGTCGGGGGCTTCCATCGCCGCGAAAAAACCGCCCCCGCCCAGTTCGGGATGGGTCTTCGCCGTGAAGGTGGTGAAACGGCTGCCATCAAAGCGCGCGAGGCCCTGCGCGGTGGCCAGCCACAGATAGCCGTCGCGCGCCTGGATCACCGCGCGGATTTTGTTGGAAGGCAGGCCGTCCTCGGTGAACCAGCCGTGAATGGAATAGCTGTCGGCCGGACGCGCGGGATTGAGCGCCGCGAGGCGCGTGGGGAAGAGCGGGCCAATCGCGATCAGTGCGAGCCCGATCCAGAGACGCGGGCGAAGGCCGATTCGGCCCAACCAAACGCGGACGGCCGCCCCGGCGCCCCGGGCGCGGCACGGAGTGGCGGCCGGCAGAAACGGTCGCGCTGGGGTGGCGCGGGAACTCTTCATGCGGCAGCCGCCGCCATTCTTGACGGCAGTTCGAGGGTGAAGGTCGCGCCGCAGCCGGCGCCATCGCTGTGGACACTCACGGAACCGCCCATCTCCGCGGCCGCATTGGCGGCGCTGTGCAGTCCGAAGCCGTGGCCGTTCTTCTTGGTCGTGAAACCGTGATTGAAGATGCGTTTCAGATTCTCCGCCGCGATGCCCACACCGTTGTCGGTGACCGAGAAGAAGACCCGGTCCCCGCGCAGTCCGGCGCGCAGGATGATCCGTTTGTCACTGCCGCCCGACTCATCGCATGCCTGCTTCGCATTGCGCAGGTAATTCACCAGCACCTGCAGGACCTTGTGCTTGTCCACCGGGATGGGAGGGACGTCGCCAACCTCCTTGATGACCTCGACCGCATGCCGATAGCGCGAGGCCGCGTTCATCCTCAGCGCGTCCTCAATCAGGTCGGCCGGCCTGGCCAGCTCGGTGAGTCCGGAGGCCTTGGCATAATCCTGCTGCATCGCGACGATGTCCTTGATGTGCTCGATGTTCTTCCGGAGATCCTCGATCTCCGTGAGCATGCCTGCCTGCTCGGAGTTCAGATGCAGGGCGAACTGTTCGAGGTAAGTGGGCAACTGGCGCGCCCGCGGATCGCGGGCGAAAAATCCCGGGAGATCGGCCGCCTGCTCCCGCACCAGCGCGGCGACCTTGCCAAAGCTCGCGGTCCGGTTTTTGCGCAGGCGGTCGCCCAGCAGGGTCGTCGAGACGTTCACGCTGTTCAGCACGTTGCCCACGTTGTGCAGCACGCTCGTCGCGACCTCCGCCATGCCGGCCTGCCGCGACACATCCATCAGCTGCACGTGCAGTTTCCCGAGTTCGCCCTCCGCCACTTTCCGCGCGCTGATGTCGCGGATGACGCCGATGAAGTGTGACAGCCGCCCCTGCTCGTCGCGCACGGGCGAGACCGTCAGCTCGCTCCAGAACGCCGCGCCGTCCTTGCGGTAGTTGAGGATTTCACCGGCGAACTCGACGCCGTGCCTCTGCGCCACCCGGATCGCCTCCACTGTCCCCGGATCGGTGAGCGGGCCTTGGAGAAACTTGCAGTTGCGCCCCACGATCTCCGCCTCGCTGTAGCCGGTGATCTCAGAAAAGGCGCGGTTCGCCGTGAGGATGAGCCGGTCGGCCCCGGCGATGATGACACCCTGTGAGACCGCCTTGATAGCCAGATCGTTCACCCGCAGCCGCTCGGCCGCGAGAATGCGTTTGGTAATGTCCACATGCGCAATGACGACGCGCCCTGCGCCCGCGGGGCCGAAGCGGGTGACGTGCATGATGAACCAGCGCCGGGCAGTCGGGCTATGGCAGGGATATTCGCGATGAAACTCCGCGGTCTCGCCGTCCATCACCGCCCGGATGCCCCGGGCCAGGACCTGCGCGTCCTCCGCGCATTCGCCTTGGGTGCGATCGCACAGCTCCAGGTAATTCGCCCCGGTGCCCTCACCTCCGGTGAGCTGCGGGTTTTCCCGGGCGAAACGGTTGCGGGCGGCGTTGGCCGCGACGATGCGTCCGGACTCGTCGAGAATCACGATTTCGGACGAAAGCGCATCGAGTGTGTCCTGGAGAAACTGCTCCGAAGCCCGCAACGCCTGTTCAGAGCGCCGGCGTTCCGCGACCTCATGCTCCAGCTCGCGAGCCCCGCGGTGCAGCTCAAGCTGCGCGACCACGTGCCGGCTGAGGGTCCGCAGCGCCGCCAACTGCTCGGCCGTCAGCCGCCGCGGTGCTCGGTCGATCACGCACAGTGAGCCGAGCGCCTGCCCCTCCGGCGTGACGAGCGGCGCGCCCGCATAGAACCGGATGCGCGGATCGGAAGTCACCAAGGGATTGTCGGCAAAGCGCGCATCCAAGGTCGCGTCTTTCACCTCCAGCAACTCGTCCTGGTTGAGGATCGCGTGAGCACAAAAAGAGACCGCCCGCGGAGTCTCGGTGGCGTCGATACCAATGCGGGACTTGAACCACTGCCGGTCCTCGTCCACCAGCGAAATGGCGGCGATGGGTGTCTGGCAGATCTGCGAAGCGAGAAGCGCGAGGTCGTCGAACGCAGCCTCAGGCAGGGTGTCGAGGACTTCGTATCGGCGCAAAGCGGCCAGCCGCTGCGGTTCGTCGGGAGGGAGAGAGGCCTTCATTTTGAACGGATCCCCGGGTAACGGTCCGGCCGGCCCAGCGCGGCCATCAGGCCGTTCACTTCGGACTTGAGCGCTTGCAAGCGGTTCTCCTGCTCGCGCACCCGGGCCTCCCGGCGCCGAATTTTTTCGGCATTTTCCTGCAAACTGATCGCGATGGCCGCGGCGTGCGCGGTCATCTCGACGAGCCATAAATCGCTGGTCTGGGGCACGCGCGCCTGGCGAAAATAAAGGACGATCGTGCCCAGCACCCTGCGCCCGGCATCGAAAATCGGCCGGGACCAGCACGTGTGCAGTCCATGCCGCAAGGCGAGTTCGCGGTAGCTGGCCCACAGCGGATCCGTGGCGATGTCCGCGATCCAGACCTTTTCGCGGCGAAAGGCCGCCGTGTGGGATGAGTCCGCGTGTTCACCCAGCGCCAGCGCGTCAATCATGTCCCTGAAATCGGCGGGCAGGCTCGGCGCCGCGCCATGGCGCAGATGCCGCCGATCGGCATCGAGCAGTAGGATCGCGCAGAGCATCTCACGGGATTGCGCCTCGACGGCCCGGACCAACGCCACGAGCTTCTCGTCGAGCGGTAGCTCGGAACCGACGATCTTAAGCACCTGGTTCTCCTGCTGGAGACGTGTTTCCGCAGCGAACGGGGTCAACGAGTCGGTATGAATGTCGAAGCGATTTTTCATGACGTGGGTTGGGTGTCCAACAGTTGGCCGACGGGTGAAATGAGACTCTGGCGGCCGAAGTCAGCCCCACCGGCATCCGGCAGCGTGAAGCAAAAGGTCGACCCTTCGTTCAGTTTGGTTTCAGCCCAGATGCGGCCGCCATGCCGTTGGACGACCCGCTGCGCCGTGGCGAGGCCCATGCCCCTCCCTTCGAATTCGGCCGCCGAGTGCAGGCGTTGGAACATGCCGAACAGCCGCTCGGCATAGCGCACATCGAAGCCGGCTCCATTGTCGTGGATGAAAAAGAACGATCCTTCCGCGCCGTCCAGCCGTCCCATCTCGACCTGAGGCTCCGCCACTTTCCCGGTGTATTTCCAGGCGTTGCCCAGCAGGTTCGTGAGCAGCACACGGATCAGCCGTTCGTCGCCTGAAACGCGCAGGCCGGACATGCAGGTGAAATCCACGCGGCGCGGCGCCCCAGCTTGATCGAGCGTGTCGGCGATTTGCCGGGCGAGAGCGCTCAAATCAAGCGGGCGACGCCGCAGCTGGCTGCGCGCCGCGTGCGCAAACAGCAGCAGGTCGTCGAACAGGCTGTTCATTTGCGCCGCCGCCTCGGTCATGCGGCTGAGATAGCTGCGGGCCTGTTCGTCGAGGGTGGCGCCGTATTCCTCGGCAAGAAACCGGCCGAAACCCGAAATCGCGCGCAGCGGCGCCCGCAAATCATGCGAGACCGCGTGGGCGAAGGTCTCCAGTTCCTGCCGGGCCTTTCTTAGCTCCTCAGTGCGCTCGGCCAGTTGCGCTTCCAACGACGGGGCGGGCAGGCCCGGGTTTTCCAACGGCGGCTCGCCGGTGCTGTTCGCAGGGGAACGTGAGGGCAGCTCGTTCATCGTCAGTTCAAAATTGGGGGGTGCGCAGCCGCTGGGTTTTGCGAAGCCCCGAGGGCGGGTTCCGCCACCATGACGGGCGATGGCGTGCTCTTCTCCACGGCCGGCTGCGGCACGGCCGCAGAGTGGATCACGCGGGCGGCCACCATGCCGCCCGGCGTGCCGTCGGCACCGGTGACGCCGTGGGCGGGCGCATCGATCGCTTCGCGCACGAGGCGGAGAAGTTTTTCCGCGCGGTAGGGTTTCTGCAGGAAAAGGCTGACGCCGAGGGCGGCGATTTCGCGCCGCGGCCCGCCGGCATCCTCGCTGAGGTCGATGCCGCTGGAGGCCACGATGCGTGCGGTCGGCTCGACCTTGCGCAGGGCGCGCACGAACGCGATGCCGTCGAAGAACGGCATCATCACATCCGTGAGCACAAGCCGGATCTCGCTCCGATACTGCAGGAACAAGCTCAGCCCCTCGGTGCCATCGCCCGCCATGAGCACTTTGTAACCGTTGGCTTCCAAGGTCCGCTGGATGAGGTCGCTCAGCGGCTCGTCATCCTCCGCGACCAGCACGAGTTCGCCGCGGCCGCGGGTGGTGGCCTCCGCGTCGTTGGCCGGCTCCTCCGCCTGGGCCTCGGGCTTCGCGGGAAGAAAGATCTTGAAGCTCGTGCCGCGGCCGACCTTGGACTGCACCTGCACAAAGCCGCCGTGGCTGCGCACAATCGTGTGCACCGTGGCCAGACCCAGGCCGGTGCCCCGGCCGGGCTCCTTGGTGGTGAAGAAGGGCTCGAAGATCTTGTCGAGATGCTCCGGCGCGATGCCGGTGCCGGTATCGGCGACCTCGAAGCAGACATGCGGCCCGGGCCGCGACCCAGCCTGCATCGCCGCAAAGGACTCGTCGACCCGGGTGTTTTCCGCCGTCAGGGTGAGGGTGCCGCCATTGGGCATCGCGTCGCGGGCATTGACGCAAAGATTGAGCAGGACTTGGTGGAATTGCGTGACATCGCCCTCGATAATCCAGAGGTCCGAGGCGAACTCGGTGTTCACCTTGCACGTCTTGGG
>JANOCA010000350.1:0-1611 GCA_031411915.1 Opitutaceae bacterium
GTCACGCATTTCGCCCCCGTGCCACAGGGCAAGCTGCTGGCGGGCACCTCGGGGCTGGTCGCTGCCCACGGCTGGACGACCGAGGAAATGCTCGTGCGCCGCCGCACCGCGATGCACCTTTTCTGGCCTGAGCATTCGCTCACCATCCCAGGGCCGAATGCCCCCAAAAAAACCAAACCGCTCGACGAGCAAGCCCGCGAGCGCCGGGAGAAAGTGCGCAGCATCGAGCAGTTCTTTGCCGATGCCGAGGCTTGGGAAAAGCGCCCGGCCGGCAGCCCCGCCGTGCCCGCGTGGGAAGCGCTGCGACCCGTGCTCAGCGGCGAGATCCCGCTGATGATCCACGCCAGCGGCCAGCGGGAAATCCGCACCACACTGAAGTGGTCCGAGTCGCGCCCGCGTCTGCGCATCGTCCTCGTCGGCGGACGAGACGCCTGGATGTTCGCCGACGAACTCGCGCGCCGGAAAGTCGCGGTCATTTACACCGAAGTCTTCACCCTGCCTCCGCTCGGCTCCGATGCCTTCGACGTGCAATTCCGCGCCCCCGGCATCCTGCACCAGGCCGGCGTGACGGTGGCCATCGGCACCGGCCTCACCGACATGAACGCGTCCGTGCAGCGCAATCTCCCCTACCTCGCCGCACAAGCCGCCGCCTTCGGCCTGCCCGGCGACGCCGCGCTCGCCGCGATCACCCTGATCCCTGCGCAACTCCACGGCGTGGCCGACCGGCTCGGCTCCATCGAGGCCGGGAAGGATGCGACCTTCTTCGCCGCCACCGGCGACATCCTCGACATCCGCCCGGAGGTGAAGCGGCTCTGGATGAGTGGCGCCGAGCAGTCGCTGGAATCGCGCCACACGCGCCTCTCCGAGCGGTATCGAGCGCGGCCGAAGGCGAAGTAGCGGCGGAATGCCGATGAGGCATTGCGATTCCTGCCGAGCTGGCGATCTGCTTCACTCTCCGTCTATGCGCAACCGCTTATCCCCCTTCGCATAGCGGTCTCATGGCCGACCTCACGCTCCTGCTCGAAGCCATCCACCGCGGCGAACCCGACGCCGCCAGCGCGCTGCTCGCGCAGGTCTATGCCGAGCTCCGCACACTCGCTCGTGCGAAGATGGCTCGCGAGCAACCCGGCCACACGCTCCAGCCCACCGCGCTCGTGCACGAGGCGTGGCTGCGCCTCGGTGACGCACGTTTTGAAAACCGCGCCCATTTCTTCAGCGCCGCCGCCGATTGGGCCACGAAAATGCACGCCAATCCGAAGTCCTCCGAGGGCGGCACCGCCGCTGATCCACTGCCTCGCAAAGCTCGACACCGGCCCTGCGACCCGCAAGCTGCCCCCGTGAGCGACGTCACGCGCCTCCTCGCAGCCATCCAGCACGGAGACGCCCGGGCCGGGGAGGAATTGTTCCCGCTCGTGTACCGCGAATTGCAGCAGCTCGCCCGCGCGAAGATGGCCCGCGAGCAGCCCGGCCACACGCTCCAGCCCACCGCACTCGTCCACGAAGCGTGGCTGCGGCTCGGCGATCAGCGTTTTGAAAACCGCGCCCACTTTTTCGGGGCCGCCGCCGAATCCATGCGCCGCATCCTCATCGACCGCGCCCGCCGCAAACTCG
>JANOCA010000351.1:0-4095 GCA_031411915.1 Opitutaceae bacterium
CCGCGCCGTGCTCGTGCGCGCCAACGAGGACCTGCGGAAATTCCTCGAGGGCGAGGCCTGCCCCCTCGGGAGCCGCACGATGATCCAGGCGCTCGACGCCGCGCCCGACAACGCCGACACGCTCGTCCTCGACTACTTCCCAGATCTGCTCGAGCAAATCGAGCTGTTCACCCGCCTTGGCGACGTGCGGCTCAAGCGAATCATCTTCCGCCGCGCCTCGCGCACCCACGGGTATTTTCTTTCGAGCAACGCCCACGCGCGGCTCGATGCGTTCAATGCGATCGGCGTGCAGATGTATTGGTATGACGAGCAGACGAAGGACCTCTACCTGCACACCTACCGCAAGGAGCACGGCTTTTTTGTGCGCGAGGAAGTCGCGCGGAAATTTCAAGAGGCGACCGTGCTCGCGTTCTACGGCTCCGCGTGGGGCCTCGAGCAACAGGACACCGATCGCATCTCCGCGCTCGTGGACAAGCTTACCAGCTTCATCGGCCACAACCTCGGCGTGCTCACCGGCGGCGGCGGCGGCGTGATGCGTCTCGCCACGGATCAGGCGCGGGCCAAGGGCGCGCTCACCGGCGCGTGCTTCCTCGAGCTCGAGGCGCAGCCGCCGGAGCTCGGCGTGGATTTCTTCAACACCTTCCAGGAGTCATCGCGGCACTTCCGGCAAAAATGGTTCGAGGCGGCGGATTTTTGCGTCTTCAACGTCGGCGGCGTCGGCACGCTCGAGGAGATCGGCATCGAGCTGTGCAACCTGAAGCTCGGCATCCGCCCGCGCGTGCCGTATGTTTTCTTCAACGCGAAATTCTGGGGCGATCTCCGCCACCAGCTGGACACGATGATCGCGACCAAGCGCGCGCCGGCCTGGATGCGCGACTACATTCTCTTCACCGACGATCCCGACGAGGTCGTGGCGTTCTACCGCAAGAAGCTGCAGGTGCTGTAGGCGTCCCGCGCCTCCGACTGGACTCGGCGCGCCATCACGACTATCGCCGTTACGGTAAACGCCGTAACGGCGATCACCGTAAAAAACCACCCCTCGCCTGCGCAGGGTCGCGCGGCTTGCCTGCTGGACGAATCCCAGCAAACCTACGGGCATGAAAAAATCGATTGTCTCCATCGACCCGGAAATCATGGGCGGCACGCCCTGCTTCCGCGGCACGCGCGTGCCCGTGCAGACTTTGCTCGATTACCTCGAGGCGGGCGATCCGTTGGATGAGTTCCTTGAGGACTTTCCGACAGTGACCCGCGAGGCGACGATTGCCTTTTTGGACGAAGGCGCGCGGCTGGCGGTGGTGGCAGCGTCATCTCATGAGAGTGCTCCTTGACGAGTGCCTCCCCAAAAGGCTGATCCGCCACCTGCCGGGGCATGAGGTGCCGACCGTGCCGCAGGCCGGCTGGGCCTCGATCAAGAACGGCGCCCTGCTCGCGCTGGCGGAGGGAAAATTCGAGGTGTTCATCACGGTGGATCGCAATCTCAGCCACCAGCAGCATCTGCCCAAATACCGGATCGCCGTCTTGGTCGTGAGCGTCCGCTCGAATCGTCTCGGCGACTTGCTGCCGCTCGTGCCGGCGATCCTCGCTGCACTGCCTGGCTGCAAACCGGGCCTTGCCACGCGCGTCGCGCTCTGAACTTTCGCGGCGTGGCCAAGACCGTCTCCCTTCCTCGCTCCGTGCTCGTCGTCGGCTCCGGTGGCCGCGAGCACGCGCTCGTGCGCGCGTTGCTTGCCTCATCCGCGAAGCCGCGCGTCATCTGCGCGCCCGGCAACGCCGGCATCGCCGACGACGTCGCGTGCTTCCCGGTCGCCGCTGACGATGTGCCCGGCCTCGTCGCGCTCGCGCAGCGCGAGAAGATGGAGTTCGTCGTGGTTGGCCCCGAGGTGCCGCTCTCTCTCGGTCTCGCGGACAACCTGATCGCCGCGGGCATTCCGGTCTACGGCCCCAAGGCCGATGGCGCGCGGCTCGAGGCTTCGAAGATTTTCACGAAGCAAATACTGCTCAAGCACCGCATCCCGACGGCAGCGGCGGGGTTCTTTAGCGAAGTCGCGCCGGCGCTCGCCTATCTGCGCACGCGCTCAATTCCGATCGTGATCAAGGCCGACGGGCTCGCGGCAGGGAAGGGCGTGGTGGTCGCGCCAACGCTCGCGGAAGCCGAGGCGGCCGTGCGCGAGATGCTCGAAGGCGGAAAATTTGGCGCGAGCGGGAAGCAGCTCCTCATCGAGGACTGCCTCTTCGGCGAGGAGACCTCGATCCTCGTCGTCGTCTCGGGCCGCGACTACGTGATCCTGCCGACCTCGCAGGATCACAAGCGCATCGGCGATGGCGACACCGGGCCCAACACCGGCGGCATGGGCACTTATTCGCCGGCCGAAGTTGTCACGCCGGCGCTCCTCGCGCGCATCGAAAACGAAATCGTCCGGCCCTCCGTCAACGCGATCGCCGCCGAGGGCATCGACTACTGCGGCACGCTTTTCATCGGCATCATGCTCACGCCCGCCGGCCCGAGCGTGATCGAATACAACGCCCGTTTCGGCGATCCCGAGACGCAGGTCGTGCTCCCGCGCATCGCCAACGACGTGCTCGCGCTCCTCTGGGCCGCGACGCGCCGCGAGCTGGCCGGATTTAAGCTCGTCGAGAAAACCGACCACGCGATGTGCGTGGTGATTGCCGCCACGGGCTATCCCGATGCCTACGCCAAGGGCGACGTGATCACGCTCCCTTCCGCTGCCGATTTGCCGCCCGGCGTTTCCATTCTGCATGCCGGCACCGCGCGCAATGCCGCGGGCCAGCTCGTGATGAACGGCGGCCGCGTCCTCGGCGTCACCGCCCTCGCCCCCACGCTGCGCGCCGCCGCCGATCACGCTTACGCCGCGTGCGACGCGATCCACTGCGCCGCGAAATATTTCCGCCGGGACATCGGCGCGCGCCAGCTCCACCGCAAATGACCCGTCGCCACGTATTTTTTCTCACCGCGCTCTCCACCGCGACCATCGCCAGCGCGGCACCGCTCGAGCGCGATCTCGGGCAGGGCCTGACCTATGTGCGGGCGAAGCAACTGCCGGCCGATTTGCCCACCAAGCCTGCCGGCAAGGTGCCGCCCTGCGTGATCGATGTGCGCTACGTCGAGGCCGACGCGGTGGCCGTGACGACGTTCACGGCGTGGCTGCGCTTCCGCGCGACAGCGCGCACGCCGGTCTTTGTCCTCGCCAATTCCGCCACGTCGGCGGCGTTGCTCGAGGCGCTCGCCAACCGCGGGGGCGGCGAGGGTGCGGTCGTGATCGGCGTGCCGGGCGGCCGCTTCCGGCCCGACAGTGCCGTCAAGTCCGAGGCGGAGGATGAGCGCAAAGCCTATGACGCGCTTGAGAACGGCGCCTCGCTCGAGGCGATCCTCGCCGACTACCCCGACAAGGCCCGCAACGACGAGGCCAGCCTGGTGCGCGACCGTGGCGCGGATTTGCCCGTGGAGTTGCCCTCCGGGAAATCGGCCCCGCGCCGCAATTACCCGACGATTGATGCCGCCCTCCAGCGTGCCGTGCACCTGCACCGCGCGCTCGTGGCGCTGAAGAAGCTTTGACGCAGCGGGCCTCCGTGTCGGCCGTCGCTTGAGGTTTGGCGAGCGTGCGGACCGGCGGGCCGGGACGTCCGCCGCTGCCGCACTCCGGCTTTGCATTTCGCCGAAAACCCTGTCCTTTCGCTCCCTGTGTCTTCGCCTGGAAACATCGTCATCGTTTGCACGGCCAACATATGCCGGAGTCCGATGGCCGCGGCGTTGCTCCAGCATGCCCTCCGCGCCGAGGCCGAGCCGCTGCGCTCGCTCAAGGTCACTTCCGCCGCCGTCGCCGGCCGCGGCGGCGAGCCGGTTTCGGAGAATTCCGTGATCGCGTTGAAGAAGGTCGGCCTCGATGTCTCCGGCCATCGGAGCCGCCCGCTCACGCAGGAGATGATCGATGGCGCGCTCGCGGTCATCGGGATGACGGAGTCGCACCGCGCGATGATTCACCTGCATGGCGCACCCGCGCCCAAGAACCTGTTTCTCTTCCGCGAATTCATGCCCGGCCAGGTCGAACGCGAAATCTGCGACCCGTTTGGCGGTCC